>CAKPSB010000003.1 GCA_934183155.1 uncultured Bacilli bacterium | reverse complement strand
ACATCTTTATAAAGAGAAATATTATATTTTTTCAATATATCATTATCTACCTTTGAATTTAAAAGAATAAAGTTTTTGATGTTGAAAATTCTAGATATTCTGCAGATGGGAAAGACTATTGCACCTCAGGGCATGGCTGTAAAGTATGGGGAAGTAAGACAACTACATATGATAAAAATGGAAATAATGTGACTAAAATGCCTAGAGAAGTAGGTGGAACACTTTATAATCTTCCAGATAAAGAAGCAACATTAAATACATATTTAAATAATGATTGGTATAATTCATTAGATAGTAGTGTTAAATCAAAAATAGTTACACATATGTTTAATGTTGGGGTTATAAGATATTATGGTGATAGTGGTTTAACAGATACATTAGCGGAAGAGGCAACATATAAATGGAAAGGTAAAGTTGGGTTAATGTTACTTAGCGATTTTATAAAAGCCAGCACAAGTGAAGCATGTAAAGAAGAGACAGATTATAGTTTTGTTTCACAGTGTTATGAAATGTCATATAATTGGCTACATGCTAAATTACGTTTTGGTGATGATAAAGCATTTCTTTATTGTGTTTGGATGAATTCTCCATCTTCTGATCCTGATGCTGATAGGGGCGTGTATGCAACACGTAGTAGTCTTTTGGAAGATTCATCAGTTGCATCTTCTTGTGGTATAGCTCCAGTTGTCTATCTTTCTTCTGATATTATGCTTTCAGGAGATGGAACGTTAACTTTTCCATATCAATTGGATTAATAAAAAATTATAGAAAAACAGCTAATATTTATTAGTTGTTTTTGTATTTTACTGATACATTAATTTTTTTTGATAATTTATAAAAAAATAAAATGTATCTTTTTTTTGATGATGGTTATATTAATATTGGGAGGAGATTATGAAGGATAATTATCAAAAAATAGTTAATGAGAATAGCCCTAAGGAAAATATTTTAGCTAATGCTATAGTGTCTTTTATTACTGGCGGTATTATGGGAATAATTGGGCAAGGTTTTATTGATTTATATATTTGTATTTTAGATATTTCTTTTAAAGATGCAACAGTATGTATGCTTGTGACTTTGATTTTTTTAAGTTGTTTATTTACTTGTTTGGGTTTTTTTGATAAATGGGTTAATTTTTGTAAGTGTGGGCTTATTATTCCTATAACCGGTTTTGCTCATGCGACAATGAGTGCAGCTTTAGAATATAGAAAAGAGGGATTGGTAACTGGATTAGGGGCCAATATGCTGAAATTATCTGGGGCAGTTATTATATTTGGTGTTGTTAGTAGTATGGTTTTTAGTTTTATTAGAATGGTGGTTGGACTTATATGACACATAAGTTTAATGATGTTTTTATTAATGAAACGGCAACGGTAACAGGTCCGTACGAAGCTAAAGGACCGCTTAGTAAATATTTTGATTTGTGCCATAAAGATTTAGCTTTTAATGAAAAAACATGGGAACAGGCTGAGATAAAAAGTATTAAAGAAAGCATTGATATTTTGTTTAAAAAAAGTAATATTAATGATGTTGATGTTTTTATTGGTGGAGATTTGCTTAATCAAATTGTTTGTTCTAATTTTGCTATGAAGTGTTATGATAAACCTTTTATTGGAATATATGCAGCGTGTTCAATTAGTACGCTTGGTTTAATATTAGGTGCTAGTTTGATTGATGGGGGATTTTATAATAAAGTGGTTACTTTTACTTCATCACATAATAATGCAGCAGAAAAACAATATAGATATCCAGTTGAATATGGTGGACCTAAGAGAAAAACGGCAACTTTTACAGCAACTGGGGCGGCATGTGCTTTAATTTCAAAAGAGGTGTCTTCTATTAAAATAGAAAGTGGAACATTAGGCAAGGTGATTGATTCTGGTATTTTTGATGTTTATAATATGGGGGCAGTTATGGCAAAGGCTGCAGCTTCAACATTAAATAGTCATTTAATTGATATGGGTAGGGATATTGATTATTATGATTTGGTGTTGACTGGTGATCTTGGAATTTATGGAAAAAATATATTTAAAGAGTATGTTTCTGATAAATATAATATTATTTTAAAAAACTATAATGATACTGGCGTTATGCTTTATGATTTAAAAGAGCAACCAGTTTATGCTGGAGCTAGTGGACCGGTTTGTGCTGGTTTAGTTACTTATTCATATATATTTAATTTGATGAAAAAGGGTAAATATAAAAGAGTTCTTCTTTTAGCTACGGGGGCTTTAATGAATCCTAGTATGGTTAATCAGAAGCTTTCTATTCCGGCTATTTGTCATGCGGTTAGTTTGGAGGCGGTAGAATGATTTATTTAAATGCTTTTATATTTGCTGGATTAGTATGTGCTTTAGGACAAGTTGTTTTGGATTTAACTAAATTAACACCTGGTCATATTACTGTTATTTTTGTTTGCTTAGGAGCATTTTTAGATGTGTTTAACATATATGATAAATTTGTTTTATGGGCTCATGGTGGGGCGCTTGTTCCAATTACAAGTTTTGGCCATATGCTTACGCATGGTGCTATTCAAGGTTATACAAGTGATGGTGTTATGGGTATTTTAGGAGGTACTTTAGATTTGACGGCTGCTGGTATTAGTGCTGCTATATTTTTTTCATTTTTTATGTCTTTAGTTTTTAGTCCTAAGGATTAAATTGACAACGGTGTTATAATATTTACTGAGGGAAGTGATGTTATGGATAAAATTGTTGTTAAAGGAGCTAGGGAAAATAATTTAAAAAATATAGATATTACGCTTCCTAAGAACAAGTTAATTGTGATGACTGGTGTTTCTGGTAGTGGTAAGAGTTCACTTGCTTTTGATACGATATATGCGGAAGGACAAAGAAGATATATTGAAAGTTTATCAGCATATGCTAGGCAATTTTTAGGTGGTAGTGAAAAGCCGGATGTTGATAGTATTGATGGTTTATCACCTGCTATAAGTATTGATCAAAAAACAACAAATAAAAATCCACGTAGTACGGTTGGAACAGTTACGGAAATATATGATTATTTACGTCTTTTATTTGCACGTATTGGTATTCCATATTGTCCTAAACATAATATACCAATTAGTAGTCAAAGTATAGAGCAGATGGTAAATGACGTTATGACTTTGGAAGAGGGAACTAAAATAAGAGTTTTAGCACCTATTGTTTCTTTAGAAAAAGGAACTCATAAAGATTTACTTTTATCTTTAAGAAAAGATGGTTATGTTAGGGTTATTATTGATGATAAGGAATATGATTTATCTGAGGATATTGTTTTAGATAAAAATAAAAAGCATATTATTAAAGTTGTTATTGATCGCTTAATTATAAAAGAAGATATTAGAAGTAGACTTTTTGAAAGTATGGAGACAGCAGCAAAATTAGGTAAAGGTAAAGTGT
Source organism: uncultured Bacilli bacterium (assembly GCA_934183155.1). GTDB lineage: Bacteria > Bacillota_I > Bacilli_A > RF39 > UBA660 > Coprosoma. The sequence continues at coordinate 118,160 of CAKPSB010000003.1, read as the reverse complement.
TGATTGATGTTGTTGGTAAGGATGAGATGTTACTTAGTGAAACTTATGCTTGTCCTTTGTGTGATTTTTCTTTGCCTGAACTTGAGCCTAGAATGTTTTCTTTTAATGCACCTTGGGGAGCTTGCCCTGAATGTAAGGGACTTGGAGTTAAATATAAAATAGATGAAGATTTAATTATTCCTAATAAGGATTTAAGTATTAATCAAGGTGCTATTGCACCTATTAATGTTAGTGATGATAATAATATTACTTATACTAATTTAGAGACGGCTTGTAAGTATCATAATATTGATATGAATAAACCTATTAAAGAGTTGACTCGTGAAGAGCTAGATATTGTTTTGTATGGGTCTAATGAACTTTTAACTTTTAATTATATGTCAAAAGCTGGTAATACGAGAACAACTAAAGGTTATTATGAAGGTATTATTAATAATTTAGAAAGAAGATATGTTGAAACTAAAAGTAGTTGGATTAGAGCTTGGATAGAAAATTATATGACGGAACTTAAGTGCCCAAAGTGTCATGGTGCTAGATTAAACGACGGAGTTTTAGCTGTTAAAATTAATGATAAAAATATTTATGAAGTTACTAAGTTAAGTATTAAAAAATTGTATGATTTTTTAAGTAATTTAAAATTATCAGATGAACAAAGAGAAATTTCTAAATTAATTATTAAAGAAATTTCTTCTCGACTTTCTTTTTTAATCAATGTTGGTCTTGAATATTTGACTTTAGATCGTGAAGCTAAAACTTTATCTGGTGGTGAGGCACAGCGTATTAGATTGGCTACACAAATTGGCTCACAGTTGACTGGGGTTTTGTATGTTTTAGATGAACCATCTATTGGTCTTCATCAAAGAGATAATCAAAGATTAATTAATTCACTTTTAAAAATGCGTGATTTGGGTAATACTTTGATTGTAGTTGAGCATGATACAGATACGATGCTTCAAGCTGATTATTTAGTTGATATTGGTCCAAAGGCTGGTGTTCATGGTGGTGAAGTTATTGCCCAGGGGACACCGGCAGAAGTTATGAAAAATCCTAATAGTTTAACGGGAAAATATTTGACTGGTGAACTTAAAATTGATGTTCCTTTAAAAAGGAGAGCTGGTAATAAAAAATATTTAGAAATTATAGGCGCTAGGGAAAATAATTTGAAAAATATTAAGGTTAAATTTCCACTTGGAAAATTCATTTGTGTAACGGGTGTTTCTGGTAGTGGCAAATCAACTTTAGTAAATGATATTTTGTATAAAGTTGTGGCTAATAATTTATATAAATCTAAGGAAAAACCTGGTGCTTATAAGAGTGTTAAAGGATTAGAAAATATTGATAAAATTATTGATATATCGCAAGCTCCTATTGGAAGAACACCACGTAGTAATCCAGCAACTTATACTGGTGTTTTTGATGATATTCGTGATGTTTTTACAGAGACTAAGGAAGCTAAGATGAAAGGCTATGATAAGGGCAGATTTTCATTTAATGTTAAAGGTGGTAGATGTGAGGCTTGCTGCGGTGATGGCGTTAAAAAAATAGAAATGCATTTTTTACCTGATGTGTATGTTCCTTGTGAGGTTTGTCATGGTACACGTTATAATAGTGAAACATTACAAATTAAGTATAAAGGTAAGAATATTTATGACGTTTTAGAGATGACAGTTGAGGAAGCTATAGTATTTTTTGAAAATGTTCCAAAGATTAAAAATAAGTTACAGATGCTTTTAGATGTTGGGCTTTCTTATATTAAATTGGGTCAACCAGCTCCAACTTTATCAGGAGGAGAGGCTGCTAGAATAAAACTTGCTAAAGAGCTTCAGAAAAAACCGACTGGAAAAAGTTTATTTATTTTAGATGAACCTACTACTGGTTTACATAGTGATGATATTAAAAAATTGTTAGTTATTTTAAATAGGATTGTAGATAATGGGGACACAGTACTTGTTATTGAACATAATTTAGATGTTATAAAAGTTGCTGATTATATTATTGATTTGGGTCCTGAAGGTGGCGATGGCGGAGGTAGTATTGTGACTAAGGGAACTCCTGAAGAGGTATGTGATTGCCCTGAAAGTTATACTGGTAAGTTTTTAAAGCCTTATTTAAAATAAAAAAGACGTTTATGCATTAGTTTTAACGTCTTTTTTTATGTTCATAATTACTGGTAAAATTATTGGTTTTCTTCCTGTATGTAAATTTATGTAATTACTTAAAACATTTATAATCTCAGCTTTTATATCATTATAATTTAAGCCAGTTTTAATTTTATTATTTATTGCATCTTTTGCTAAGTATTCTAATTTTTTAAGTAAATCTAAATTGTCATTTACAAGGACAAATCCTCTTGTAATAATATTAGGATTTGTTAATAATTTTCCGCTTTTAACATCAAGATTAGATATAATAACAACAATACCATCATTAGCCATTATTTTTCGATCTTTCATTACGGCATTGCTGACATCCCCGATGCGATTACCATCAACATATGTTTCACCAGCAGGAATATGTCCGGCTTTAGTTACTATGCCTTTTTTTATTGAAAGAACATCACCGTTTGATAGAACAAAGGTGTTTTCTTTTGGAATATCACATTCTTGGGCTATATCAGCATGTCTTTTAAGCATACGGTATTCACCATGAAATGGCATAAAATATTTTGGATTTATTAGTCTTATCATCCATTTTAATTCTTCTTCATTACCGTGGCCACTGGCGTGAATGTCACTTAATGATGTATTTGTATATACGGTTATTCCTTTTAAATATAATTTGTTTATTGTTCTTGATATGCTTAGGGCATTTCCTGGAATTGCTGATGAAGAAAATACAACAATATCATCGCTTCTTAATTTTATATGTCTAAATGTACCACTGGCAATTCTACTTAAAGCAGCTAGTGGTTCGCCTTGAGAGCCTGTACATAGAAGACATATTTTATTTGATGGAAGATTGTTAGCTTCTTCAGGTGATACAAAGATATCTTTGTGTTTGATGTATCCACCTTCAATAGATATTTCGATATTATTTTCCATACTTCTACCAAATACAGCTATTTTTCTATCATGTCTTTTACATGTGTCAACAATATGTTTTAATCTATAAATATTTGAGGCAAAAGTGGCAATAATTATACGACTGCTATGTTTATTAAATAATTCTTCAAGGGCATCGTCAACTTTTGATTCACTGGTACTTACGCCTTGATTCATAGCATTTGTACTATCACTTAGAAGTAATGTTACTCCTTCAGAACCTAATTTAGCTATTTTTTGAACATCAGCCATAGGACCAATTGGGGTTAAGTCAAATTTAAAATCTCCCGTTGTTACGATTATTCCATCTTTTGTGTGAATACATATTCCGTGTGAATCAGGAATAGAATGGGTTGTTCGATAAAATTCTACCCACATTTCTTTAAATCTGTAGACACTATCTTCATTATAAATATATAAATTGTTGTATTTTATTTTTCTGTCTTCTAATTTTTTTCTAATTAATGCTGCTGCTTGATTTGGAGCATAGATGGCAGGAATGTTGATTTCTGAAAGTAAAAATGGAATTCCGCCGATATGATCTTCGTGACCGTGGGTTATAAATAGTCCTTTAATTTTACTTTCATTTTGTTTTAAAAAGGTTACATCGGGAATTACATAATCTATTCCCATTAGTTCTCCGCCTGGAAATATAACTCCTGCATCAGTGATGATAATTTCATCATTACGCATTATACAATACATATTTTTTCCAACTTCACCAAGTCCGCCTAAAGCGAAAACATAGGTTTCGTTTTTGTTAAACTTCATTATAAACTCCTTTCTTATAAAGTTAAAACTGACTATAACATTATATCTTTTTTTTTTTAATTTGACAAGTTTAGTAGTTTGAATGTTTTGAATATTATTTTTCTTTTTTTTCGTTTTTAAATTTGTTATAATTGTTATAGAAGAGGGGATTATATGAGTAATAGTGAATTTTTGGACAATGAACTTACGTATGAATTTGAAAACGCTGTTTATGATATTTTGGATGAGGCTATTGATTATACAAGGATAAAACATAATTATAAAAAACATGATTTAGTTAAGCTTATTATGATGCTATATGAAAATGATTATAGTTTTTTAAGCAATTATAATGGGTATCGTGAACAGTTTAAATTACTTAATGATTATTTTTTTAACAAGTATGGTTTTAATGTAATTACATTTGTAATGCTTAGGTATGTAATTAGTTTTAAAGGTGACAAGTTTGATGATATAATGCAAAGGCTTGCGGAAATTGAAACTATTTTACGTAATAGTAGAAAGGCTCCTGTGGATAATTTATCTATTTTTTCTTCTCCAATTAAAAAAGGGAAGTATGGTTATTTGATGATGATGATAGAAAGTGAATCTAGTTTTAAATATGCGCTTGCTATTGTTTATGATATGCTAAAAAATGATTGACAAAAAATAGTGAAAGTGTTAGTATATTTACCATATTTGAAAGGGGGAAATGGAAAATGTACGATGATGGAGAAAGCCATGGTCAAACGTTAAGGTCTGTTTTCTTTAAAATAGTATTAGTTGTTTTAGTTTTATTTGTTTTGATGATTCTATTTCCAACTAAGGGGTTTGTAAAAAATTATGTTGATAGCAAAACTGGTTCGGTTGATAATTTTAATAGCAATTTGATTGCTATGGCAACGGCTGGAAGTGGTTATTTTACTTCTTCAAGATTACCTAAAGATGAAGGTAGTAAAGTTGTTCTTACTTTAGGTGAGATGTATAATAAAAAAATGCTTGTTAAGTTTTCGGATAGTAATAAGAAAGCTTGTAATTTAAAAAAATCTTATATTGAGGTTGAAAGAGGTACTGACGAGTATACAATGAAGGTTAATTTATCTTGTAGTGATAAAACCGATTATATTGTTCTTCATATGGGTCTTGATGATACATCGTTTCCCAGTACCAGCACCGCAAGGTGCGAATTTTTAAAAAATCTTGACGATGCTTCGGCCTATGGTGAATGGTCAAGTTGGAGTACTCAGAAAATAGAAAAAACTAGTACTAATCAAGTTGAAACAAAAGTAAGCAAAGTTCAAAGTGGAACTAGAAGGGTTACTCATAGCAATGTTTTAGAGCAGCCAGCTGTTAAAATGAATTATAATGGTGAGATTATATATGTATGTGCAGTTGGTTATAATAATGCTGGTAGTTATAAATCGATGGTTAATTGCCGAAAGACTTTAGTAAGTTATAGTGATGAGGCGGTTTATAAAAAAGTTGTTTATTATCGTTATAGAGATGTTATCTCTGGTCAAACTGATACTAAGTGGGCTGATTGCGATGATGATGAATTAATTAAACAAGGCTATGTGAAAACGGGAAAAACTGGGTAAAAACCTGGTTTTTTTGCCAACTGGATGTCAAATTTTAGCTAAAATGTAATGATTAATTGTACTAAATGTTTATGTATGTTATTATAATAGTAGTATAGTAGAAAGGGCTGATGGCTGTGGAGAGTGAAAAGTATGTTTTTGGTTATCAAAATGAGAATGAATTTAAAAAATTAGAAAGTGCTTTAAAAAAATATAACATGCTTGCTTTTAAAAAATTATATTTCGAATACTATCCTAAGTTAAAAGCTGGGGAGTTTTTAGGTACAGTTGTTAGTCAAAATGGTGCTATTAAAAGTTATGAAGTAAAACTTCCAACAGATGCTTTATTTGCTAAAGTTCATGGTGATGTAAAACTTTGTTATGAAGTTGATGATGAGAAGAAGAGTGTTTCACTTGTTACTTTGTTACCTAAGGATATTTTAAGTGAAGGTCATCAGTCAGAACTTGTTACTTATAAAGGGGTAATGCTTTCTAAAGAACATTCTGACAAGGACAAATTTAAGATAAATTTGTTAAATATGATAAATAAAGTATAAAATGTTCTTTTAACTTCTTGCATAATGTTAATTATTGTGATATTATATAGAAGTCAATTTAAGTTGGACCCTTAGCTCAGTTGGTTAGAGCATCCGGCTCATAACCGGACGGTCGATGGTTCGAGTCCATCAGGGTCCACCATTTTGATGCGGGCGTGGCGAAATTGGTAGACGCACTAGACTTAGGATCTAGCGCCTTACGGCATGGGGGTTCAAGTCCCTTCGCCCGCACCATTAGAAAATCTGTCCAGACTTTTAAGTCCTTGGATTTAATATGAAAAATATCAAATTCTAAAAGAATTTGGTATTTTTTTTGTTAATTAAGGAAGAAACTAGGGTATGGTGACAAGTTAGTTTTATCAGTTTGTATATTTACTACTTAATGATTGCAAAAATTGCATTAAGAAGAGAAAATTTATGATAATTTAGAAGTTATAATAGTAAAAATGATAATTTAGAGTGATATTTTTATGTTATAATTAGCTAGATATGTAGTATTGGAGTGATTTTTGTGAGTGATTTAAAACATTTTAAACTAATGTTAAAATATTTAAAAGATGATGTAGTACAAATTATTTTATATGTTATATTTAGTATTTTATTAAATGTATTACCTTTATTGACATCTATATTTTGGGCATATACGGTTGATAATTTAACTACTAATCAACAAGTTAATTTTATAATATTTTTGGCATTATTTAGTTTATCAAATATATTATCTTGGGCTATTTGTAGTACAATTCAGGATTTACTTTATAATAAATTAGAGAAGTATTTTATTAAAAATGGGCAAATAGATTTATATAATAAAATATTAAATTTACCAGCTATTGCGTTTGAAGATATGGGTGTTGGGGAATTGACCAATAGATTGAATAATGATTTGGAAAAAATTATATCACTTTTGAAAGGAATAATTGATTTATCTTCAAGATTTATAACTGCTGTAGTAATATTAATTTATTCATTTTATGTTTCAATTTTTGTTGGCTTAGAATTTATAATACTTGGAGTAATAATGTATATCTTAGCTAATATTTATTATCCAAAAGTTAAAAAAGCTCAAGAAGAAATTAGTAAAGAAAGTGATAAATTATCTAAAAATGCTACTGAGGATATTAATGGTATTAGAGAAATAAAAGCATTGGGAATCAAAGATACCGCTAGTTTTAGAATGTTAAAAATAATAGAGAATATTAATTATAAGCAAAGAAAAATAGCTAATGATGAAAATATATATTATGGTGTTAACAATTTTGTATATTTTACAATTGAGTTTATTATATTTTTAACTTTGGGTTTATTAGTTTTCAAAGGAGATATTGATATAAAATTATTTTTAGTAATTCAAACATTAATATGGAGATTTGATGGTGTTATTGAAAATTTATCTAATTTTGGAATTAATTATAATAAAGTTGTTGTATCTTTAAAAAGAATTGATGAATTAGTTAATAACCGGTTATATAAAGATGAAAAGTTTGGAACAAAAGAAATTAATGATGATAAAATAAAAATAATATTTAATGATGTAAAATTTAAATATAGAAAAGACGAAGATTATATTTTAAATGGATTAACAATGCAATTACTTCCGAATAAAAAAATTGCTATTGTTGGAAAGTCTGGCCAAGGTAAGTCAACAATATTTAATCTTTTAATGAGATATTTTGATGCATCTTTAGGCGAAATTAAAATAAATGATATTGATATTAAAGATTTAACAGAAGATAATTTAAGAAAAAATATTTCAATAATTCGTCAAAATCCATATCTTTTTAATCAAAGTATTATAGAAAATTTTAAAATGGTTAAAGGTGATGCTACTTTAGAAGAAGTTAGAGAAGTATGCAAAAAAGCATACATAGATGATTATATTATGTCATTACCTAAAAAATATAATACTGTAATTGGTGAAGGTGGTGTAAATTTATCTGGTGGTCAAAAACAAAGAATTGCAATTGCAAGAACTTTATTAAAAAATGCCAAAGTAATATTATTTGATGAGGCAACATCAGCTTTAGATAATGAGTCACAAGAGTATATTAAGAAAACAATAGATAATCTTGTTGGTACACATACGATAATTATTGTTGCTCATAGATTATCTACAATTATGGATTCTGATATCATTTATTTGATTGATAATGGTAAAATATTAGCTAGTGGAAATCATAAGGAATTGTTAAAAACATCTTCACTTTATAAAAGATTATATAATCCTGAAATGAGTTCTTTGGATAACGATTTGTTTACATTTTAGTAAAATTTTAAATTTAACCTTTAATATAATTTATTATTAAGCATTTTATGTATTAAGCTTTTTATTGTCAATAATTAAAAGTTTTGCTATAGTATATATGTAATATAGGGAGGTTTTATGAATATATTAGATATTATTGATAAGAAAGAGAAAAAGCAAGAGTTAACTTATGATGAGTTAAAGTTTGTAGTTGATGGTTTTTTGGATGGTTTTATTAAAGATTATCAGATGTCAGCTTTTTTAACGGAAATTGATTTATTAGGCCTTTCAGAACGTGAAACAATAGATTTAACAAACATTATGCTTCATAGTGGTGAAATTCTTGATTTGGGTAATAACATTGTTGATAAACATTCAACTGGTGGTGTTGGTGATAAAACGACTATTGTGTTAGCGCCCTTGGTTGCATCTTGTGGAGTTAAAGTGGCTAAAATGAGTGGTCGTGGTTTAGGTCATACTGGGGGAACTATTGATAAGTTGGAATCAATTAAAGGCTTTAAAACTTCTATGACTTTGGATAAATTTAAAAGACAGGTTGATGATATTGGATTGGCTTTGGTTGGACAAATGGGTAATTTGGTTCCTGCTGATAAAAAAATTTATGCTTTAAGAGATGTAACGGGAACAGTTGATTCTATTGATTTAATTGCTTCAAGTATTATGAGTAAAAAATTGGCTAGTGGTGCTTGTAAGATTGTTATTGATTTAAAGGTTGGCAAGGGAGCTTTAGTTGATAATTTAGAAGATGCTAATAAGTTAGCTAATTTGATGGTTAAAATTGGAAATAGTCATGAAAAGAAGACTGTTTGCGTTTTGACAGATATGGATCAACCACTTGGCTTTGCAGTTGGAAATGCTGTTGAAGTATTGGAAGCTATAGATACTTTAAAAGGAAAAGGTCCTGAAGATTTAACTAAGTTAGTTTTAAAATTAGGTTCTTTAATGGTATCATTAGGGTTAAATATTTCTTTAGAAGAGGCTTTGAAAAAAGTTACAGATAATTTATATAATGGATATGCTTATCAAAAGTTTTTACAATGGGTTAAATATCAACAAGGTGATATAAGCAGTATATCAGTAGCTAGTAATGTAGAGGAAGTTTTATCACCTTGCTCAGGTTATATCAAAAAAATAGATGCTTTGAAAATTGGTAAATTAGCTAGAGAACTTGGGGCTGGTAGATTGACAAAAGATGATGTGATTGATCTTTCAGTTGGTATTGTTTTAAATGCTAAAGTTGGCGATTATGTAGATAAGAATGATGTACTTGCTAAAATATATTATAATGAAAAACAAATAAATGTTGATGAGTTAATATCTTGTTTTGAATTTTCTTTTGAAAAAGCCTTAAAAAATAAATTAATAATTGAAGTTATAAGTTGATTATAGCTTTTTTTGTTTAATTAAATTAATTGACATTTATAAAACTTTAGTGTATAAGATATATTAGTTTTTAAAGGAGGTTGATTATGGGGAAGAGTTTAGTAATTGTGGAGTCTCCAACAAAGGTAAAATCTATTAGTAAATATTTAGGTAGTGATTATATTGTATCTTCTTCGAAGGGACATATTAGAGATCTTTCAACTAAGGGTAAATATGGATTAGGAGTTGATATTGAAGATCATTTTAAGCCTGATTATAAAACTATAAAAGGTAAGAAAAGTGTAATAGATGAGTTAAAAAAAGAAACTAAAAAAGTTGATAAAGTTTATCTTGCAACCGATCCCGATCGTGAAGGAGAGGCTATTGCGTGGCATTTATATGATTGTTTGGGGTTAAAGGATAAACCTTATAGTAGAGTAACTTTTAATGAAATTACTAAAAATACGGTTCTTGATTCTATGAAACATGAAGGTAAAATTGATCAAAATTTAGTAAATAGTCAGGAAACAAGGAGAATTTTAGATAGAATAATTGGTTTTAGATTGAGTAAATTAATTCAATCTAAAACTGATGGTTCTTCAGCGGGACGTGTTCAAAGTGTTGCTTTGAAACTTATTGTTGATAAAGAAAGAGAAATACAAGCATTTATTTCAGAAGAATATTGGACAATAACGGCTAATTTTAATGATTTTGATGCTGATTTATTTGCTTATAAAAATAAAAAAATTGTGGTTAAAGATGAAAATGAGGCTAATGAGGTTTTAAATAAATTAACTAAAGCTTTTGAAATAGTTTCTACTGATAAGAAAAATAAAAATAAATCTTCTAAACCACCATTTACAACAAGTACACTTCAACAAGCTGCTTCTAATAAATTAAGATTTTCATCTAAAAAAACGATGAGTGTTGCTCAAAAGTTATATGAAGGTATGGATTTGGGCGGAGAAACATCTGGTTTGATTACTTATATGCGTACTGATTCAATTAGACTTTCTAATGAATTTGTGGCAGAAACGTATAAATTTATTGAAAATAAGTATGGTAGCGAATATACTGGTGCTGTTAAGAAAAGCAAAAAGACCGAGAATGTTCAAGATGCTCATGAGGCAATAAGACCAACTAGTATAAAAAGAACACCAGAAAGTGTAAAACCATATTTGACTGACGATGAATTTAAATTATATAGATTGATTTATTATAGAACTCTTGCTAGTTTAATGGCTCCGGCTAAGACTGAGGCAACAACGGTTATTTTAAATAATAAAGATTATAATTTTAAAGCAACTGGGCAAGTTATTATTTTTGATGGTTATTTGAAGGTTTATAGTGATTATGAAGATATTAAAGATAGTACTTTACCACCATTTGATGAGTATAAATCAAATGTAATTGTAGCAAATGATATAGTTTCTTCACAACATTTTACAGAACCACCTGCTCGTTATACTGAGGCAAAACTTATTAAGGAGATGGATAACCTTGGTATTGGTAGACCAAGTACTTATGCGACTATTATCGATAACATTAAAAATAGAGGTTATGTTAATTTGGTTGATAGAAAATTTATTCCAACGGAAACTGGTATAGAAGTTACTGATAAATTACAAGAATGTTTTAATCACCTTATTAATGTTGAGTATACTGCTAATATGGAAGATGATTTAGATAAAATTGCTGATGGCAAAGAAATTTGGTATGAAGTATTGGAAAAATTTTATAAGGATTTTGAACCGGCTGTGAAGGAGGCTTTTGATAAGTTACCTAAAAAAGAAGCTGAAAAGACTGGAGAGAAGTGTCCAGAATGTGGCCATGATTTAGTAATTAGAAAAGGTAAGTATGGTTCGTTTGTGGCCTGTAGTAATTTTCCAGAATGCAAGTATATTAAAGCAGAAAAAAAAGAAAATACAGTAATATGTGATTGCCCAAATTGTGATGGTAAAATAATTGAAAAAACAACAAGACGTGGTAAAATATTTTATGGGTGTGATAATTATCCAAAATGTAAAACGGCTTACTGGGATAAACCGATTGGCCAGAAGTGTCCAGAATGTGGGGCAATGCTTACTGAAAAAAAAGATATTATTAAATGTAGTGAATGTGATTATACAAAAAAAATATAGTATTTTTAATGAAAAAAACACAAAAAGTGTTTTTTTTGGGTGCTAAAAAATGGATTGATATAATAGGTAATTTAAACATTGTTTTAAAATAAAAAAATAGTTGAACATTGGGGCAACTAAGTTTTAAATGATGTATTTTTATTAAATTTTCTATAAAAAAAGTTTTGAAAACTCAAAACTTTTTAATATCTAAATGGCGTCCCCGGAGAGATTCGAACTCGCGACCCACGCCTTAGAAGGGCGTTGCTCTATCCAGCTGAGCTACGGAGACAACTCAAATGACAATTTGATTATACTATATATTAAAAAAAAATACAATATATTTTACGTTTTTTCTAGAAAATGTTATAATTAGATAGTATATGGAGGTAACATATGGGTGATGAACGTGATGAACTTATTAATGATATAACTATGTATGAAAATATGTTTAAAGATGATTTCGATGAAATATTTAATTATTTTTATAATCAAAATCTTTTAGATGGTACTATGGATGATATTATAAATTTTACGATTTTTAAAAAAATATTGAATAAAAAATTTAATCCATATGGTCCTGGTAATGATGAGGTTATAAAAGAAGCTAAGGATGATTGTGCGGCAGCTTTGGATAAGTTGAATTTGATATTTAATGGTGATTTTTTTACAAGTAAGATAACTTCGAGAAATTATGCTATTTCTTATCAAACAAAGGAAAGAATAATGGCTAAAGATATTTTTTATATTCCACCTAAGGGTGTGCCGGAATTAAGGGGGCCACATGTTTTAGGAACAATAGAATATGATTGTGATTTTTGGATGAATTATAAACTTTTACTTATAAAGGCTAATCGTGAATTTATTAAAAGTCATAGTAGTGAATATATGGAAAATTTAACTAATTATTGTTTATGCGTTGAAAAGTATAACTTGCTTGAGAGGAGTGATAAACATGTCAAAAATTAAAGATGTTAAAGCAAGAGAGATATTGGATTCTAGAGGAAATCCTACTGTTGAGGTTGATGTTATTTTAGAAAATGGTATTTTAGGAAGAGCTGCTGTTCCTTCTGGAGCTTCAACTGGAACAAGGGAGGCTTTAGAACTTAGAGATGGCGATAAGAATCGATATATGGGTAAAGGTGTTTTAAAGGCTGTTTATAATGTTAATAATGTTTTAAAATATGCAGTAATTGGTATGGAATGTGATAATCAAAAACTTATAGATAAGGCTTTAATTGATTTAGATGGAACGGAAAATAAGGAAAAATATGGCGCTAATGCTATACTTGGAATTTCTTTGGCTAATTTAAAAGCGGCAGCTTTGAGTAAAAATATGCCACTTTATAAATTTGTTGGTGATAGTTATAGTCTTCCAAGACCAATGATGAATATTTTAAATGGTGGTATGCATGCTGATAATGGATTAGATTTTCAGGAATTTATGATTGTACCAAATGCTAATACTTTTAAGGAAAGATTAAGAATTGGTAGTGAGGTGTTTCATAATTTAAAAAATGTTTTAAATAAAAATGGTTATAATACTGGTGTTGGTGATGAGGGGGGATTTGCTCCTAATTTATCTACTAATGAAGAGGCTTTGGATATGATTATGAAAGCTATCTCAAAGGCTGGTTATATTCCTGGAAAAGATGTTAATTTTGCTTTAGATGTGGCGGCTAGTGAATTTTATGAAAATGGAATTTATAATTTAAAGGGTGCTGGGTTGAAGTTAACAACAGATGAACTTGTAGATTATTATCAAACATTACTTGATAAATATCCAATAATTTCTATTGAAGATCCGGTTGATGAAAATGATTGGGCTGGCTTTAGAAAAATGACTGAAAAGTATGGAGATAGACTTCAACTTGTTGGAGATGATTTATTTGTTACTAATAAAAAATATTTACAAAAGGGAATTGATATGCACGCTGGTAACGCTATTTTAATTAAAATGAATCAAATTGGTACAATAACTGAAACTTTCGAGACAATTAATTTAGCAAAACAAAATGGTTTTAATACAATTATTTCTCACAGAAGTGGGGAGACTGAAGATACATCTATTGCTGATTTAGCAGTTGGCCTTTCTTTGGGACAGATAAAAACAGGCTCTTTGTCTAGAGTTGATAGAACTGGAAAATATAATGAATTACTTAGAATTGAAGAGGATTTGAATGATGAAGAATAAAGGGTTTACTTTGATTGAACTTTTGGGTACTATTGTTATTTTATCAGCTATTTTATTGATTATTATTCCTGGTGTAACGAGCAGTATAAAGAAAAGCGAAAAAGATGCGGATGATAGTACAAAAAATAGTATTATTTTGGCGGCTCAAAATTGGGTTAGTGATAATAAATATGTTTTTGATAATGCGAAATGTAAAGGTATTACAGTGAAGGATCTTCAAGAATATGGTTATTTGGATGAGAATGTAAAATTACCCTCTGATGGAAGTGATTTAGATGCTGTTTGTGTTTTGATATGTACGGAACGTGGTAATAAAATAAAATATACATATACATTTCCTTCGGGGTGTCCTCAATGAGAAAAGGTTTTACTTTAATTGAGTTACTGGCTGTTATATGTATTTTGGGAATAATTGCTACTTTAATTGTTATAAATGTTATTGGAACTATTAATAAAACAAAGTCATCACTTTCAAATACTCAAATATCAACAATAGAGAAAGCTGCTGAAAAATGGGGCGTGGTAAATGATGATAAGATGCCACTTGATGATAGTTCATATGATGTAAGTATTGATAAGTTGTCTGATGATGGTTTTCTTGATTCATCTTTACTTCAAGATCCTAAAGATGGTTCAAGATTGTGTGGGGTTGTTAGAATAAAATATAATGATTCAAAAAAACAATATTCGTATAATTTTGTGAAACAAAACTGCTGATGATAGCAGTTTTATTGTATAAAAAGGTTTCATAAACATACCATTTATTAGGTGGTAATATGAAAAAATTAATTATTTGTTTTTTTATAATTTTAATTATGCCTGTATGTGTTAAGGCAGATGAAATTCCTTTAGCTGAAAGTGCTAAAAGTGCTATTTTGTTAGAGGCTGATACGGGGAAGGTTTTGTTTGAAAAAAACGCTGATGAAAAGCTTCCGCCGGCTTCAATGACAAAATTGATGAGTATGTTAATTATTATTGAAGCAATTGATCATGGAGTGATTAAGTGGAATCAAAATGTTACTGTTAGTGAGAATGCTTCTAAGATGGGTGGTAGTCAAATTTTGCTGGAAACTGGTGAAAAAATGACTGTTCGTGATTTGTTTAAAGGTGTAGCAATTGCTTCGGGTAATGATGCTGTGGTTGCTTTATCTGAGGCTGTTGCTGGAAATGAAAATAATTTTATAAATATGATGAATAAAAGAGCTAAACAGCTTGGATTAAAAAATACTAATTTTAAAAATCCTCATGGTTTGGATACGGCTGATCACTATTCTTCTAGTAGGGATATGGCATTAATAGCTAAAGAGCTTGTTAAACATAAAGATGTTTTAAAATATACAAGTATTTATGAAACATATTTAAGAGAAAATACTGATCGTAAGATATGGCTTGTGAATACTAATAAATTAGTAAGATTTAAAGATGGTGTTGATGGATTAAAAACTGGTTTTACTCGAGGAGCCGGCTATTGTATGACGGCTACGGCGAAACATGATGGTATGCGGATTATTGCGGTTGTTATGGGACAGAAAACTAGTAAAATAAGAAATAAAGAAATAAGTGAAATGCTTGATTATGCTTTTGCTCAATATAAAAGTATTGATTTACTTAAAAATAAAAAAATAGGTTTATATAAGGTTGAAAATGGGAAAAGTAAATATGCTGAAGTAATTCCTAAAGATAAAGCTGTGGTTGTAGAAAAGAAAAGTGAAAAATTAAAAAATATTGATTATGATATAAAAGTAGATACATTAAGGGCTCCATTAAAAACTGGTGATATAGTTGGTAAAATGTATATTAAGATGAATAACAAAGCAATTAAAACAATTAATTTAACTGTTTCTAATGATATACATAAAGCAAATTTTATTAATTTATTTATGAGAAATGTTAAGGATATGATTATGGGTAATATGAAATTAGATTAATATTACCTTTTTTGTTTAATTCGCTTGAAGATAGTTCAATGAATGTGCTAAAATTAGGTTATGATTAGGAGGGATATTATGGAAGAATATTTACCTGATATTTATCAAAAAAGTATTTATACAATTGATTATTCATCTCTTTTGAATAGAGGAATTAAATGTATTTTGTTTGATTTAGATAATACGGTTGTTTCTCCTTTAAGTAGTGAGCCTATTAAAAAAGCTAAAGATTTATTTGTAAGTTTAAAGCAGAAAGGTTTTAAAGTTATCCTTTTTACAAATAGTCCTAAATTACGTTTAAAGAACTTTAAGAATTATTTTGGCGTTGATGGAGTGGCTAATGCAAGAAAACCTTTTACTGGTAAATTAAAAAAATTATTGAAAGAATATAATTATACGGAAAATGAGGTTGCTATTGTTGGTGATCAGATGATGACAGATATTAAAGTTGGTAATAAAGTTGGTATTACTACTATTTTGATTGTTCCTATTAGTAATAAAGATTTTGTTTTAACTAAAATAAATCGTTATTTTGAAAGAAGAATAATGAAAAAGCTTCAAGCTAATGATTTATTTTGTCAAGGAAGATATTATGAATAAATGTGTTGGTTGTGGGGCTTTTTTACAGACTACCGATGAGAATAAAGAAGGATATGTACAAAATGAAAATAGTATATTTTGTAGGCGTTGTTTTGAAATTACTCATTATAACAAATATGTAAAAATGCCTTTTAAGGATTATCAAAAAAAAATTAATGAAATTGATAAAAATGATGATTTGATTTTATTTGTTTCAGATTTTTTAAATTTATATAATATAGAAAATATACATTTTAAAAGTCCGACTATGTTTGTTATGACTAAAGCTGATTTATTACCTAGGGATATTAGTGAGGATAAGTTGCTTAGTCAAGTAAAAGGATCTTTTATTGACAAGCTTGTTGTTTCGAGTAAAAATAATTATAATTTTGATGAACTTTATCATAAAATATTAAAATATAAAAAGAGCAATAATGTTTATGTAGTTGGATTTACTAATGCTGGTAAGTCAACTTTAATAAATAAATTAATTAAGAATTATGGAAGTGGTAATGGTGAGCTTACGGTTAGTAATCTTCCTTCAACTACTTTGAACCTTGTTAGTAATAGAATAAATGCTGATTTGACAATTATAGATACACCAGGAATTTTAGATAGTGGTAGTTTAATGCTTTTGTTGGATAAAGATAATTTAAAAAAGATAATGCCAGTAAAACAGATAAGACCAATTATATATCAAATAAAAGGTAGGCAAAGTCTTCTTTTTGAGCAGTTTATGCGAATTGATTTTTTTAATGAAACTGATGTTATTATTTATATGTCAAATAATTTAAAAATTCAAAGATTGTATAAAGATAAATTTTGTGATTTAAAAAAATATGAAATAAAAATTAAAAGAAATGAAGTTTTAATTGTTAAAGGATTGGGTTTTATTAAATTTAAAAAAGATTCAATGATAACTTTACATCTATTAGATAATGTAGATTATTTAATCAAACATTAATTGTTTGATTTTTTTCTTTCTGTGTTAAAATTAATATAGGTGATAATATGCTAGGAACTATAATTGGAATTGAAGAAGATACAGTTTTGTTGAAGTTAAGTATTGATTTGGATAAATTTCAAAGCTTAATTAATTTACATGTTGTTATGGAAGATAATGATAAAATGTTAGTTGGCGAGATTGCTGATATTAAAAATGGAATTGCCTATGTGAATTTAGTTGGTGAAATAGTCAACGATGAGTTTGTTTTTGGTGTTATTAGAAAGCCGTCTTTTGGAGCAGTTGTAAAGCTAATTTCTAAAGAAAAAATACCTATGATTATAAGTGTATCTGATTATCAAGAAAAAAAGGATGTTTTAATTGGTGAGAGTCCTATTTATTCTGGTGTTAAAATAGGTTTTGATATTAATTCTTTTTTTGCTAGTCATTTTGCGGTGTTTGGCTCCACTGGTTCTGGTAAATCTTGGGGGGTAGCTAAATTACTTCAAAGTATATTTGATAAGCAAAGAACTGTTGCTTATCGTGCTAGTATTTTTATATTTGATGCTTATGGTGAGTATCATAGTGCTTTTAAAGATATAAGTAAAAAAGTTCCTGAGGTTAGTTTTAAAGCTTATACAACTAATACTAAATTAGGGGATACGGAAATTTTAAAAATTCCTCTTTGGTTACTTACTACTGATGATATTGCACTTTTATTGGATGCTGAATCTCCAACTCAACTTCCTATAATTGAAAAAGCTTTGAAACTTGTTAGTGTTTTTGCTCAAGATGAAAAAGAAGTTATTAAACAAAAAAATGATATTATTGCTAGAGTAATACTTGATATTTTATCAAGTGGGCATAATGCTGCACAAATAAGGGACCAAATATTTTCGGTTTTATCAACTTATAAAACGAAAGATTTGAATTTAGATACTCAAATATATCAGCCAGGATATGTTAGAAGTTTAAAGCAATGTTTAATTATTGATGCTTCTGGAAAAATAAGAGAAATTGAATTAATAACTAATTTTATGCAGTCATTTTTGGATAATAGTATTTCACTTACTTTACCAGATGGTTCATTTAAATATACTCTTGATGATTTAAAGTTGGCTTTAGATTTTGCTTTGCTTTCTGAGGGCGCTTTAAATAGTGATAAAGTGTATGATGAATGTAATGTTTTAAAAGTTCGTCTTCATAGTTTACTTAATGGTGAGTATGCAAAGTATTTTGCGTGTGATAAATATGTTACAAGAGATGAATATATAAAAGATTTACTTATGGCACCAAATGGACGAAAGGCTCAGATAATTAACTTTAATATTAATTATGTTGATGACAGATTTGCTAAAATAATAACTAAAATTTATTCAAAATTATTATTTGATTATGCTAAAAATTTAGAAAAAAGAGCATCACTTCCATTTCATATAATATTAGAAGAAGCACATAGGTATGTTCAAAATGATAATGATGTTAAATTATTAGGTTATAATATTTTTGAACGTATTGCTAAAGAAGGAAGAAAGTATGGTGTTTTGTTAGGACTTATTTCTCAAAGACCATCAGATTTATCAGAAACTTGTATTTCGCAGTGTAATAATTTTTTGATTTTTAAAATGTTACATCCAAGAGATATTCAATATATTAAAGATATGGTTCCAAATATTACCAATGATATTGTAAAGAGACTTAGAATTTTACAGCCCGGTAATTGTATAGGCTTTGGTAGTGCTTTTCATGTACCGGTTTTAATTAAAATGGATAAACCAATGCCAGCACCATCTAGTAATAGTTGTGATGTTTCAGCTAATTGGTTTATTGATAGAGGATAGAAATATCCTTTTTTTGTAATATTAATTGCTTTTTATTTACTTTTTGGATATACTTTATATAGTAGGAGCGATGTATATGAATAAAAAAGGTTTTACCTTAATTGAACTTTTAGCGGTTATAGTAATACTAGCAATAATAGCTGTTATTACTACACCAGTAATATTAAATGTAATTGAAGGAGCAAGATTAAATTCGGCAAAAGATAAAGCATGGGGAACAATAGCTGCTGCGAGATTAGCCTATTCAAAAGATCAAACTAGCTCTGGTGAAAATGAACTTTATACTTTAGGAACACCAATAACATTTGGCTCTGGCGATGAAAAAGTTGGAAGTGCGAAAATAACTGTAAGTGGTGAAAGAGCAAAATCAGGAACTGTAGTAATTGATAAAGATGGAAAAATAATTGCAAGTGCTTTACAATTTGGTAATTATTATTGTTCTACAATTAATAGTAAAGAGGATAAAACTATTAATCCAAATAAAATGGTATGTTCGAAAGAAAAAAAAGATGTTGTTATGGAAGAAAGAGCGGCTGATAAGCTTAAAGAAAATGTTGTAACAACTGGAGATGGTTTATATGCTGATACTACTGAAGAGGGAAGATATATTTATAGAGGGGTAAATCCAAATAATTATATTAAATTAGGTACAGATACATATAGAATTATATCAGTTGAAAGTGATAATACACTTAAGGTAATAAAAAATGGTAGTATTGGGAGTAAAGAGTTTGATGAACAAACTGCTAGATTTTTTACTACAAGTACGGATTATTGCTATGGTTCTGAACTTGATAAATATGGTGGTTGTAAAGTATGGGGAAGTAAAACAACTATGCTTGATACAAATGGAAATAATGTAACTCAAATGCCAAGAGAAGTTGGTGGAACACTTTATAATTTACCAGAGAAAGAAGCAACATTAAATACATATTTAAATAATGATTGGTATAATTTACTAGATAACAATATTAAATCGAAAATAGAAACTCATTTATTTAATGTAGGAGGAATTAATATTGATGAAACTAGTTTATCAAATACAATAGCGCAGGAGGCAACATATAAATGGGAAGGTAAAGTAGGGTTAATGAATCCTAGTGATTATGTGAAAGCTAGTACCAATTCAGCCTGTGATAGTGTAAATGCATATTATAGTAATTCATCATGTTATGATAACAGTGAGACACATAATTGGGTGTTTGCGGGACCTGTGGCAAGAGGCTATTCGTGGACAATCGCGCTTAACATTAAGGTTTTTATGAATCGAGTGTTCATGGTGAGAGCGTCTGGCAACCTCGATTCTACTGTTCCACTCTCCGGTTTAGGCGTAGCTCCTGTTTTCTATCTTTCTTCTGATATCACTTTATCAGGAAAAGGAACGGAGGCAGAACCATATCAAATTAAATAAAGGTTTTTAAATTTAAATAATAACATAATATTTTTTAACTAAGTAAAAAAATTTAGCTTTTTTATTTGCAGAAGTTTTAGGAAATCTATATTTTTATTTAAATAACTGATATAATGGTAATACAATATGGAGGGTAAATATGCGAATGAATAGAGCACAAAAAAATTATATTATATTAGGACTTAGCGTTATAGTTTTAATAATGGCAGTAGGATATGCGGCTTTTTCAAGTCAACTTAAAATAAGTGGAACATCAAGTGTAACTAGTAGTTGGGATGTAGAAATTACTAATATAGAAAGTACAAATGTAATTGGTAGTGCTACTAATGGAAGCGCTCCAACATATACAAAAACAACCGCTACATTTAATACTAATTTGGTATCACCAGGAGATTCTATAACTTATGATGTAACTGTAGAAAATAAAGGTAGTATTGATGCTACTTTAAAGACAATAACAAAAACAGATACAAATAATTCAGCTATTTTATTTGAAACATCAGGTATAAAAGAGGGTGATAGTCTGCTTGTGGGAGCAAAAGCACATATGCTTGTAAAAGTAACATATAATCAAGCCATAGCTTCACAACCGAAAAATTTAACAAGTACATTAAAAGTAACATTAGATTATGTTCAAAAATCATCTTCTACTGTAACACCTTCAACATCATTAGCGGCTGATAAGCTTAAAGAAAATGTTGTAACAACTGGAGATGGGTTATATGCTGATACTACTGAAGCAGGAAGATATATTTATAGAGGGGCAAATCCTAATAACTATATTACATTAGGTAGTGATACATATAGAATAATATCAGTTGAAAGTGATAACACACTCAAAGTAATAAAGAATGGTAGGATTGGTAGTAAAGTTTTTGATGAACAAACTGCTAGATTTTCTACCAATAGTACAGATTATTGTACTTCAACGGTCGGCTGTAAAGTATGGGGAAGTAAAACAACTATGCTTGATACAAATGGAAATAATGTAACTCAAATGCCAAAAGAAGTTGGTGGAACACTTTATAATTTACCAGAAAAAGAAGCTTATTTGAATACGTATCTAAATAATGATTGGTATAATAGTTTAAGTAGTAGTGTTCAAAATTTAATAGTTTCACATATGTTTAACGTTGGCGTAGCTAAATATGATGAAACAAATTTATCAAATACAATAACGCAGGAGGTAACATATAAATGGAAAGGTAAAGTAGGGTTAATAAATCTAAGTGATTATGTGAAAGCAAGTACCAATTCAGCCTGTGATAGTGTAAATGCATATTATAGAAATTCATCATGTTCTAATAACAGTGCTACGCATAACTGGATATTCGCAGGACCTGCAGCAAGAAAAAATTCATGGACAATCGCGCCTTACTCTATCTCCTACGTTAGCGGCGTGTTCCTTGTGGGCGGTGGCGGCTCCCTGAGCGGCAACAACGCGTACAACAGTTACGGCGTAGCTCCTGTTTTCTATCTTTCTTCTGATATCACTTTATCAGGAAGGGGAACGGAGGCAGAACCATATCAAATTAATTAAATGCATAATTATGCATTTTTTTTAACGCCTTGTTTAGTTAAACATATACTAAATTAGGTGATTGTATGAAAATTGGTTTAGTGGGTAATCCAAATGTTGGTAAAAGTACTATTTTTAATGGGCTTACAAATATGCATCAACATACTGGTAATTGGACTGGAAAAACAGTTGAAAAAGCAGTGGGGTATAAAAAATATAATGGTGTTAAATATGAATTTATTGATTTACCTGGAACATATTCATTATTTGCTCATTCTAAAGAAGAAGAAGTGACTAGAGATTTTATTTATTTTAATGATTATGATGCTTTGGTTATTGTTTGTGATGCGAGTGCTTTGGAAAGAAATTTAAATTTAGTTATAGAGGTTTTACAGATAACTAATAAGGCTATGCTTTGTGTTAATTTGATGGATGAGGCTAGAAAAAAGAAAATAAATATTGATTTAAACAAATTGGAAGAGTTATTGGGTATTCCTGTTGTTGGTATTACAGCTAAGAAAAAAAGTGATATAAATAGATTATTAGATTGTTTAAATAGTATTAAGGGAAAGTCTTTTTTAAAATTAAATTATGATGAATTTTTAAAAAAAGAGATAGACAAATTTACTAAGTATATTCCTAATGATGTTAATAAGGATGATGTTATTTTAAGATTTTTAGAGAATGATAAACATTTTATAAAATCTTTTGATTTAAAACATAAAACTAATTTATTGAATAATTTAGAGATGAATAAATTGAAAGAAGATTTATTTAAAAAGAGTATTTTTTCAGTAGGTGATATTGAAACAATTGTTATGGAAACTATTAATGAAAAAGCAGCGTTGATTTCTAAAGAAATTATTGTATTTAATGATAAAAATTATATGAAATATCAAAATTATTTTGATAAAATATTAACTAGTAAGATAACGGCTATTCCTATTATGTTATTACTTTTATTTTTAGTTTTATGGATAACTATTAGTTTATCTAATTATCCATCTGATTTTTTATATAATTTATTTTTTAATCATGAAGATGATTTGTTTAATTTTTTTAATAGCTTTTTACCATTTTCTTTTGCTAATTTTCTTATATATGGAATTTATCGAATAACGGCGTGGGTTGTGGCAGTTATGTTGCCACCTATGATAATTTTTTTCCCGTTGTTTACTTTTTTAGAAGATTTTGGTTTTTTACCGAGAATTGCTTTTAATTTAGATGGTGCTTTTGAAAAATGCTCATCGTGTGGTAAACAGTCTTTAACGATGGCAATGGGGGTTGGATGTAATGCTGTTGGAGTTTTAGGTAGTAGAATAATTGATTCAAAAAAGGAAAGATTAATTTCAATTTTAACTAATTGTTTTATTCCTTGTAACGGAAGATTTCCTTTAATAATATCGATGATTACTATGTTTTTAACTACTAATAATATTTTTAAACCAGTATATTTAGCATTTTTTATATTACTTGCTATATTTATGACGTTTATTGTTTCTAAAATTTTATCTAAAACTATTTTAAAAGGAGAAGGAACTTTGTTTACTTTAGAGCTTCCTTCATATAGAAGGCCACAAATAATTAAGACGTTAGTTTATTCACTTTATAATCGGGTATGGTTTATTCTTAAGAAAGCTATATTTGCATCTATACCAGCAGGGTGTATAATTTGGTTTTTATCAAATACATATATTGATGGTTTAAGTATTTTGAAAATTTTGTCTAATTTTTTTGATCCTTTGGGTAGATTTTTTGGATTAGATGGTGTTATTTTACTTGCTTTTATTTTAGGACTTCCAGCTAATGAAATTGTTATACCGATAATGATTATGGGGTATATGCAGTTAAATGTTATTGAGGATATATCAAATATGAATGTTTTAAAAACTTTATTTATAAATAATGGTTGGACTTCACTTACGGCTATATGTGTAATAATATTTTCATTATTTCATTTTCCTTGTTTAACAACTATTATGACAATAAAAAAGGAAGCTATAAAATGGAAGTGGGTAATGTATTCCATTATAGTTCCTTTAATTATAGGTGCTTTCTTATGTTTTATAATTTATCACCTTGGTAGATATTTTCTTTAGCCATTTTTTTATCAATTGAATTTAAAATATCTATTTTTTTGACTGTCCACAGAGGAGCAATTAAGTCATTTTTAACAGGGTCTGTGGTTAATCTTTGAATGACAATTTTGGGATTTAAATATTCTAATTGTGTGGTTACAATATCAATGTATTGCTCTTCTGTTAAAATTTCAAATGGTTTTATTTTATATAGTTTTTCTAAAGGTGTATTTTTTAAAATTGAAAGCATGTGAATTTTAATACCATCTATATTTAAACTGTTTAAATATTTTACTGTTTCTATCATCATTTCTTTGGTTTCATAAGGTAGACCATTGATTATATGTACAACGGTAAAAATATGATTTTCTTGTAATTTTTTGACCATGTTTTCAAAGCAAGCTAAATCATGACATCTATTTATTAATTTACTGGTTTTTTCATGTATTGTTTGTAGACCAAGCTCAATGGTTAAGAAGGTTTTTTTATTAAGCTTTTTTAAATATTCTAAACATTCATCGCTGATGGCATCGGGGCGTGTAGCAATAGAGAGGCCAACTACATTATCTAAGTTTAAAATTTTTTCATATTTGTTTTTTAAAATGTTGACTGGTGCATATGTGTTGGTTCTTGCTTGAAAATAACCTATGTATTTGCTATTAGGCCATTTTTTGTTCATGATTTTTTTGATGCTATTAAATTGTTTTTCTAAATCATCATTTGGATTGCCACCATATTCACCGGATCCCGTTTTTGAACAGTAGATGCAACCATTTTTGGATAGAGTTCCATCAATGTTTGGACATGTAAATCCTGCATTTAAACTTATTTTGCATACTTTGCAGTTGAATTTTTGTTTGTAAAAATAGTCTAAGGTATGATATCTTTTGTTTGTGTTGGAATAAATAAAATTATTCAATTTTGTCACCTCCATGAAGCATTAATACTATAATTATAGCATATATGTAAATAATTATAATATTTAAAGTAAAGACTTTTTATGGAAATTTTGTTACAATTTTAGTGAGGGGATTGTATGAAGAAAATTATTTTATTTATTTTATCGTTTTTGATATTTATTTTACCTGTTGGTGCTTTTGATATTAGTTCAAAAAATGTTATTTTATATAATTTAGATAATGGTGAAATTTTATATGAACAAAATTCTAATAATAAAATAATGATTGCTAGTTTAACTAAATTAATGACGGCTTTGGTTACATTGGATAATATATCAGATTTAAATAAACAGGTTGTATTAACAAATTCTGATTTTAATGGGTTAAAAGAAGCTAATGTTGTTACCGCGGGATTTAAAGTTGGAGAAGTTTTAACTTATAAGGATTTACTTTATGGATTATTGTTACCATCTGGAGCTGATGCGGCGATGGGACTTGCTAGAGGTGTTAGTGGTAATTTGAGTAGCTTTATAGATTTAATGAATAAAAAGGCTAGTGAATTGAAATTAAAAAACACACATTTTAGTAATGTTATTGGATTAGATGATGATAATAATTATTCAACAGTTGATGATGTTTCAGTTGTATTTAAAAAATGTTTGGAAAATTCGGAGTTTAAGAAAATTATTACTGCTGGAAGTTATACTACTACAGATGGACAGGTTACTTTTAAAAGTACAATTAAAAAAAATGCTATTAAATATAATATAGATATTCCGTATGTTTTAGGTGGTAAAACTGGGACGACTGATGGAGCTGGGCTTTGTTTGGCATCTATTGCTAAAGCAAATGGCGTGAATTATATGCTTGTAACTTGTGGAGCTGTTTATGATAAAAAACTTCCTCATCATCTTTTGGACGCTAAAGAAATATATGATTATTATATAGATAATTATGCTAATTGGAAGATTGTTGATAAGAAGGTAAGTTTTGGTGAGATTAGAAGTAGGTATACAAAAGAGAAAACAATAAAGTTGTACCCTAGTGATGATGTGTTTATGTATTTGCCAAGTAATTATGATAAAAAAAATATAAAATATGAATTTGATGGTTTAAAAGAGGTTTCTTCTTTTACTAAGAAGAATGAAAAACTAGGCGTGCTTAGGATATATTATAAAAATAAATTAATCAATAAGCAGAGTGTTTTTCTTAAGAAAAAGTTAAAATTTGATTTATTTTGTTTTATAAGGGAACAAATATTATATATTATTTTGAGTTTGGGGCTAGTTGTATTAATATTTTATTTGAAAAAGATTAAAAAAATTAAAATATAATATTTTTGAAAATATATGTATTTTTATTGGTAATTGTAGAAATTTTTAATAGAAATCTCTCTAAAATTAAAATTGATTAATATTATATTGCTTTTTTGCTTTTATCTTTATTTTTGAATTTATCATATTTTGTGATAAAAAAGTACTAAATTATTAAAAAAAACTTTATATTATAAGGTTTTTTTGATATAATGCTACTGGGAGGTAAGAAAAGTGAAACGAAATTTACTTAAAGCAATTGGAATATCATTCTTAATTTTTGCTGTATTAAGTTGGCTTATTCCAGTAGGTACATATTCAAATGGACAATTATCAACTAAAGGTATTGATCCTGTTGGTTTAATTGATTTATTTAATGCACCTGTACAATCATTTATTACATTTGTTTTATACGGTGTAGTATTTGCAACTATTGGTGGCTTTTATGGAGTTATGGAAAAAACCGGAGCTTTAGAAAAAGTTACTGAAAAAATGAAGGTATCTTTTAATGGACATGAAAAAGGCTTTTTAATTTTAACTGCTGTTTTATTTACAGTTTTATCTTCATTAACTGGTCTTGTTATTCCATTATTTGTACTTGTTCCTTTGTTTGCGGCTGTTCTTTTTGCTATGAATTATGATAAAGTGACAGTATTAGCATCAACTGTAGGTAGCCTTTTAGTTGGCTCAATTGCATCTACTTATGGTTTTAATATTACAGGTTATACTAAAAACATTTTATCTTTAAGCATGAGCAATCAAATTGTAGCTAAAATTATTTTATTAATTATTTTAACTGTTGCTTTAATTTTTGTTGTTTTAACTACTAGTAAAAGAGCTGTTAAAAAAGAAGCTAAAGTGGTTAAAGATGAAAAAGAACTTAAGGCTGCTAAAGTGGTTAAGGATGAGGTAGAAGTTAAGTCTCAAAAAAGTGCTAAAACTTCTAAAAAAGCTGTAAAATCATCAGCTAAAAAAGAATCACAACCTGCAAAGAAATCAAGTAAAACTACTGCTAAGAAAACAACTAAAAAAGTTACTAAGAAAACAACAAAAGCATTAGCTGTAACTAAATCAGTTAAAAAAGTTTCTGAAAAATCTAAGGTTAGTGCTGTACCATTTGTTATTATTTTTGTTCTTATGTTAATTGTTTGTTTAGTAGGAATGTATAATTGGTATTATTCATTTGGTATTGACGTGTTTAATGATATGCACACAGCAATTATGGGCGTAAAAATTAAAGACTTTAAAATTTTCGATAATTTATTAAGTGGTATATCTCAATTAGGATATTGGAGTAATGTTGAATTTACTGGAGCTTTAATTATCACTTCTGGTATTATTGCTTGGATTTATAAAGTTAATTTTAATGATTATGTTGAAAGCTTTATTGCTGGTGTTAAGAAGTGGCTTCCAACGGCTATTTATGCAGCTTTAGCAAGTGTTATTTTATCTATTTTGTATCAAGCATCTTATAATGGAACTGGTACTTTAGTTGATACAATAAATGCTAAACTATTTGGCTTGACTGATGGCTTTAATGTTTTAACAACTGGTTTATCAGCATTATTAGGAAGTTTCTTCTTTAATGATTTATACTATTTACTTGCAAGTCTTCAACCATTTGTTGCTGGTTTTGGAGCATCTTCATTATCAATTGCTGGTTTACTTATTCAATCTGTATACGCAATTGGTATGATGATTTTCCCTACAAGTGTTGTGTTGATTGCTGGATTAAGTTTATTTGATGTCTCTTATAAAGAGTGGATTAAATATATCTGGAAGTTCGTTTTAATTACCTTGTTACTAGTTTTATTAGTATGTGGTATATTAACACTTCTATAAAAACAACGTTTTCGTTGTTTTTTTGTTTATTCATAAATGTTTAGCTTATTAAAGCATAAAATGTATTGGAGGAAATATTTATGAATGAAAAGAAGTGTGTATTTAATAATTATGATGAGTTAAAGAAAAAAATTGAGAAAGAAAATCAAAAAAGAAAATATTGTTATGTTCAAGGTCCTACGGGACCTAAAGGTGATATGGGACCGACTGGCCTTAAAGGTGATATGGGACCGGCTGGCCTTAAAGGTGATATTGGACCGACTGGCCCTAAAGGTGAAAATGGACCAACAACTGTAGATGTTGGAACAACAGAAACTATTGAGGCAGGGCTTGATGCGGTAGTTACGAATGTTGGAACAAATAAAGATGTTATATTAAATTTTAAAATACCTAAAGGAGTTAAGGGTGATATTGGCCCACAAGGAGAAATGGGGCCTAGGGGTTTGCCTGGAGAAATTGGAAGAACTGAACATATTTCGATTGATGAGACAACAACACTTGAGGCTGGTGAAGAGGCACAGGTGTTAGATGATTTTGAAAATTGGGTTCATCATTTATCGTTTTATATTCCTAAAGGGGATATGGGACCGGCTGGACCTAAAGGCGAGGTTGGTCCAACTGGACCGGCCGGACCGGCTGGACCTAAAGGCGATGCAATCTCACCAGTATATGCTTTTCGTTTTTTAAATCAGCAACAGCAACTTCAAATATCACAAAATGTGGAGGCCGTTATTCCTTTTAATACAAGTGGTCCAGCGTTTAATGCTGAATATGTTGAAAATGGTATTAAAATTGATGAATCTGCTTTTTATTTGATATCATATTATTTAAGTGGAGCTCCTAGCAATAATGCTACTTTAACCGTGAAAGTTACAGCTAATGATGGACTTGTTCCTGGAAGCGTTATAAGTGCAGAGTGGACTCAAGATTTTATTGGTAATGTTAGTAATGTAGTGATTGCTGCTTTGTCGGCTAATGATATTCTTAAATTAAAAGTTTCATCTTTAAATGAAACGGCACTTTCTTTTAATGGTAGTACTAATGCTACTTTGACTATTACAAAGCTTCAATAAGATGGTTGAATTAATGATTCAGCTTTTTTGATACAAAAATTAAATTTGCTGGTATAATATTGGTAGGTAAGATATTTATGAAAGTGAGGTGTGGGTCAAGATATTTTTCTTGGCGTAGTATGAAAAAAATTATATTTTTTGTTGTTTTTGTTTTATTATTTTTAGGTTTCATGGTTGTATATAAATATACAATTAATCCTTCGGATTCTGTAAATTTGTATTTAAAAAAATATAGATCAGGTAATGTTGAGCTAAATAAATTACTTACAGAGAATGTAGAGTTTACTGAAGAAGAAAAAAGTGAATATATAGAATTTATGAGGGAACATTATGATTCTATGGAGTATAAAGTGTCTAAGGCAAAGATAAGTGGTAATGACGCTATTGTCCCAGTACATATTACTGTAAAGAATTATGCTAGTGAAATTAATAGTGCTAATGCTTATTATTCGGCCCATGCTGCTTTATTTGCTGAAAATTATACGTTTGTTCAATTTAGATTAGATAAAATGAAAGAGGTTAAAAAATATACTGAGTATGATATTGATTTTGATTTAAAATATAAAAGTGGAAAATGGGAAGTACAGAGTCTTAGTACAACTGACAGACAAAAATTGGCTGGCTTATATGGCGTTTTAGATAGTTTATCAAGTGCTGATAAAAATAAAGATACGATTACTGATAATGTTGAAAGCAGTCAATCAAATAGTGAACGTAAAGTAACCGATGGCTCAGCAGATGTTTATAAAAAAAATAATACTTATATAAGCCGAACTTAAATTTTATGTTTGTTAAATGTTAAAAAGTGTTTTTAATTACTTGTATTATTGAATAAATATGCTATAATATTATTGGCTTTTTTAAATTACATGAATATGAATTTTTATTCCTAGTGCCTATTGGTGGAATAATTTTGAAGTATTCAGAGGAAAATAACAAAAGGAGGAATGTTGTATGGCCGTTGTGTCTATGAGTTATTTATTAGAAGCTGGTGTACATTTTGGACACCAAACAAAAAGATGGAATCCTAAAATGAAGGAATACATCTTTACTGCAAGAGATGATATTTATATTATCGATTTACAAAAAACTGCAAAAAAAATTGAAGAAGCTTATGCTGCTTTAAAGGAAATTGCTGCTAATGGTGGAAAGGTTTTATTTGTTGGTACTAGAAAACAAGCCCAAGAAGCTGTTAAAGAAGAAGCATTAAGAAGCGAATCTTATTATGTTAATGAAAGATGGTTAGGTGGAACTTTAACTAACTTTAAAACTATAAGAAGAAGAGTTAAAAGATTAGAACAAATCGAAAAAATGGAAAAAGATGGAACTTTTGATTTACTTCCAAAAAAAGAAGTTGTTCATATTAAAAAAGAATATGATAAATTAAATAAATTATTATGTGGTATTAGAGATATGTATAAATTACCACAAGCAATGTTTATTGTTGATCCATCTAAAGAAGAAATTGCTATTAGAGAAGCAAGAATCTTAAATATTCCAGTATTTGGTATTGTTGATACTAATTGTGATCCTGATATGGTTGACTATGTTATACCTGGTAATGATGATGCTATTAGAGCTGTTAAATTAATTACTGGTGTTATGGCTAATGCTATTGTTGAAGCTAATGGTGGCAAAATAGTTGATTATACTTCAGAAACACGTAAAGATGAAAAAGGCGAAGATATTATGAAAAAAGCCTTAGAGACAGTTAAACGTAAAGAAGATAGAAAACCAAAATTTGATCGTAAAGATAAAAGAAATTTTAATAAATCATCTGACAGAGTAGATAATCGTAAAAAAGAAGAAAAACCTGTAGCTGAAGTTAAATCAGAAGTAAAAAAAGCCGATAATGAGGATTTAAGTTCTAAGACAGTTGCTGAACTTCGTGATTTAGCAAAAGCTAAAGATATTAAAGGATATTCTACTATGAAAAAAGCTGACTTGATTGAAGCTTTAAAGTAGTTAATAAAGGTGATTAAATCACCTTTTTATTATAAAAGGAGAGATTGTTATGGTAAGTGCAAGTTTAGTAAAAGACTTGAGAGAAAAAACTGGAGCTGGAATGCTTGATTGTAAAAAGGCTCTAGAAGCTTGTAATGGTAATATTGAAGAAGCTATTGATTGGTTAAGAGAAAAGGGCATTTCAAAAGCTGCTAAAAAAGCTGATAGAATTGCTGCAGAAGGAGTTGCTGCAATTCTTACAAATGGTAACGAAGCAGCTATTTTGGAGATGAATTCTGAAACTGATTTTGTTGCTAAAAATGTAGAGTTTAAGGAACTTGTTCAAGCTTGTTTACAAGCAATTATTAAAAGTAATGCAAAGACTGTTGAAGATGTTTTAGCATTACCTTATGAAGATGGAACTATTAATGATTTGATAGTTGCTAAAACTGCTAAGATTGGTGAAAAGTTATCACTAAGAAGATTTGCTAAAGTTGTTAAAAATGATAATGAAAGTTTTGGCGAATATATTCATATGGGTGGTAAAATTGCAGTATTAATTGTAGCTGATGGAGTAGACAGTAATGTTGCTAAAGATGTTGCTATGCATGCTGCGGCTATGAGACCTAGTTATGTAAGCGAAGAAGATGTTCCAGCAGATGTTGTTGAAAAAGAAAAAACTGTTTTAAAAGAACAAGCTATGAATGAAGGAAAACCAGCAGAAATAGCTGAAAAAATGGTTGCTGGTCGTGTTCAAAAATTCTTTAAGGAAATTTGTTTAGAAGAACAACCATTTGTTAAAGATAGTGATGTTAATGTTAAAACCTATGTTAAAAATAATGGTGGTAAAGTAACTGCTATGTACAGATTTGAAGTAGGCGAAGGAATGGAAAAAAGAGAAGAAAACTTTGCTGAAGAAGTCGCAAAACAAATGAAATAATGTCAACTAATTAGTTGACTTTTTTCGTGTAAATAAAACGCTTAAACAAATAAATACATAAAAATCTCTTTACTTTTTTTAGGCTACATAGTAGAATGTTGGTATAAAGTGAAGATAAGTGGGGAAAAGTGGGTGAAGAAATATGTTTATGGGTGAATATCATCAGAAAATTGACGATAAAGGTCGCTTAACTATTCCTGCTAAAGTGCGTGAAGCATTAGGTAATGATTTTATTGTAACTAGAGGTTTGGATGGTTGTTTATTTATTTATAAAAAACAAACATGGGAGGAAATTATTAAAAAATATCAAAGTCTTCCAAATGTTAAAGATGCTAGAAATTTTATGAGATTTCTCTTGTCAGGAGCTATTAATTTAGATTTTGATAAACAAGGTAGAATTAATATTTCCGCACCACTTCAAAAGTATGCTGATTTGACTAAACAATGTGTAGTAATTGGGGTTGGAGATAGATTAGAAATTTGGAATGATGATAGATGGAATAATTTTGTTCAGACCAATGAAAATAATTTTTCAAATTTGGCTGATAATTTGTTTTCACAAGATTAGGAGGAAAGGAATATGCATGAAAGTGTTTTGCTGACTGAAAGTATTAAATACTTAAATTTAAATGATAACAGCGTAGTTGTTGATTGTACACTTGGTTATGCTGGACATAGTAGTCATATTTTGAAAAAGATAAAAAACGGTTTTTTATATGCCTTTGATCAAGATAAAGAGGCTATTAAAGTAGCTGATGAAAGGTTAAAAAAAATAAGCGACAATTATGAAATAATAAATACTAATTTTGTGAATTTGAAAAATGAGATAAATAAAAGAGTAAATGTTGTAGATGGTATACTTTTTGATTTGGGTGTTTCTTCACCACAACTTGATGAGGCTGATAGAGGCTTTAGTTTTCACAAAGATGCTTTACTTGATATGCGAATGAATCAAAACCAAAAATTAACGGCAAAAGAAGTTGTTAATACGTATCCTTACGAAAAGCTAGTAAAAATTTTTAAAGAATATGGTGAGGAGAGGTACGCTACAAGTATTGCTAGAGCTATAGAAAAGGAAAGACAATTAAAGCCTATTGAAACGACTTTGGAATTAACGGAAATTATTAAGAATAATGTACCAGAGAAGTATAGAAGATTATCTCATCCAGCAAGAAGAGTTTTTCAAGCTATTAGAATTGAAGTTAACGATGAATTGAATGTGTTTGAAAAAGCTTTAAAAGATGCTTTAGATTTAGTTGGTATTAATGGCCGGATATGTGTTATTACTTTTCATTCTTTAGAAGATAAAATATGTAAAAGGATTTTTAATGAGGTAAGTAAGGTACCTGATGTTTTTAAGGACTTACCAGTTGTTCCGCTTGAATATAGGCCTAAATATAAAGTTGTTGCAAATATTTCGCCTTCAAAAGAGGAGATAAATAGAAATCCGCGCTCGAGAAGTGCGAGACTTAGAGTAATAGAAAGGAGCTACTAATATGGCAAGAAAGAAAAAGAATAAAGTAACTAAGGGTGAAAAAATGCTATATTTTTATGCTACTATTGCTTTGTTTTTAACACTTAGTCTTAAAATTTTTTGTGGAGCTTCAATAAGTGAAATGAAAATGAATATTGAACAGATGAAATATAATATAGATAAACAACAAAAGAAAAATGAAAGTTTAACAATGAAGGTTAATGAGTTAACATCGTTTGAAAATGTACAAAAAGTTGTCAAAGAAATGGGCTTAGCGTATAATAATGATAATATAATCGTGATAGATAAATAGGCTAGAGGTGATTTTGTGGCTAAAGGAAAACAGAAAAACATGGAATGGAAAGCTCCAAGAAAAATATTTCTTGTTTTTTTGTTTTTAATTTTTGTTTTATTTGGTCGGTATTGTTATTTAGCTATTTCACCAACTATAAATGGTAGAAATATGAAGACTTTTGCGGCTAATCGTAATACAATATCAAAGGTTTTGACTGCTAATAGGGGTACTATTTATGATATGAGTGGTAATGTTTTAGCGCATAATGTTACGTCTTATACTTTGATTGCTTATTTGGATGCTGGAAGAAGTAAGGGAAAAAATATTAATCATGTTAAAGATATAGATATGACAGCTAAAGCTTTGGCTTCAGTTTTGGAGGCTGATGAAAATAAGATAAGGGATGTTTTACAAAAAGGTAAAAACAATAATAAGTATCAGGTAGAATTTGGTAATATTGGAAAAAATATTACGGAGATGAAAAAAAGCGAAATTGAAAAATTAAATCTTCCTGGAATTGATTTTGAAGAAAATTATAAGAGATATTATCCTAATGGTAATTTTGCTTCTTATATTTTGGGTTATGCTAAAACTAATGAGGAAGTTGATAAAAATGGTAAAACGGTTAGTTCAATTGACGGTGAATTAGGAATAGAAGCTAAATTTAATGATGAGTTAAAAGGTACTGATGGTTATCTTATGTATCAGCAAGATAGATTTGGTTATAAGATTCCTGATACGAAGGAAAAAAGAATTAAGGCTTTGGATGGTAAAAATATATATTTAACAATTGATTCGACAGTTCAAAGGTTTACGGAAACAGAAATTCAAAATATTAGTAGTGAATATAATCCTGAATGGTCATTTATAGCGGTTATGGACGCTAAAACTGGTGATATTTTAGCGAGTAGTTCTTCGCCTTCTTTTAATCCTAATTTGAGAGATATTACTAGTTATGAAAATCCTTTAGTATCAAATGCTTTTGAACCTGGATCAACGATGAAAATATATACATATATGTGTGCTATTGATAAAGGAACATATAATGGTGATGAAACATTTAAATCTGGTAGTATTGAAGTAGCTGATGCGGTAATTAAGGATTGGAATAATACTGGATGGGGAACTATTAGTTATGATAAAGGATTTGAATATTCTTCAAATGTTGGTGTTTCAAGCATGATAAATCATTTTATTGATAAAGATGAGATGAAAAATTGTTTTAAAAAGTATGGCTTTGGTAAGTCTAGTGGTATTGATTTATCTAGGGAGCAGACTGGTAATTTAGGATTTAAATATCCAGTGGAAGTGGCAAACGCGGCTTTTGGTCAAGGTATAAATACAACACCTATTCAGCATTTGAAAGCATTATCAATGATTGCTAATGATGGTCAAGAGTTGACACCACATGTTGTTTCTAAAATAGTAGATCCAAATACTGGAAAAACGGTATATAAAAGAAAAGTAGAAAAATCTGCTCAGCTAGTTAAAAAGTCAACTGTTTCAAAAATAAAAGAACTTATGAATAATGTTGTAAATAATACTGATGGAGCAACAACTGGTAAGGCTTATCATATAGATGGATTTGATGTTATTGGCAAAACTGGTACTTCACAGATATATAATGCTAAAACTGGTGGTTATTTGCATGGCTCAAATGATTATATTTATTCATTTGCGGGTATGTATCCAAAAGATAATCCGGAAGTTATCATTTATGCTGCTGTAAAAAAACCAAATGTTGGTAGTTCTAGGGTCCTTAGTGATTCTATTAATAATTTAATGAAAAATATTGCTAAATATAAAAATATGTTTGATACACAAAAAAATAGTAGTAGTGTAACTTCTTTGAAATTAGATTCTTATATTAATAAAGAAACTTCTGCTATTAAAAGTATGTTGGAGACAAATAATATAAAAACTGTTGTAATTGGTAATGGTAATAAGATAATAAATCAATATCCTAATAAAGGTGATAAAGTTTTATCTTATGATAAAGTTTTTCTATTTACAAATTCATTCGAAGGTAAGATGCCAAATCTTATTGGCTATACTAGAAGTGAGGCTATTTATATAATGCAGACGCTGGGATATAAATATGAAATTGAAGGTTATGGTAATGTTGTGGAGCAAAGTATTAAAGAGGGTGAAGATGTAGGTGAAAATATTGTTAAAATAGTTTTAAGTGGAAATTAATAAAAAAGACGATTATTTTCGTCTTTTTGCGTGTGGATATATTTCATTAAGTCTTTTATCGGGATAATGCTTATCTAGATATGTTTCAACATTATTTTCGGCTTTAATGCCGATGGCTCTTTCACTTTGCCTATAGCAAGCTAAGGCGGATATCGCACAGTCCCATATAACAAATATTCCTAAAACAATGGTTAAAAGATTACCTATTTTAATGGGGATTTTTTCAATATATTTTGAGGTGGCTGGATATATAATAAATACAAATAGTAGAGCAATAAGGCCCCAGCATATCATTAAAAATAAACTAGTTCTTCCTTGAATGTTAAATGGTTGATTATGGTAGTTCCAAGATGTTGTTCCAAATATTTTTTCTTGAAGGAGAGAACACATATATTCAAAACCGCCACCTAGAAACATGCCCCCGAAAAAAACTTTAATGGGATTTTTATATTTAACTAGAAAAATGAAAAATATAGTTGCTCCAAAGCCATATACAGGATTAAGTGGTCCATATATAAGTCCTTTTCTACTTTCTATTACGCCAAATTGAAAGTAGCAAACAATGGTTTCCATTAGAACGCCAAAGATACAGCCTATTAAAAATACCCAAAAGGCTTTTTTTAAACATATTCCTTCAGCAAAAACTTCTTTTTTCTTCATTATATTTACCTCACAAAACTTAATATTAGTATATATATTTAAATAATAATTGTCAAACTATTTAAATCGGGTTATAATTGATTTATAAAGTTATATGTTTTACTATATGCGTTAGTTTTATGTTTCATGAAAAGAGGAGAAGTTTATGAAAAAAATATTATTTGTTATAACTATATTATTTGTTTTAACAGGATGTAGTAAGGGGGAAGAAGTTAATTGTGTAGTAAGGGGGGAAAAAGCTGTTTTTACTTTAAAAGATGGGATTGTTTCTTCGTTTGTTTTAAATGGTAAAAAACAAAGTATGGCTGAAGTTGATGAAATAAATGGAACTTATTTTACTAGTAGTACAACAAATGAAGAAGGTAAGTTGGCCTTGAAAAATTATGTAAATTCTCTTGGGGGTAGTTGTAATTAGTTATGCGACGTTGTAAATTTGGTAAATTAATTTTACTTATATTTATATTTGTTTTAGGTTTATTTTTTATAGAGTTTAAAGAAAAAAAGAAGCCTGTAAATTATAAAGATGGCAAAAAGGTAACAGAAGTTAAACAAAAACAAAGTAGGTTATCATTAGTTATGGTTGGTGATGCTCTTTTACATAGCTCGGTTTATAATGATGCTTATACGGGTAGTGAATATGATTTTTCTAGGCAGTTAGAATATATTCGACCTATTGTTAAAAAATATGATTTAGCTTTTTATAATCAAGAAAGTATTTTGGGAGGAACTGATATAGGTCTTTCAGATTATCCATGTTTTAATTCACCACAAGAATTTGGCGATGAAATGCTTAGTATGGGTTTTAATTTGGTTTCATTAGCGAATAATCATACTTTAGATAGAGGCGTTAATGGTGTTCAGCATGCTTGTGATTATTGGAATAAACATAAAGACGTTTTATGGGCTGGAAGTTATTGTAGTCAAAATGATGCTGATGAGGTTAAAATAAAAGAGAAAAACGGAATTAAATATACTATGCTTGCTTATACTTATGGAACAAATGGTATAAAAGTTCCTGATGGTAAGGATTATTTAGTTAATTTATATAGTGATGAAAAAGCTAAACAGGATATTTTAAAGGTGAGAGATAAGACGGATTTATTGATTGTTTCTATGCATTGGGGGACTGAATATAGATCGGTACCAACAGAGGAACAAAAAAGGCAAGCTTTATATTTATCTAATTTAGGCGTGGATATTATTATAGGTACACATCCACATGTGGTAGAACCAATAGATTATGTTAATAACACATTGGTAATTTATTCACTTGGTAATTTTATTTCAGCTCAAAGTACTAATAGTGATTATAATACTATGGTTGAGCTTATGAGTTCAGTTGATGTTATAAAAACGGTGAAAAATGGAAAATCTTCTATTAAATTAGAAAATTTAAATAATGAATTACTTTATAATTATTATAAAAAGTCTAGCAAGTGGTATGATTTTAAAGTGATTCCATTTAGTCAGATGAACTTTTCATTTAATAATGATTATCAAAGATTATATACTAAATATAGTGATATTGTTAGAATGTATGATAAAAATATAAAGATAAATAATGTAAATTAAAACTATTTTATAATAGTTTTTTACTTTTTTTAATTGTTTTTTTAAAAATATGTATAAAAAGTAAAAAAAATACTTGTCAAAATTATTAAAATAATGTATACTTAAAAAGTCATATGACAAATGGGCCTGTAGCTCAGTTGGTTAGAGCACACGCTTGATAAGCGTGGGGTCGTAGGTTCAAGTCCTACCAGGCCCACCATTTTGTTTTGGCCTGTTGGTGAAGCGGTTAACACATATGCCTTTCACGCATACATTCATGGGTTCAAATCCCGTACAGGTCACCAATTATGAATTTTAGTCTTGTTTTCAAGACTTTTTTTGTTTTATAAGGCAAAAAGTTAGTTATTAGATAATATAAATATAATAATTATACAGTTAGATAAATGCCTATATGGAAGTTTCATAAGTTTTTTAATCTAGTAGGTAATAATAATATTCTTGAAAGTTTAATTGAAGACAAGATCATTGCTTCACAAATTTCTTTGTTGTTTGATAAAACATATAATATGGTTAACAAAAAATGGTAATAAATTTATTTAAAAATTTATATGATAAAAACATTAGAAAGTGAAAAAAGTAAAAAAACACTATTGACACATATAATAATAAATGATATATTTATTAATGTTTTAGGGATGTATGAAATTGAACAGATTTGTTTTAATTTTGTAATTAATTATTTTATAAAATACTTTGAAATGGACAAGTAATATAAGAGACTATTTAAAGAAAGCTATGATGATGGAAATTAGTAATAAGTCTTATATGAATAACACCATGGAGTTACTTATCGAATTTTAAGTAGATTAAGTCGGCTGTAATCCGTTACCATATTATATGTTTCAAAGATGGAAACTATAGAGTGATCACATTAAGTGATAAATAAGGTGGTACCGCGAATTGCAGTTATTCGTCCTTAATGGATGTGTAACTGTTTTTTGTAACTTTATTTGCCTGATTAGCTCAGTTGGTAGAGCAAACGGCTGTTAACCGTTGGGTCGTAGGTTCGAGTCCTACATCAGGCGCCATATGCTCAATTAGCTCAGTCGGTAGAGCAAACGGCTGTTAACCGTTGGGTCGTAGGTTCGAGTCCTACATTGAGCGCCACTTTATTTGCCTGATTAGCTCAGTCGGTAGAGCAAACGGCTGTTAACCGTTGGGTCGTAGGTTCGAGTCCTACATCAGGCGCCACTTATTTGCCCAATTAGCTCAGTTGGTAGAGCAAACGGCTGTTAACCGTTGGGTCGTAGGTTCGAGTCCTACATTGGGCGCCATCTTTTTTTTGTTATATAAAATTATGGAGGCGAGATTATGCAAAAATTTACTAAAGAAATGGTAGACGATTATGCGGATAAATTACTAATTGGTCTTACAGAAGAAGAGAATAAAATGGTTTTGGATGAGTTTGAAATTATTGATCAAAATATTGATTTAATTAATGAAATACCTGGTATCGAGAAGGTGGAACCTATGACACATACACTTGATAATTTTGAATATGAGCTTCGTGAGGATGTTCCCGAAGAGTCTGTTGCTATTACTGATTTGTTAGAAAATTGTGATGATTCAACAGCTGATGGTGAAGTTCAAGTACCAAGGATGGTGGGATAATATGAGTTATATGAATAAAACAATTGAAGAAATTCATGAGGCTTTAATAAAAGGTGAAGTGACTAGTAAGCAGTTAATAAAAGAATCTTTAGAAAAGTCACATGCTGTTCAAGATGAATGTAATGCATTTGTGACTATTATGGATGATGCTAAAGAGGCTACAGTTACTTCAGATTTGCTTTCTGGAATTCCTTATGGAATAAAAGATAATTATTCTACTAAGGGTATTTTATCTACGGGTTCATCTAATACTTTAAGAGATTATGTTCCATTTTTTACAGCTACTTCTATTCAAAATTTAACTGATCATGGGGCTGTTGCTGTTAATAAAACTGTTTTAGATGAATTTGGAATGGGTGGAACAGGAACAACGGGACACACTGGTATAGTAACAAATCCATGGGATAGAACGAGAATGTGTGCTGGTTCTTCAGCTGGTTCAGCGGCGGCAGTAGCGGCTGGTGTTTATCCTTATGCAACAGGTAGTGATACAGGTGATTCTATAAGAAAACCGGCTGCCTATTGTGGTATTGTTGGTTATAAACCAACTTATGGTATGATCTCGCGTTATGGCCTTTTTCCATTTGCTAGTAGTTTGGATCATTGTGGTGCACTTACGAGGTGTGTTAAAGATGCGGCTATTGTAGTAGATGGTATGAAGGGAATAGATAAATATGATATGACAAGTTGGGATTCTGAAAATATTCATTTATATTCTTCTATTGATGGAAATGTTTCTGGAAAAAAACTTTGTTATATTAAGGAAATTTGTGATATAAATAATTATCCGCATGCGGATGATGAATTAAAAGAACATTTGGCTAATTTTATGAAGACGGTTGAAAATTGCAGAAAACTTGGTATGGATGTAGAAGAAGTATCAGTTGACAGCAAATTGTTAAACGCTTCGGCTTCTGTATATGTTGTTATATCTTGTGCAGAGGCTACAAGTAATATGAGTAATTTAACGGGCTTTATTTTTGGACCAAGGGCTGATGGAGATAAGTGGGCTTCTGAAATGAAAAATTATCGTACGTTAGGTTTTTCACCACTTATTAAGAGGAGATTTGTAATTGGTTCATATGTTCTTCAAGCTCAAAATAAAGATAGATATTTTCATAATGCTCAAAGGGTAAGAAGATTACTTGTAGATAAATGGAATGAGTTGTTTGAAAAGTATGATGCAGTTATTTTACCTGTTGGCTCTGGGCCTGCTAAAAAGTTAGAAGGCTCAAAGGATGCTTTAGATAAAAATACAGCTATATTAGAAGAACATTTACAAATAGGTAATTTTGGTGGCTTTCCTTCTATTACTATTCCAAATGGTTTTGTTTCTAATTTGCCAGTAGGAGTTAATATTACTGGTAAATGTTATGATGATGTAAATGTTTTAAATATTGCTTATGCTTTAGAGGAAACAATGGAATATAAAAATCAGATAGCGAAGGAGGTTAAATAATGGGATATAAAGTTTTAATTGGTCTTGAGATGCACTGTGAAATTAGTAATACTAAAACTAAAGTATTTTCTTCTGCAAAAAATGGTTTTAGTGAAAGAGCAAATACAAATATAAGACCAGTAGATATGGCTTTTCCTGGAACACTTCCTACGGTTAATAAAGAAGCTGTTAGATTATCTTTAATGGCTAGTATGATTTTAAATTGTAAGCAACCTGAATATTTATATTTTGAAAGAAAAAATTATTATTATCCTGATCTTCCAAAAGGATTTCAAATAACACAAGAAACTAAACCAGCTCCTATTGGTAGCTATGGTAAATTGGATTATGAGGTTAATGGCAAAGTTAAAACAGTTAGAATAAATAATTTGCACTTAGAGGAAGATGCGGCATCGTCAGATCATTATTCATTTGGTTCTAGAATAAATTATAATAGAGCGGGTGTCCCACTTTTAGAGTTGGTTACTGAGCCTGATTTTCATTCTGCTGATGAAGCTGTGGCTTTTTTGGAAACAATGAGAAGTATTTATCAGTATGCTAATATAAGTGAAGCTGATAGTAAAAAAGGCCAAGTAAGATGTGATGTTAATGTTTCTATTATGGATGATAATTTAGATGAGTCAGATCCTAATAATTGGGGTACTAAAATAGAAATAAAAAATGTTAATTCATTTGGTGGAGTAAGAGATGCTATTAATTATGAAATTCAAAGACAAATTGATTTAAAAGAAGACGGAAAATATGATGAAATGCCTCAGCAGACACGTAGATGGGATGAAGAAAGTGGGACAACTATTTATATGCGTAGTAAAGTAGATGCTATTGATTATAAGTATTTTGTTGAGCCTAATATTCCTAAGTTTAAAATTTCTAGTAAGTGGCTTGAGGAAATTAGAAGTTGTAT
The DNA here is from genome assembly GCA_934183155.1 of uncultured Bacilli bacterium. GTDB lineage: Bacteria > Bacillota_I > Bacilli_A > RF39 > UBA660 > Coprosoma. The sequence continues at coordinate 75,812 of CAKPSB010000003.1, read as the reverse complement.
TCCAAGACTTGCTTCTGAGAGAAAGAAACAATACATGGAAGATTATGGTGTTTCTGAATATGATGCAACTATTTTGGTTAAAGAAAAGAATGTAGCTGATTTTTTTGAAAAAACTATTGAATTAGGTGGCAATGCTAAGAGTGCATCTAATTGGATTACAACTAATTTACTTGGAACTTTAAACAAATTAGAAATTAGTATTGATGAGTGTAAGTTAACACCTGAACATTTAGCTGAATTAATTAAGATGGTTGAGATGAAAGAGATTTCTTCGCAACAAGCTAAGGGTGTATTTACAGAAAGTTTGGAAAAGGGAATTAGTCCAAAGAAAATTGCTAAAGAAAAGGGATTAAAACAAATAACTGATTCTTCTTTAATTGAAAATTTAGTTAATGAAGTTTTGGATGAAAATCCTGATATAATTTTGCAATATAAAAATGGTAAAACGCAAATGGTTAATTATTTGGTAGGTCAAGTTATGAAAAAGTCAAAAGGAACAGCTAATCCTTCTATGGCTAGAGAAGTTATGGCTAAAGAAATAGAAAAAAGGTGATTTTGTGAATAAATATAGAACACAATATATTAATGAATTATCTGAGGAGAGTATTGGCAAGGAAATTAAAGCTTGTGGGTTTGTTGAAAATATTCGTGATCATGGTGGAGTTATTTTTGTTGATGTTCGTGATGAAACAGGAATATTACAAATTGTAAGTAATGATGATAGTATTTTTAACGGATTAACTAAAGAATCTGCTGTTTGCTTATCAGGTAAAGTAAGAATGCGTGATGAGGATAATTATAATCCTAAAATATCTACAGGTACTATTGAGGTTTTAGTAGATTCTTTTGAGGTTTTGGGCAAAGCTAATAATGAACTTCCTTTTGAAATTATTACATCTACTAATGTTAATGAAGAAGTTAGACTTAAATATCGTTATTTGGATTTAAGAAATCCTAAAGTTCACGAGAATATTCGTTTTAGAAGTAAGGTTATTAAATTTTTAAGAGATCAAATGGAGGAAAAAGGTTTTATTGAAATTCAGACTCCTATTTTGACAGCTTCTTCTCCTGAGGGAGCAAGAGATTATTTAGTACCATCTCGAAAATATAAAGGTAAATTCTATGCTTTACCACAAGCTCCACAACAGTTTAAACAATTACTAATGGTAAGTGGTTTTGATAAATATTATCAAATTGCTCCTTGTTTTAGGGATGAAGATGCTAGAGCAGATAGATCACCAGGGGAATTTTATCAGCTTGATATGGAAATGGCTTTTGCTACAGCTGAAGATGTTTATGAAGTGGCTGAAGATGTTGTTTATAATACTTTTGTTAAATTTTCTTCTAAAGAAGTTTCACCAAAACCTTTTAGAAGAATTACTTATAAAGATTCAATGCTTAAATATGGAACTGATAAACCTGATTTAAGAAATCCTTTGGAAATAATTGATTTGACAGAGTGTTTTAAAAATACTACATTTAAACCTTTTAGTCATTCGATTGTTCGTGGTATTGCGGTTGATAATATAGCTACTAAATCTAATTCATGGTTTAATGAGCTTGTTGATTATGCTAAAAAAATAGGTATGCCTGGTATTGGGTATATATCTGTGTTAGATGATATGACTTTTAAGGGACCTATTGACAAATTTTTAACTGATGATGAACGAGCTGATTTAATAAAGACAGCTAATTTAAAAAAGGGTTCAGTTTTGTTTTTTATAGCTGACAAACACGAACTTACGGCAGCTACACAAGCTGGTATGATAAGAACTGCTTTAGGTGAAAGATTAGATTTAATTGATAAAAATAGATTTGATTTTTGTTTTATTGTAGATTTTCCTATGTATGAGTATAGTGAAGATGAAGGTAGATATATATTTACACATAATCCATTTTCTATGCCACAAGGTGGTATGGATGCGTTACTTAATCAAAAAACAGAAGATATTTTAGCTTATCAATATGATATTGTTTGTAATGGTATTGAGCTTTCTTCTGGTGCGGTTAGAAATCATGATGTTAATATAATGGAAAAGGCTTTTGAAATTGCGGGTTATTCTAAGGAAGAGTTAAAAAATAGATTTAAATCTTTATATACGGCTTTTCATTATGGAGCTCCACCACATGCAGGAATTGCTCCTGGAATTGATAGAATGATTATGCTTTTAAAAGATGAGCCTAATATTCGTGAGGTAATTGCTTTTCCACTTAATAGTAATGCTCAAGATATGATGATGGGCGCACCTAGTGAAGTAACGGAAAAACAATTGCGTGAGATTCATATTAAAATTAGATAATACTTTTTAGTATTTCTTTTTTTATATGGTAAATAATATTAAAGGAAAGGAGTAGCATATGAATTTAAAAAATAAAAACCATAAACAAAAGGGTAATGATTTACTTCAAAAGACTATTAAAAAGGAGTCTATGGCCCCTAAAGATTGTTTTGAAGAATGTTGCAAAGATGGTAAAATAAGGTAAGAAAGTTAAAAGCTTTCTTTTTTATGAAATTTTCCTTTTGTAAGACTATTGACATACAAAAATATTTAATGTAAAATTATATTCGTAACTTTGGAGTAGTACTCAAGAGGTTGAAGAGGCGCCCCTGCTAAGGGTGTAGGTCGGGTAACTGGCGCAAGGGTTCAAATCCCTTCTACTCCGCCATTTAGTTTATTGAACCGTTTATACGGTTTTTTTTATTGACATGGTTAGAATGCTGTTTTATAATTATTTTGTTATTATATGTGGATGGAGTGATAGGTGTGAGCAAAAAGCAAAAATTGATTTTATTTATTGTTGTATTAGTAATAGGCGTTGTTTCTTTTGTGATACTTAAACCAGAGACAATGGCATATAGGTTTAAAAAGGAGTATGAAAGTTTGAACGGTAAACAAACTGATACTGGTAAGAAATATTTAGATGTTAAAATTAAAAACCAAGAAAGTATTATTTATGCTGATTATTCTAGAGTATTTGAAATATTGAATTCTTCTGGGGTTATTTATTTTGGTTTTCCTGAATGTCCATGGTGTCGTAATGCGGTTTCGGTTTTATTTGATGCGGCTAGTGAAACTGGAATAGATAAGATATACTATATGAACAATCGTGATGACCGTGATATTCAATCTTTAAAAGATGGTAAGATAAGTATAGAACAGGCTGGTACTAACAATTATTATAAATTATTAAAAAAATTAGGAGACAAGGCTTCTGTTTATGAGGGATTAAATGATGACAGTATTAAAAGATTATATTTTCCAACTGTAGTGATAGTTAAGAATGGTAAGATTATTGATTTAATTATGGGAACGGTTGATTCACAAAAAGATCCTTATAAAGCTTTAAATGATAAGCAAAGAGCAGAACTTAAAAATAAATATAAAAAGGCGATGAAACAACTTTTGACGTGTTCAGATGAAAAGAAGTGTTAAAAGTGTAAATTCAATGTTAAAAAGTGGTTGCTAAAGCATGTGGCTTATGTTATAATTATTTATAGAATAGGAGGGGTTTTCATGGCAAAACTCGAAAAAGAAGATGTTAAAAATTTAGATAAAATTAAAGTTAAGAATTCTGATGGGACAGTAAATGAAGCGGAAATACTATTGTGTTTTGAACTTGAAAGTACTGGAAAAAGTTATATTTTATATACTTTTGATGAAGTTGACGATAGAAATATGGAGACAATTCATGCTTCTACATTGAGTGAAACTAAAAACGGTTATCAACTTGATAAAATTCCTGATAATGAATGGAAAGAAGTTAAAGAAGTAATGCGTGAAATAATTAGAAATGAGGAGTGATTTAGATGAAAGAAATAGTTAGATTAGGTGATAATCCTGTAAAGATTTCTACGAAGCAAAAATCTATTATAAAGTCATTTTTTAAAAAGGTAAAAAGAGGTGTGATAGCACATTTTAAAGATGGTATTAGCTTTAAAGATATAATAGTTATGGAAAAAGAATATGGTGCTTTTGAGAAAAAAATAACTGATATGGAAAAGAAGGCTAGTGATTTTGCGGAAACCTTTAAAACTTCTATTGACAAAAAAGCATTAGAAGATGAATATAAGTCTTTACGTAAAAATGCTAACGAGTTATACAGTTCTATGAAAGATTTATCTAATGTTTCAACAGATATGAAAGAGGATTTTGAAAAAAGGTTTAAAGAAATTTATAGCACATTAAAGGATGCGGAAGATGAATTTAAGCCTCAAAAGGTTACTAACAGGCAAAATTCTGAGCCTAAAATAGAACTAAAAGAAGAAAACGGTGAACTTAAGGCTTTTGTAAATCCTGGCACTTCTATAAATGAAAATGTTGTTCCAGTTGAACCAGAACATATAGATTTGACGGCGGCGTTAAAAAAGAACCAAGATAATGAAAAAACTACTGCCATTTCACATAATGATAATGAAAAAGCAGCACAAATGGAAAGATTTGCTACAGTAGTAGACCGTGCTGCTAAAAAGAAAGCAGAAGAGACTGGTAAATCTGAAAAGCTTACTAAATTTGCTTTAGGTGATTTAACTATATTTGAAAATTATTTGGCATATAAAAAAGCTTATTTATGGAATGCTAATCTTGAAAACTTGGGTAAAAAATTAGGCACTGATAATTATAAAATGGTTATAGATAACTATGCTGAAAGTATAAGCCCTAGCAAATATAAATTTAGAACTATGTTAAGTGAAACAGCATTTACGGCAAAACGTGATGAGCAAGTTAAAGCTAAAGAGATTGCTTTAAAAGAAACTGAACATAAAAAGGAACTTGAAGATAAAGATATTGCTTTGAAAGACGCTTTAGATGCTGAAATTAAAAAGCAAGAAAATAAAATTAATACACTTACTAATCAAAGAAATGATTTAAGAGCTAATGTCAGAAGACAAGATAGTTTATTTAAAGCACAAGCCGACGCTTTAGCTAAGATTGAAGAAAGTTGTAAATTACTTGGAGGTATTCCAGCTATTGATTCAGCTATTGAAGAAGCTAAAAAGAAATGTGAAAATATAAATGAACGTTATGATGCAAAAAAACAAACCATGGAAAATTTGTCAAATCTTCAAGGTGATGATGAATTAGAAAAAGCTGCTATTGCTTATGCTAAAGCAGAAGCTGAAAAAGCCCTTATGGATGATGGTGAAAAAGTAGAAGTTAAAGCCGCTGCTGAAAAAGGCCCTAAGCATTTGAAAAAAGAACCTATTTCTGAGCCAAAAGTAGAAGTTTCAACAAATATCTTTGACACTCCAAATGAAGAGACTAATGAGAAAGATGACGAACTTGTTAGTGAAATTAACAGTACTGATTTTTCTTCTCAAGCAAAAGATACTAAAAATGATTCACCAATAGGTAAGTTTGATGACGATAAGGATTATTGGGTTAGGCAAGAGGCCGCTTTAAATGATAGAAAAGCCGAACTTACACCTGAACAGTTTGCTGAAAGACAAAAGGAATTATATGCTGCATTTGATAATTATGTAGATAATCAATCAGCTGCTGTAGAACAAAAACCAACTGTTAAAATAAGATAAGGTACCTTTGAGGTACTTTTATTTTTAAAAATGTGATATAATTTTATTAGGTTGGAGGCGATATTATGTCACAATGTTTAGTGTGGCTTTTAACAATTGTTATTTTAATTTTAATTGAACTAGCTACAGTTAGTTTAACTACTATTTGGTTTGTTATTAGTGGTTTGGTTGCACTGATTATTTCAACTTTTATTGATAATTATTTTATTCAATTTGGTGTTTTTGTTATTTTAGGTGTATTTTTATTTATTACAACAAGACCTTTATTAACTAAATTAATAAAAGTTCACAAAGAAAAAACTAATGCTGATCGTATTATTGGTATGAATGGTGTTGTAACAGAAAAGATTGGAAAGAATTTCGATGGTGAGGTAAAAGTCGATGGTAAAAAGTGGACGGCGTTTGCTGATAAAAATATTAATGTTGATAGTATTGTAAAAGTTCTTGAAATAAAAGGTGTAAAGATTAAGGTTGAAAGGATTGATGATTGATGCATATTTTGATTGCTATTTTAGTTATTGTTTTAATTGTTTTTATTCCTAGTATTAAGGTTGTACCACAATCTGAGTGTTATATTATTGAAAGATTAGGTTCTTATTATATGACATGGAGTAATGGACTTCATTTTAAAATTCCATTTATTGATAGGGTAGCGGCTGTTATTAGTTTAAAAGAAAAAGTTAAGGATTTTGCTCCACAGCCAGTTATTACTAAAGATAATGTTACTATGCAAATTGATACAGTTGTTTATTTTCAAGTAACTGATCCTAAATTGTATACCTATGGTGTTGAAAATCCAATTAATGCAATTGAAAATTTAACAGCAACTACTTTACGTAATATTATTGGGGAGTTAGAGCTTGATCAGACATTGACTTCTAGGGATATTATTAATTCTAAAATGCGTTCTATTTTGGATGAGGCAACAGATCCTTGGGGAATTAAAATCAATAGGGTTGAGGTAAAGAATATTTTACCACCTAGAGATATACAAGAAGCTATGGAAAAACAAATGCGAGCTGAAAGAGAACGAAGAGAAAAAATATTACAAGCTGAAGGTGAAAAAAAGTCTAGTGTTTTGATTGCAGAAGGTAAAAAAGAAAGTTTAATATTAGAAGCTGAAGCTAGTAAAGAAGCTCAAATTAAGGAAGCTGAAGGTGAAGCCGCGGCTATAATTAAAAAAAGTCAGGCTGAGGCGGAGGCTATAAAGAATTTGAAAGAGGCTGGGGCTGACAGTTCGGTTTTAACTTTAAAGAGTTTTGAAGCTTTAGGTCAAATGGCTAATGGACAAGCAACAAAGATTATTGTTCCTTCTAATTTACAGGATGTAGCGACATTAGGAACAACTATTTCAGAAATGTTAAAAAAATAATTAGGATATCCTAATTTTTTTTGACATTTTTTTTGTTTGAATTATTTTAAAATTTAAATGGTGATGCAAATAATGTATAAATATCATATCTATGATGAAACTATTAAATTAGTTTAATATTTAAAGGATATCACCCATAAAATTATATGGGTGATATTTGTGTTTACTAATTTAAAAAATTATATATTAGAAAATGATTTTAAAATGATTATATTTGATAAAAAAGTTGATATTGTTAATTATGATGAAATTGATCATTTTGATGATAATAAAATTATAATAAGAAATAAAGAAAAAATTGTTATTATAAAAGGTGAGGAGTTAGTAATATCTAAATTATTAGAAGATGAAATGCTTATTTTTGGTAAAGTAAATGGGATTGAATTTAAATGAATATCTTAATAAGTAAAATATCTTTAAAAATTAATGGTAAAAACATAAATAGATTTATAAAAAAATTAAGGACTAATAAAATAGATATTTTATCATTAAAATATAAAAATTCAAATGAAGCAAATATTATCATTTATAAAAAAGATTATCAAAAACTTTTAAAAATTAAAAGTATATATGAAGTGACGGAAATAGATGTTTTTGGATTTGTTAAAGTAGAAAAAAAATTAAGAAAGAGTAGACATCTTATTATTGTGTTATTTATATCTTTTTTAAGTTTGTTTTTTTTAACAAACATTATTTTTAGTATTGAAATTGTTCATTCAAATAGAGGCCTTAGGAATCTTGTTTATAGGGAATTAAAAAACAATGGTATAAAAAAGTATGCTTTTAAAAAAAATTATAAACAAATTTCTAAAATAAAAGAAAAAATATTAAGTAAATATCCTGATAAAATTGAATGGTTAGAAATAGAAAGTAATGGTACTAAGTATGTTGTTAAAGTACAAGAACGACATGTTGAAAAAGAAAAAGATGATACAACTTTACGAAATATAATTGCTAAAAAATCTGGGGTTATAAAAAAAGTGATAGCTGAAGATGGTGATATTGTTAAGGATATGGATGATTATGTTAAGAAAGGGGATTTGATTATAAATGGTGAGCTTATTTTTAATAATAAGGTTACTGGTAGGGTAAGGGCAAATGGAAAGGTTTATGCAGAAGTTTGGTATGTTACAAAGATAGATTATCCACTTTATTATCAGGCGGTTAAAGAAACAGGAAATGAAAAAAATGTTTATGCTATTAAGTTTTTAAATCATTATTTTGAATTAACATTTGATAGATATAAAAATAAAAAAATAAAGGAGAAAGTTATTTTAAAGCATCCTAATATTCCTTTAGAATTTGTTAGACAAAATCAAAAAGAGGTTAAATATATAAATCAAATTTTAACTTTTGATGAAGTTTTGGGGTATGCTAAAAAGGAATCTATAAAGCAGATGAAGGCTAAATTAAAAAAAGATGAGTATATTATCCGAAGTAAGTATTTGAAAACTAAGGTAAAGAAGAGTATAGTAGAGGTAGAGATGTTTTTTGCCATATATGAAGACATTACTGATTATCAAGAAATTAGGTGATTATGTATGATTAGACAAAGTTTATTAAAGATTTTTGGAGAAGTTTGGCCAACAATTTTAATTAGTGCGGTTATTGTTATAAGTATGAGGATAGTTTATTTGATTAAAAATAAAGAAAAAATAGTATTTTATAAAGAATTTTTAGCTTTAGTTTTTATTATATATGTTTTGTGTTTGTTTTATGTTGTAACTTTTCAGGATGTTGGATATTCTTCTTCTAATTTTGTTCCATTTAAAGAGATTTTTAGATATAATTTAGGTAGTAGATTATTTATAAAAAATGTTTTGGGAAATATTATTTTATTTATGCCATATGGTTATTTTGTTTCATATTATTTAAATTTAAAAAAACCAATTTCAGCTTTTTTTATGGTATTACTTGTTTCGGTGTCGGTTGAGGTTATACAGCTTTTAATAGGAAGAATATTTGATATTGATGATATTATTTTAAATGTTATTGGGGGATTATTTGGATTTTATATTTATAAATTTTTAAATGTTATTAATGAACATTTACCGTCTATATTGAAAAATCCAATAGTTTATAATATAATGATTTTGTTAGTGGTTGCTATTATGGCACTTTATATGTTTAATTTAATAGGAGTAGGAGTTTAATGAATAATTTTGAGGTGTTTAATGAAACTGATAAGCAGTTAGATTTAGAAGAAGAAAAGAAAATAATTGAGTTTGCTTTAAAGCATGAGCATTTAGAAAAGGTTAATTTTAATGTTATATTTGTTGATGAAAATACGATTCAGGAGATTAACAAAAACTATCGTGGTATTGATAGAGTTACTGATGTTATAAGTTTTGCCTTAGAAGATGGTGATGATAATATTCATTTTGAATTTGGCAGATTACTTGGAGATATTTATATATGTGTTCCAAGGATGGAGATGCAAGCTAAGGAATATGGACATAGTTTAAAAAGGGAAATGGGTTTTTTAACTATTCATGGGTTGCTTCATTTACTTGGTTATGATCATATGACAAAAGAGGAAGAAAAAATAATGTTTTCAAAACAGGAGTTGATTTTAAATGACTATGGTCTCACGAGATAAACTTAAGCAAAGAGGATTTAAAAGATTGTTTAAAAGTTTTAAATATGCTTTTGATGGTTTAAAATATGCTTTTAAATATGAACAAAATATTTTAGTTCATACTTTAGCAACTATATTGGTTATTATATTTGGAATTTATTTTAAATTATCGTCTTTAGAGTGGGTAGCTATATTTTTAAGTATTGGACTTGTTATTGCAACGGAACTTATTAATACAAGTATAGAGGCAACTATTGATTTGATTACTAATCAAATTAATCCGCTTGCAAAAATAGCTAAGGATACGGCCGCTGGAGCAGTTTTAGTGTTTGGTTTTACAGCATTGGTTATAGGACTTATAATTTTTTTGCCTAAGATTATGGGATTGTTTGTTTTTTAAAAGTTAATGGAGGGTAATATGAGAAGTGGATTTGTTAGTTTAATTGGAAGACCAAATGTTGGTAAAAGTACATTATTAAATTCTATTGTTAATAAAAAAATAGCTATTACATCGAATAAGCCACAAACGACGAGGAATATTATTCAAGGTATTTATAATGATGAAGATAGTCAAATAGTTTTTGTTGATACTCCAGGAATTCATAAACCATCTAATAAATTAGGAAATTTATTGAATAAAGGTGCTTATTATAGCATAGATGATGTTGATTTGATTTGTTTTTTAGTGGATGCGAAAGCTGGTTTAGGTAAAGGTGATAAGTTTGTTATTGAAAGGTTAAAAAGCATTAATAAACCGGTTATATTAGTTATTAATAAAATAGATGGATTAAGTAGTGATGAGGTATTTTTAAAAATAAATGAATATAAAGATTTATATCCATTTGTGGAAATTGTTCCGGTATCTGCTTTAAAAAAACAAAATGTAGATGAATTTAAAAAAGTTATAAAAAGTTATTTACCTGATAGTGTTAAATATTTTGATGAAGGTATTATTACAAATAGAACTGATAATTTTATGGTTGCTGAGTTAGTTAGAGAAAAAGTACTTTGGCTTACAAAGCAGGAAGTTCCACATTCAGTAACATGTGTTGTTGAAAAACTTGTTAAAGATAAAGATAAAGTAATAATTAATGTAGCTATTATTGTCGATCGTGATTCTCTTAAAAAAATAATTATTGGTAAAGGAGGGTCTATGATAAAAAAAATAGGTATGCTTGCTAGAGAAGATTTGGAAGAATATTTTAATAAGAAGGTGTATTTGGAACTGTATGTTAAAACAATTTCAAAATGGCGTGATAAAGAAAAATATTTAGCTGAATTTAATTTTAATGACTTTACTGAATAAGTGTAAAATTTTAAAATAGTCATTGTAAACATTTGTTCGTTTTGCTATAATTAAATTGTAAGATATTTTGTATAAAGATTTAAAAAAAGTATCAATATAATTATAGAAGGGGAATGAATATGAAAAAAGAAGATTTATGGAATTTATTTAAAATGACAGGTAAATTAGAGTATTATTTAGCGTATAAAGAAGAGGTAAAAAATGAACTTAGAGAAGCTGGAAGGGATTGTTGTTAGTGAAGTTAATTATGGCGAAACAAGTAAAATTTTAGGAATTATTACTAAAAAGTATGGCCTTATTTCGGTAATAAGTAAAGGATGCCGAGTGTTAAAAAGTCCGCTTAGAAGTGTATCGTCAAAGTTAACTTATGGTATTTTTGTTGTATATTATAAAGAAAATAAGTTATCTCAGCTAAAAGAAGTAAGTGTTTTAAATAATTTTAAAAATTTGAAGAAGGATATTGCTGCAATTAGTTATGCCGCTTACATTTTAGAATTAAGTGAAGGGGTTATTAAACAGAATAATAATTGTAATATTTTTGATTTGTTAATTAGTGGTTTAGTTAAAATAAATGAGGAATTTGATCCACTTGTAATTATGAATATTTTGGAATTAAAATATTTGGAATATTTAGGGGTTATGCCTGTTTTAGACTGCTGCGCAGTTTGTGGTGGTATGGCTGGTATTGTTACACTTTCTAGTTATAAAGGTGGTTTTGTTTGTCAAAATTGTTATAATGGTGAACCAATTGTTAGTGAAAAAACGATTAAGTTAATTAGAATGTTTTATTATGTTGATATTAGTAAAATTTCTAAAATTGCAATTGGTGATAAATGTAAGAACGAAATTAATTTGTTTTTAGATGATTATTATTCAAGGTATACAGGTCTTTATTTAAAAAGTAAAAGTTTTATTAAAAATCTTCAAAAAATAGTAAAATGATGTTATACAAAAAAGGTTGACACGACTTTTTTTTTATGCTATTATTAGTGATAGAAATGGAGGGATATTATGGCAGTTAAATTAAGACTTTTAAGAATGGGTGCAAAAAGAAAACCATTTTATCGTATTGTTGCCGCTGATGCAAGAGTAAAAAGAGATGGAAAATATATTGAACTTGTTGGTACATATAATCCAGTAGTTGATCCTGCAGAAATCAACATTAAAGAAGAAGTTGCTTTAAAATGGCTTAATGATGGAGCTATTCCAACAGATACAGTAAAAAGTTTATTTAATAAAAAAGGAATTAATAAAAAATTTCATGAATCAAAGCAAAAAAAAGAGAGTAAATAATTATGAAATTAAGTGATTTAACAGAATTTCTTGTAAAAAGTTTAGTTAAAAATCCTGATGAAGTATCAGTGAGAGCTTTTGATGATGATGAATTAATAACTATTGAAGTTTTAGTTAGTGAAGATGATATGGGCCGAGTTATTGGTAAAAAAGGAATGATAGCAAATGCTATTAGAACTATTGTCCAAGCTAGTAGTTATTTAAATCATGAGAAAAAAGTACATATTAATATAGCGTCTTTATGACGCTTTTTTTGAAGAATATTATAAATGTTATTTAGGTAATAAAAGCAAGACGAAATGGGTAATAATAAAGGCTTAGCTATATTTCTTCACTGTTTTGGTGATAAGGAATATTACTGGTTGACGTGTTGCTGTTTATAGAAAAGATATGGTAAATTATTTAGATAGGGATAAGAACTTAAAATATTAATAAAAAAAGCATAATTTCACCTATAAATAGGTGTTTTTATTTTGAAATTAAGTAAACAAAACAATTTTCATTGTTTTATCCTTAAAAATATATTATAATATTTGTTAGATAGTGAGGTAGTTAAATGGACTATACAAATTTGAAAATTCCAAATCATGTAGCGTTAATCGTTGATGGAAATGGTAGATGGGCTTTAAAAAAAGGTAAGTCAAGAAGTGCTGGCCATGAAGCTGGATTTATTAATTTGCAAAAATTAACAAGTTATATTTTTTCGAAAAAAATTAAATATGTAAGTGCTTATTTGTTTTCAACAGAAAATTTTAAGCGTAGTGAAAAAGAAGTAAATTTTATTATGAATTTATTAACTGGCAAATTAAACGATATTTTAAACTTTTGTCATAAAGAAAACATTCATGCGGTTTTTTCTGGTAGAAGAGATAGACTTTCAAATAAGGTAATAGAAGCTATAGAAACAATTGAAAAGGAAACTGAAAAGTATACAGATAAGGTTTTTAATATATGTTTTAATTATGGCTCTAGAGCTGAGTTGATAGATGCTACTAAAAAAATAGTTGCTGATGTAGATGAGGGTAAATTAGATATAAATAGTTTAGATGAGAATGTTTTTCACAAATATTTATATCAAGACATTCCTGATGTTGATTTAATGATTAGAACAAGTGGAGAAGAAAGATTAAGTAATTTTATGTTGTGGCAAAATTCATATGCAGAGTTTTATTTTCCAAAAGTTTATTTTCCTGATTTTAATAATGATGAATTTGATAAAGCAATCATAGAATATACTAAACGTGATAGAAGATTTGGAGGTATAAAAGATGAAAATAAGAGTAATTAGTGCAATTGTAGCTTTGGCTATTGTTATTCCTCTTATATTAACTGGTGGAATGGCTTATAATGTTGGGGTTTATATTATTTCAATGCTTGCTTTAAAGGAATTTTTAGATATTAAAATTGTTAAAAAGCAATTACCAATTTTTATTCAATTAATAGCATATATTTTTATGACATTAATTATGCTTGTTGATGAAAATATTTCATCATCTGTATTTAGCTTAGATTATAGAATACTATCAGCTTTATTTATGGCGTTTTTAATACCAACAGTTTTATATCATGAAAGAGAAAAATACAGTGTTAATGATGCTTTTTATTTAATAGGTGGAATTGTTTTCTTATCAATATCAATGTCACTTTTGATATTGGTTCGAAATGTTAGTTTAAATTTATTAATATTTTTATTACTTATTCCAATGATAACTGATACATTTGCTTATATTACTGGTTGTCTTATTGGCAGGCATAAATTGTTAGAAAAAATATCACCTAAAAAAACAATAGAAGGTATGATTGGTGGTACTATTATGGGTGTATTTATAAGTGCAATGTTTTATCATACGGTTATTAATCCTGAATTTTCTAAGATTTCTTTGCTTATGATATGTACATTTTTATCTATTTTAGGTCAATATGGAGATTTAGTATTTTCAGCTATTAAACGTTATTTTGGAAAAAAGGATTTTTCTAATTTGATGCCAGGTCATGGTGGAATATTAGATAGACTTGATAGTATAATATTTGTATTACTTGGCTTTATGTTTTTTATAAATATTTTATAAAAGGGGGATTTTATGACTTTAATTTATTTTATATTAATACTAGGGATAATTGTTTTAATACATGAGTTTGGACATTTTATATTTGCTAAAAGGGCAGGAATATATGTTTATGAATTTTCAATAGGAATGGGTCCTCGTATATTTAAATGGACTAGAAAAAATGATGAAACTGAATATTCAATTAGATTAATTCCAATTGGTGGTTTTGTACAAATGGCTGGTGAGGAAATTGATGATGATGAGTCAGTTCCTAAAGATAAAAAGTTTTGTGTTAAAAGCTTTGGCCAAAAATTTATGACAGTAATAGCCGGCATTATGAATAACTTTATTTTAGCTATCGTTCTTTTTTTTGTAATAGCTTTGATTAATGGTGCTCCAGAAAATAAAGTTATAGTGAGTGATGTTAGTAAAGATTATCCTGCTTATACTTCTGGTTTACAAAAAGGTGATCAAATTTTAAAATTAAATGGTAAAAATGCAAGTAGCTATGATTTATTGGCCCTTGAACTTCAAGTAAACAATGGTAAAGAAATTTCTTTAGAAGTAAGTAGAAATGGTGAAATTAAAACAGTTTCTTTACTTCCTAAAAAGGTTAATGTAGATGGTCAAAAAGTTTATAAATATGGATTTGGTATTAGTGACAATGTTAAAAAAGGAGTAATTCCTTCTATAGTTTATGCTTTTTCTAAAACGTTTATTTTAATTTGGCAGATGATTTTAATGATTGTATATTTAATTACTGGTCATTTAGGACTTAATTCTTTAGCGGGACCTGTTGGAATTTATAGCATTGTTGATTCTGCTTCTTCTGCTGGAATATTATCTCTTTTAAGTTTAACAGCTTTACTTAGTTTAAATGTGGGATTTATTAATTTACTTCCTATTCCAGCTTTTGATGGAGGAAGGTTGTTATTTGTTATAGTTGAAAAGATAAAAGGTAAGCCTGTTGATCCAAAATTTGAAAATACAGTTCATGCTATTGGGTTTTTCTTATTAATGGCTTTAATGTTATTTATTACTTATAATGATATTATAAGAGTGTTTAAGTAGAAAAATTAATTAATTTTTCTTTTTGCATGGGTGGCGGAATGGTAGACGCGCTACTTTGAGGGGGTAGTGAGGAATCTCGTGCGAGTTCAACTCTCGTCTCATGCACCACAGTGTAATTTTACTTGACGTGTGTTCAATTTTTAATAGAAAAACAATTCTAGGAAGAGAATTGTTTTTTGATAATAAGTTTTATATAATAATATTGGGTAGTTAAATTTAAATAAAAAAAGATGACTTTGGTCATCATATTATTTTAGCTTTTGAATTAAAATTTATTTTATTTTAGCGTTTTTTTCGGTATAAGCAATCATTTTTTCTCTTACTTGATCAATTGGCATATCCATAAGTAGGGAATATACTTTTAAAGATACAATGCTATTTGGATTGATTTCATAGTTTTCTTGCACCCATGCGCTATATCTAAATGGTCTAGTCTCAGGAGCCCAGAAACAGTCTACACTAGATAATTCTTCAAATTTTTCTGGATCGTATATTCTTATTACATCTTTCATTGCGTTCATTCTTGCTTGAAATTCTAAAAATTTTTTTTCATTCATTTTTCTCACCTCTGGCGTATTATTATAGCATTTTTTAATTTGTTGTTAATATTCATTAAATTTATGTTATATTTATATGTGATGAAGTATTTATTAATAAGACTATAATGCTTGCTGATATAGATAATAGGAGGGTATTATGATTACAGAAAAATATAAAAAGATGTATGATTTATTTATAAGTTTCTATAAGGATAAGCATGTTAATCCTTGGCATGAAATTAATGAAGAAGAGTTGAATAATATATATGATAAGATTGTTTTAGAGCAGAATATAGTTGATGATTATTCTTTTAACTATTTAATGAACTACGTGATTAAAAGATTGGGTGGTGTTTTAGATGCTCATACACAGTATAGTGTTATGCAAAGAATACCTATTAATTTTAAAATGTTTGGCAAAGAGATTATAGTTAATTTTCCTGATGATTTGAAGGGGCTAAATTTAGTTTCTATTAATGGTGTTTTAATTGATGTTATTATAGATGAATTAGATGATGTAATTGCTTATGGAACTGAAGGAAAAAGAAAATATGAAATTGAAAAAGCATTATTTAATAAACAAAGGTTGTTTAGTTTGCCTTCATTAAGAGGTGCAAATATATTAATTATGAATTTTAAAGATAGTAATGGTAATATATATGTAAAAAAATTCAAAAAGGATGAACAATATTTGGAAAGCGAAATGTTTGATGCAGAAAAATATTTATTTGGTAATCCTGGTACTTTTAATATTTCCGGTAATAAGCTTGTTATTACTCATTCTTCTGTTCAAAATAGATTTAAGGAAAAAATTGAAAATATGGTAGAAGAATTGAAACAGTTAGATTTATCATCGATTGATACTATAATTGTTGATATTAGAGGTAATACTGGAGGCAATTCAGCTATTAATAAATGTTTAATGGATTTTTTAGAAAATTGTAATAAAAAGCTTATTTGTTTAACTGATTATAGAGTGTTTTCTGGTGGTAGGTATGCTCTTATTAATTTAATAGAATTAGGCGCTATTACAATTGGAACTGGAATTTCAACGCCACTGAATTGTTATGGGAATAGTGGGTGGATAAAACATAATGGATATACGTTTGCTTCTTCTACTTGCTTTTTAGCACCAAATGTTGGTGTTGCAGCATTTTCTAAGGAAGATTATTCTTTAAAAGTTACAAAAGATGTTACTATTCCAAAGTTTTTTAAACCTGATATATTTGTTGAGCAATCAAAAGAAGATTATATTAATGGGGTAGATACAGTAATGGCATATGCATTTAAATATGCTGATCAGATAAAATTTAAAAAAAAATAATATTATGTTGGTGATGGGTATGTATAAAATATTACTTATTGAAGATGAATTTAAAATAAGAGAAGAACTCGCTTGTTTTTTGAAAAATAATGGATTTGAAGTATTAATTATTGATGAGTTTGAAAATACATTGAATGATATTTTAAAAGCTAATGCTGATTTGATTTTAATGGATATAAATATTCCTGGAATTAATGGAATGAGATTATGTAAAGAGGTTAGAAAAAGTAAAAATATTCCTATTATTGTTGTAACTAGTAGAAACAGTGAAATGGATGAGGTTATATCTTTAAATTATGGTGCAGATGATTTTATAACTAAACCTTATAATCCGCAAGTTTTAATTGCTCATATTGAAGCTGCACTTAGGAGAAAGAGTAGTGGAAATAATTTTTTGGAATATAATGGAATGATAATAGACCTTTTTAAAGGTTTGATTGAATATAATGGAAAAAATATATTACTTACTAAAAATGAACTTTCTATATTGTCTTATTTAATTAATCATCGTGGCTGCGTGGTTAGTAGAGATGATTTAATGAGATATCTTTGGGATAGTGAAATGTTTGTTGATGATAATACTTTAACTGTAAATATTACACGAATTAGAAGAAAATTAGAAGAGATTGGTCTAAAAAATGTTATTGAAACTAGACGTGGATGGGGTTATATCATTTTATGAATTTAAATGATTATTTAAAGGATAAGTTATTTTTTCTTATTTTATATTTGATAAATTTTATTTTGATTTTATTTTTGCTTGTTGTTTTTAATTCTAATTTAGTATTAATAGTTATGGTTTTACTTTTATTGGTTTTGTCTTTTCTTGTTTATTTGATATATGATTATAATTTAAAAAAAAGATTTTATGATGAAATATATAGTATTGTTGATAAGAATTTTAACAAATTATTAGTTCAAGAAATGATTAAACCGATGTTTTTAGAAAGTAAAATATTATTAGATATTTTGAGATGTATTAATAAATATGCTTTGGAAGAAATTAATAAATTTAAACATAATCAGAAGGATTTTGAAGAATTTATGACACTTTGGGTTCATGAGGTAAAGCTTCCGCTTTCAGCGATTACTTTAATGTGTGAAAATAATAAAAATAGAATAACAAGTAGTATAATGGAGGAGTCTTTAAAAATTCAAAATTATATTGATACTATTTTGTTTTATGAGAGAAGTTATAACCCTGAAAAAGATTATTTGATTAAAAGTGTAAATTTAGAAAATATTATTAATAAAGTAATAATTAAAAACAAAAATAATTTTATTGAAAATAAAATAAAGTTAGAAATACATGATTTAGATGTGATGGTTAAGACTGATAGTAAGTGGATGGAATTTATTATTAATCAAATATTGTCAAATAGTATAAAATATATAGCAGAAGCACCAATTATTGAAATATATAGTGTTTTAAATAAAAATGATGTTTGTTTAGTGATTAAAGATAATGGTATTGGAATTGATAAAGATGATCTCCCAAGAATATTTGATAAAGGTTTTACTGGTAAAAATGGTAGAAAAAAATATAATTCGACGGGAATAGGGCTTTATTTAGTTAAAAAATTATGTAATAAATTGAATAATAATGTTTTTGTCAAAAGTGATAATGGAACGACGGTTAAGATAGTTTTTCCGATTAATTCATATACGAATGATATTAGAGGAGATGAATAGTTATGGGTATGCTTACCAAAAGTAAAAGGGGCGAGAATGATCCACTTACATTTAGTTTAGATAATATGGATTTTTCTATTTCGCTTGATAATGTTAATAAAATTAAGTTAAATGAAAAGAGTGTATTTTTGCTCGAAAAGGCTATTTTAAATAATTGCTCATTAAATAAGAATAATAAAAAAATAGTTATTGGTGATGAGACTATTTTTATTGATGAAGCTTGGTCTAGGGCTTTTAATAAATTACTTGACAGTAATTTAATAGTTAAAGCTAGTGAGGGTTATAATGTGACTGATAAGGGGTTAAAACATTATAATAGTCTTACATAATTGTAATGTTTGGTAATATTAATAAATTGTTTTATTAATATTTTTTTAATATAATGTTTTTGAGGTGATGGAAATGGGTAAAATTTTAAGCTTGGAAAACATTGAAAAATATTATGGAAATAAAAATAATTTAACCAAGGCTATTGATAATATTTCTTTTGATGTTTATGAAGGTGAATTTGTTGGTATAATGGGTGCTTCTGGTAGTGGTAAAACAACTTTGCTTAACTGTATATCAACGATTGATAAAGTTACAAGTGGTCATATTTTATTGAATGGTATTGATATAACAAAATTAAAGGGTTTGAATTTGAATAAGTTTAGAAGAAATGATTTAGGTTTTATTTTTCAAGATTTTAATTTATTAGATACACTTACGGCTTATGAAAATATAGCTTTAGCTTTGACAATTAAAAGGGATAAAAATATAGATAAAAAAATAGAAATAATTTCAAAAAAATTAGGTATAAGTGATGTGATTAATAAATATCCTTATCAATTGTCTGGTGGTCAAAAGCAAAGGGTAGCGTGTTGCCGTGCGCTTATTACTAATCCCAAGTTAGTTTTAGCGGATGAACCAACTGGAGCTTTAGACAGTAAATCTTCTAGATTACTTTTAGAAAAAATTAATGAACTTAATGCTGATTTAAAAACGACTATTTTGATGGTTACGCATGATGCTTTTACGGCTAGTTATTGTTCAAGAATTTTATTTATTAAAGATGGTAAGATTTTTAATGAATTAATTAGGGGGGACGATAGTAGAAGAGAGTTTTTTGATAAAATAATTGATGTTGTAACTGTCCTTGGAGGAGATTTGAATGATGCACTTTAATATGGCTTTAAAAAATATTAAGAAAAGTTTTAAAGATTATTCGGTATATTTTTTAACTTTAATTTTAGGGGTTGCTATATTTTATGTATTTAATGCTTTAGATGGTCAGGAGGCTATGCTTAAACTTAGTTCTACACAAAAACAAATTATGGATTTAATGAATCAGTTTTTGTCTGGAGTTTCTATTTTTGTGGCTATTATATTAGGCTTTTTGATAATTTATGCTTCTAATTTTTTAATTAAAAAAAGAAAAAAGGAATTTGGTATTTATTTAACTTTGGGAATGAGTAAGAAGGATGTTTCTAAAATATTACTTTCAGAAACTATTTTAATAGGAATTATTTCTTTGTTTGTTGGACTTTCTTTAGGTTTGTTTTTATCACAATTTATGTCACTTATTGTGGCTAAATTGTTTGAAGTTGATATGTCTAAATTTGAATTTGTATTTTCTTATAAGGCAATGATTAAAACAATAATTTATTATTTAATAATTTATTTAATTGTTATTATTTTTAATGTTTTTGTTGTTACTAAATATAAATTAATCAATTTGATAAACGCTTCTAAAAAAAGTGAAAATATTAAAATTAGAAATTCTTTAGTTTCCATTTTAATATTTATCGTTTCTATTTTTATGCTTGGATATGCTTATTATTTAGCTTTAAGAAAAACTTTTGATATTGGTTTATTTGGTTTAAGTATTTTACTTGGTATTATCGGCACATTTTTATTTTTCTTTGGTGTTTCTGGTTTTATTTTAAAAATATTTCAAAAAAATAAAAAAATATATTATAAGGATTTGAATATATTTACGTTAAAGCAAATTGATAGTAAAATAAGTTCTACTGTTTTTTCAATGAGCATTATTAGTATACTTTTATTTTTAACAATAACGTTATTTTCGTCTGTTTGGAGTATGAATGAGACTTTGACTAAAGATTTAATTTATGGCGCGCCAGCGGATATTCAAATAATAGGTCTTGAGAACAAAAATATTGATGAATTTCTAAAAAAATCAAATGTTTTTTTGAAGGAAAGAGTTATTTTTAAGACTTATTTAACAGATGAGACTGCATATAAGTATTTTAAATTTAGAAATATGAATAGTTATATGAGCTCCCGCAGTATACCAGTTATTAAGCTTTCTGATTATAATAAATTAATGAATCTTTATAAAAGAGATGGCCTTTCTTTAAAAAATGGTGAGTTTATTTTAGTAACTGATTATGAAGCTTTAAAAAAATATTATAATGAGTCTTTAGCTAAAGGCGTAAAGTTAAATATTGGTGGAAAAGATTATGTTAATAAGAATAATAAAGTAGTTGAAGGAATGATAGAAATGAGTGGCAGTAAAGCTAATATGGGATTAATTGTTGTTCCTGATAATACTAATTTATCAAATAGTATACAAAGCATTATTTATATAACAGGTAATTATAAAGGTGATAAAGAAAAAGCTGAAAAGGGTATTAATGTTGAATATTTAAATCAAGACTCATATTATCAAAATACAAAAATTGATATATATACTTCTTGTGTAGGAATGGGCGCTATGATGATATTTATTGGATTTTATTTGGGTGGTATATTTTTAATCACATCAGCGGCTATTTTAGCTTTAAAAACTTTATCAGATATTAGTGATGATAAAGAAAAATATATTATTTTAAAAAAAATAGGGGCTAGTGATGAGAACATAAATAAAACTTTATTTGATCAAACGCTTATATTTTTCTTGATTCCTTTATTTGTAGGGGTATTTCATTCTATATTTGGTATATTATTTGCAAGAAAAGTTTTGGCGGTTGTTAGTGTTTCTACGAGTATTATTTCAATTATTATAACAGCAATTTTTATAATTTTAATTTATGGTATTTATTTTCTTGTTACTTATTTTACTTCTAAGAGAATAATTAAGTAAGTCTTTCATATTGAGAGACTTTTTTAATATTTGTTATTGGTGTTATATTTAGAACTTTAAAAAGTAGTTAAAATTATGGTATATATTTTATGATTTAGATGTAAAAATTTAAATTATTTAAGCAGTAGTTATTTTTTATTAAAATATTTTACGATTTTTTGTAAAGTATATTAATATGTATGGAAAAATGTCTTAAAATTTGTTATAATTTATTGTGTTAGAGGTGTTGTTTTTAAACAAGTTTATTAGAAATAAAAATAATTTTGTGTTAATTTGACAAATAATACGTTTGGTGTTATTATATGCCACAAATGAAAGGGAATTAATACAATCTTTCTAGTTGGAAACGGGGGATGTTTATGAAATTTAAATTATTTAGAGAAAAATTTAATTCAGCTAGTTTAAATAGCGGTTCTCTTGAAAAATTACGTGCTTTTTTAAGAGAAAAAAGAAATAGAGTATTGATTGGTGGATTTTCTGTTGCGACAGCTTTAGCTACTATTATGAGTCCTGGTAAAGCGTTAGCTGAGGAAGCTCCAGCAATTATTGATACAACTACACCTACTACTTTAGAGCAGACTTATGTTGCTCCGGCTGAAGATGTTTCTGAAGTTACACCTGCTGAGACGCAAGATGAAGTTGCTCCAGCTGAAAATGCTTCTGAAGTTACACCTGCTGAGACTCAAGATGAGGTTGCTCCAGCTGAAAATGTTTCTGAAGTTACACCTGCTGAGACTCAAGATGAGGTTGCTCCAGTTGAAAATGTTTCTGAAGTTACACCTGCTGAGACTCAAGATGAGGTTGCTCCAGCTGAAAACGCTTCTGAAGTTACACCTGCTGAGACTCAAGATGAAGTTGCTCCAGCTGAAAACGCTTCTGAAGTTACACCTGCTGAGACACAAGATGAAGTTGCTCCAGCTGAAAGCACTAAAACAAATACGGTAGAAGATGTTTTAGAAAGTAATATTTCAAATACACAAGAGCAAGTAACTAATGAAAATATTCAAAAGTCTAGTGTAAAACACTTTGATGGTTATGATCTTATTGAAAAAGATGGACAATTAATAGTAATTGGTAATATTCCTGCTCCTGAGGTTTTAGCTCAACAATTAGTAGATGCTGGTGTTGATATTTCATCAGGTAATGTTACCGCATATGATTTTGAAAATATTATTAAAACTGGTCAATCTGGCAAAATTGCTGATACTGGTTATTCTGTTGATTATGATGAGAATGGCACAGCAATTATTAAAGATGAAGATGGCAATGTTATATTAACTCAAAGTACTGAAAATAAGGAACAGAACAACACTAATGTTCAAGATAGTGAAAATAAAAATGATCAAGTTGTTTCAGAAAACAAAATTGTTGTTGGGGATAATCAATATGTTATTTTACAAGATGAGGGAGTTTATTATTTAGCAGTAGGCGGTGTTGGCCTTTCAAATAATCAATTTCAAGATTTAGTTTCACGTTTACAAGCTGAAGGTAAAATACCAGCTGATGCAATAGTCAATTTGGTAGCTTTACCAGATGCACCAACTGACAATATGGAAGATGATGTTAGACATTCATATTTTGGAAATTATGATGTTGAGACTGTTGATGGCAATAGTTATACTTTTAAATATAAAGGTGAGAACTATGTTGCTACTGTTGCAGGTGTTTCTGATCAATTAGAAGAAAATAAAAAAACATCAGAAAATCCTGATGCAACTCCAAGCTTAAAACCATCTCATGATGATAACAATCCTAAGGAACCAGAGAATCCTGGCGATAAGCCAAAGCCTGACACTCCTGATACTCCAGATATTCCTAATACGCCAGAACAACCATCTGTTCCAGTTACTCCTCAAGGAAATTTACCACAAACTGGTGATGAGGCAAATGTTTTGCCTGGAATATTAGCTGGTATTGGTGCAGCAGCTTTATCTGAAGCTGAAAGAAAAAGAAAAAAGAATAAAACTGATAAAGATAAGTCAGTTGATGATCTAAAAACGATTAATAATGAAAGCGTAGTTTTTTCAAATAGTAAGAAAGATAAGACTATCGATGAACAAGTTGATGAAATTATGAGAAGATTAAATAAAAAAGTTTATGGCGTTGAAGATCTTAATGATGTAAAGCCAAAGGTACGTTAAAGTAAGGAGGAATAATTATGAAAACTATGAAAAAACTTTATGGTATAATTTGTACATTTTTACTTGTAGCAGTTTTAACTGTTACGAGTGTATCTACAGTAAGTGCTGCTCCTAAAAATCCTACTATTAGTAGAGAAGGAGTAATGGTATCTTATATTGGAGAAAATTATAAATGGGCTAAATTTAGAACTAACGATGGCAAAGTTGCTTATTGTATGGATGTAGAAAAAAAATGGCCTGAAAAAACAACCAATGTTAATTTAGTTAAAGAAGCAGATAATGGTATTAGATATATCTTAGAAAATGGTTATCCTTATAAATCAATCAAAGGTAATAATGATTTGGATAGATTTATTACACAAGGTGCTTTATGGTGGTATTTAGCTGATACTGGTCAATCTGGTGCTTTAAGTGCTGATTTTACTACTAATTCTGCTGATCCTTATGGCATTAGAGATAACATTAAGGCTTTAGTAGCTGGAGCTAAAACAGCTAAAGCTAATGCTGCATCAACTTTATCAGTTAATGTAAGTAATAGTAATATGATTTTATCTAATGATGGCAATTACTTTGTTTCAAATGAAATTGCTCCAACTTTAACTGGTACAACAGTTTATAATGTTGCAGTCAGCGGAGCTCCTACTGGTACAGTAATTACTAATACTCAAGGTCAATCTAAAACTACATTTAATGCTGGAGAAAAATTCCAAGTTAAAATTCCAGCTAATGCTTTAGGTCAAACTACTACTATTAAAGTTATTGTTTCAGCAAATGGTGTAAACACTAAAGCGTATATTTATCAACCTAGTGATTCTTCTTATCAAAGATTAGCAGTTTTATATACTGACAATGATAATTTATCTAAATCATTTGAGTTAACTGCAAAAGTTGATAAGCCAAGAGTTTGTGTTAATTATGTTATTGTTGGTAATGTTAAACCTGATCCAAATTTGACTGATCCAACTCCTGGTACTAATTGTTTTGACAAAGGTACTAAATATGATCAAGAAAATGAATTAACTACTAGACAAGAAAATTGCAAATTTAAAGGTTGGTTTACTAAAGATGATTTAACTGGTAAATGGACTGACGGTACTGCTTTAAATAATAATTTAACACTTTATGGTGCATGGGATTGTGGAACTAATATTGATGTTCCAAATACTGCTGCTAGTGTTCCATTAATTATTTTAGGTGTAGGCTTAGTAATTATTGCTGGTGGTGTTGGTATTATAGTTTATAGAGACAAAAAACTAAATGCTAAAAAATAGAATTAAAGAGGGTTAAGGCTCTCTTTAATTTTGCACTTTAAAAGTGATTGAATAAATGGTATAATTATGAAGGTGATTGCAGTGGATTTATTTAAAAAATTAAAAATTCAACCTAATGATATAAGTTTATATGATACAGCATTTTCACATACTTCATATTCTAATGAGCATAATGTTAAAAGTTATGAACGTTTAGAATTTTTGGGTGATGCAGTTTTAGAACTTTTAATGAGTGATTATTTGTATAAGATAAATAAGTATGATGAAGGTGAGATGACTAAAATAAGAGCACATTATGTATGTGAAACAGCTAATTATGAATATTCAAAAAAACTTGGATTAAATAATTATTTAAAGCTTGGTAAAGGTGAAGCTGAAAATGGAGGAAAATATAATAAGGCTATTGTTTCAGATATATTTGAATCTTTTTTAGGAGCGTTGTATTTAGATCAAGGTATAGATAAGGTAAAAGAGTTTTTTAATAATTTTATTATTCCTTTGATTGAAAATCATGAGGTTGATTTCTTTGATGATTATAAATCTTTATTGCAAGAATGTGTTCAAACTGATAAAAAGAGTTTGGAATATATTTTGATTAGTGAGACAGGTCCTTCACATAATCCTAAATTTACGGTTAACGTAATGATTGATGGTATTGTGTATGGTTCTGGTGTTTCACATAGTAAAAAGTCTGCTGAACAAGAAGCGGCTAAAAATGCTTTAAAGAAAGCGCAGAAGGGAAGTTTAACATGGGAAGAGCATATGAAGTAAGAAAAGCAAGTATTCAAAAAACAGGAGCGGCTAAAGCAAAATTATATTCAATGTATGCTAGAGAAATATATCAAGCTGCTCGTAATGGTGGTGTAGAGTTGGAAGGTAATCCTACTTTAAAAAGATTAGTTGAAAAGGCTAAGAAGGAACAAGTTCCTAATGATATTATTAATAGAGCAATTGATAAGGTAAATAGTGGGGCTGATGAAACTTATACTTCAGCTAATTATGAAATTTTTGGTCCGGCTGGATCAACAGCTATTGTTAGTTGTTTAACAGATAATGTTAACAGGAGTGTTTCTAGTGTAAGAGCGGTAATTAATAAATGTCATGTAAAAATGGGTAACCAAGGTAGTGTTAGTTATATGTATGATCATTTATGTCTTGTAAGTTTTAAAGGACTTTCAGAGGAAGAGGCTTTAGATGCCTTATTAGAAGCATCAGTCGATGTTGTTGATATTGAAACGGATAATGATGAGGTTGTTGTTTATGGGGAGCCTAATGATTTAAATAATATTAAAGAAGCTATTATGGCTAAATTACCTGATGTTTCATTTGATTTAGACGAAATAAGTATGTTTCCAAAAGAAAAAGTTACTTTAACTGGCGAAGACAAAGAAACTTTTGAGAGAATGTTAAGTTTATTAGATGAAGTTGAAGATGTTCAACATGTATATCATAATGTAGAGCTATAAGGCTCTTTTTTTTATAATAATATAAATTTAGTTATAATTTTTTTAAATTTATTCATAATAAAAATGGGTGATGAAAATGAATGAAAATGAAGAGTTATTAAATTATATTTATCAGACTTGTAATATGGGTGTGCAAAGCAGTGAAAACTTATTGAAAGCTTTAAAAAACAAAGATAATAAGATAATAAATATTTTATTTGAAATTAAAAAAAATTATGAAAAATATTCTTTAGAAGCAGAGAAATTATTAAAAAAACACAAATTAGATGCTAAAGGTGTGAATATTATGGCTAAAGCTATGTCTAAAATAAGTATTAATAAAGAATTATTAGAAGATAATAGTGATGCTAGTGTTGCTGATATGTTAATAAAGGGATTAACTATGGGTAATTTAGAATTGTCAAAAAATATTGGAAAGTTTGAAAACAAAGTTGATAGTAAGGTTATAAATATGGCTAAAGCTTTATTAAAATTTGGTGAAACTTATATAAATAAATTAAAAATTTATTTATAGTATTGAAATTATAAAAGATATCCCTTATAATTATTGTAGAAGGTAGGGGAGAATATGAAGAATATTTCAAAAAAACAAGTAGTTGAATTTGTAGAAAAAAACAAAAATTATTTAATTGTTGCTTTAGCCGCTATTATTGCTTTAACTGTTGGTATTACTTTATCAAATAACTTTAAAAAAGAAAAATTAGTTTTGAATACTAAAAAAGAAATGGTAGCAAATACTAAAGCGGGTGTTGTAAAAGAGGAAGTATATGAGAATTTAAAATTTACTAATATTTCTTTAATTACAAAGGACGGTTATAGTACTTTTACAGCTGATGTAACAAATACAGCAAATACTGATAGTAGTATTAATGATGTAAATATTGATTTAAAAGATAAAGATGGTAATACTATTATTACATTAAGAGGTAATATTGGTGATACTTTAAAAGCTGGTGAAACAAGAACAATTACAGCAGTTACTAAAGGCGAATTAAAAGGCGTTGTTGCTAAAGCTATTGCTAAATATGAATAAGATCAGAAATTTATTTTCTGATTTTTTTTATAAAAAAAGAACTTATAAAAGTTCTAAAGTGTTTCAATGTCTTCTGCTGAGTAGATTTCTTTATTCTCTTCTTTGATGCCTAATGATTCATTATTTTTCTTTTCTTTTGCGGTCATAACTTCTTTTGCTTCCATTATAGAATTTTTTAACGAACTATTACTGCTAATTTTATCATCGTCTTCAAGGTCAATTAATTTTAATATTTCTTCAAATGTAGTTTTTCCTTCTATGACTTTTTGTAAACCATCTTGAAGCATTGTAATAACATTACCACTACCATAGACAAGTTCACGAATTTTTTCTTTACTTTCGTTGTTACTTAAAGCGTCACGAATGTTTTGATCAATTCTTAATACTTCATGGATGGCAATTCTTCCTTTATAGCCATCGTGACAATGTTCACAGCCTTCAACATCATATATTTCTTCAACATCTTTACCTAAAACTGTTTTGAAAATCATTTTTTCATAATTGCTTGTTTTTCTTAGTGTGCGACAGTGCGTGCATAATTGACGAGCTAATTTTTGAGATACAACACCTTCTAAAGCAGATGCTAATAGGTATTTTTGAACGTCCATATCAATAAGTCTTTCGATAGTGTTTAAAGCGGTGTTGGTGTGTAATGTTGATAAAACTAAGTGGCCTGTTATAGAAGCACGAATAGCAATTTTGGCAGTTTCAGTATCACGTATTTCACCAATCATGATGATATTTGGATCTTGTCTTAAAATAGATCTTAAAGCAGTGGCAAATGTTAAGCCAATTTTAGAGTTCGTTTGAACTTGATTAATTCCTCTTATGTCCATTTCAATTGGGTCTTCAACAGTGATTATGTTTGTTGCTGAAGTATTTAAATATTGAAGCATTGAGTAAACGGTTGTACTTTTACCACTACCAGTTGCTCCGGTTACTAAAATGATTCCATTTGGAACACTTATCATTTCAAGTATTTTTTTATAATTTTCGTCATTAAACCCTAATTCCTCTAAACCAGCCATACTACGGCTGTAGTCTAAAATACGAATTACTATTTTTTCTCCAGTACTAACAGGTAGAGCAGATACACGCAAGTCTAGGTCAATTCCATTAATGTTTCCTTTGATGGCTCCATCTTGTGGTAGTCTAGATTCGGTAATATTCATTCTAGAAATGGTTTTAATTCGTGTAACAAGGTAATCTCTATATTCATTTGGTACTTTAGCATAATCCATTAAAATACCATCAATTCTAATTCTAATAAGTAGATATTCTTCGTATGGATCAAAGTGAATATCACTAGCTCCTCGTTTAGATGAATCGGTTAATATTTCATTTATTACATCAACTATTGGCATTTTTGCAAAATCAAAATTTCTTATCATTTTATCAGGCTCCTTTATTCTTTTTGGGACTAGCTTTTATCCTAAATATATTATATAATAGTTCTAGAATAAAAACAATCTTCAAAGGAGAAAAAATATGAAAAGAGTAAATAATCGGGGTTTTTTATTAGCAGAGTCATTAGTAGTTTCAACGTTTGTTTTAACTATTCTAATGTTTTTATTTATTCAATTTAGAAATTTGGTTATAAATTATAATAACAGTTATGCTTATAATAGTGTAGAGGGCGTTTATGATTTGGGATCAATAGGTGAATATTTTAGAAAAAATCAGGATAAACCTTTTGGTAATTATATAAAAGGAAATCCTTATTTAATGGTTTATAATAATGGTTCTTGTAATGATAGTATTGGTCTTAAAAGTACTGGATTTTGTGATAATATTATGAGTCAAACAGGGGTAGAAACTTTAATTTACACTTCATCAGATTTAAGTGTTATTCAAGATTATGTTAAAACAACAGAAGATGCTGTTTTAAAACAAGATTTAAGAGATTTTATTAGTAAAGTCGATGCTCAAATAATTAAAAATAAAGGCCGTTTGTTTGCTAAATTTAAAAATGGAACTTTTGCAACAATAGCTATTGATACAAAATATGATAATAGTTTAGAGACTAAAGAGTATACGTATACAGGTGATGTTCAGACATATTATACGAAGATGCCAGGTTATTATAAGATTGAGCTTTGGGGTGCACAAGGTGGATCTAGTGACAATTCTGGAGGATTAGGCTCTTATACTAAAGGAGAAGTTTATTTAGACAGAGGACAAAATTTATATGTTTATGTAGGAGCTTCAGGTACTAGAGAAAATCTTTTTAATGGTGGTGGAACTGGTTGGAGTTCTTCGAAAAGTGGTGGTGGTGGAGCTACTGATGTTAGATTAACTGGAGGTGCTTGGAATGATGCTACTTCTTTAAAAAGTAGAATTATGGTTGCTGCTGGTGGTGGTGGCGTGTCTAATAATTCTAATGGAGCTCATGGTGGTGAAGCTGGTACTTTAATTGGTAATAATGGAAAGGTTTATGCTAATGTGGTAGCAAATACTTATGCTGGTTTAAAGGCTTATCAAACTAAAGGTGGTAAGGCTAATAGTACAGGTGGAACGGCTGGAAGTTTTGGTAAAGGCGGAAATGGCGCAGCTTATTCCGATGGCCACGTTGGTGGCGGCGGCGGTAGTGGATATTATGGAGGCTCTGGTGCCAAATGGCATGCTGGTGGTGGCGGCGGATCTTCATATATTTCTGGCTATGCTGGGGTTAATGCTATAAATATTAGTGGTGTACATACAAATCAAACTATTCATTTTTCAAATAAATATTTTATAAATACGGATATGCAGGGTAGTGTTAATAGTCAAGATGGTATGGCAAAAATTTCTTATTTAGGTAGTAACCCAACAAGTGATAGTGCTAAAATAAAAAATGTTAGATATGTAAAAAATTGTATTGGTGGAAATTCAGTGAATGGTAATAATCATTGGATTGAAATTCAAGCTATTAGTGATGGCGTAAACGTTGCTAAAGGTAAGAATGTGACTGGTGATTTTGCTACTAGTTCGGTTCATGGTACTGGAACGTTTAGTACTGTTGTTGATGGAATAATTGATGATGAAGATAAGTATGTTGATGGAATTTCTGATAATTATGTTAATCAATGTGTTACGGTTGATTTAGGACAAGAATATAATTTAGAAGAAATAGGTGTATGGCATTATTATGCTGATGGCAGAAAATATTATCAAAATAACACATATGTGGCTGGTAATAGTAATTCATTTAGTTTAGTTGATAGTACTTCTAATTTTAAAGAAGTTTCTGAAGGAAGACATATAAAACAGGATGAAAGTCAAATTGCTATGAGTGATTATTATGTTTCTTCTGCTGGAAGTGATTTAGATGGTGATGGTACTATGTCTCATCCTTTCTATTCAATTAAAAAAGCGTATGATAGTGCTAAAAATGGAGCGACAATTCATTTGATGAGTGATATTGGAATAACTGAAAAGCTTATTTTAACAGATAATAAAAAAATAACTTTAACTAGTTATAATGGAACTTATTCTTTAATAAGAAGTTCTAGTTTTGTTAATGAAAGTATGGTTGATTTTGAAAATGGGACACTTACTTTAAAAAATATTGTTTTGGATGGTAATAGTGTTCAAGCAACAGGGTCACTTATATATACTAATGGTATACTTAATATTGATGATAATGTTACTTTAAAAAATGGTTATAGCTCAGAAAAAATTAGAAGTGGTGGTATAACTATTGAAGGAGGTCAGACTAGTATAAGCGGTAGTTCTATAAATATAAGTGCTAATACAAATAGTCAAAATACTTTATATAATAATATTATAGTTATAAGTGGAACTTTATATGATAGTAGTAAGAAATTTACAACGACAACTAATACTTATAGTATAGCGTCAGCTTTAAATAATAATTTAAAAATTGATGTTTATGGAGCAGCTGCTGCAAACGGAACTAATGTTCAAATGTATACTGGTAATAGTTCAAGTGCTCAAAAGTGGAAAGTTATGGCTAATAGAATAGAAAATAGTAATATTATTTATAATTTTCAATCACAAGTAGATGGTAGTCAGTATTTGTGGGTTGCTGGTAATTCTAGCACTTCTAAAACTAACATTGTAACTTGGAATTTTCATTATTATCATGGTGGGCATTACTATATAAGTAATGTTGAAAATGATTATTATGAGTTTAAAAATATTGATGGTTTATGTGTTGATGCATCTGGAAATAGTAGTGGCGCAAATGTTTGGGGTTATACTTGTAATAGGAGTAATGCTCAAAAATGGAAATTTATTAGGAGTTAGGAGGGCGGCTTATGAAAAATAATAAAGGATTTACAGTTGTTGAGTTAATTACATCTTTTGCATTAACAATGATTATTACTGTTTTTCTTTTTGAAGTATTGATTGAAGTTAAAGATGTTTTTGCAGAAACTTCTGTTAAAACAGCTATCCAAGAAAAACTTGGTATTATATCTAAGAATATAAAAGCAGCTTTACCTTCTGATGGAACTTATCTTTCTTGTTTAGACAATACTTGTAATATTAGCGGAGCTGTTAATTCAAAAATTGTTATTGATAAGGGAGATGAAACTACTCCAGCTAAAGTTACAGTTGGAAATCAGGTTTTTAATCTACCAGATGGAACTGTTATAGAAGATTATAGCCTAAATCCTTATGTTAATCCTGATGATTATAATTGTTATTTATCAATTTATTTAAAATTAAATCATAGTTCTTTATCTAAGCCTTATGAATATAAAATAACATTTTACTATTTTTTATAAATTTATAAAAAAGTCAAAAGAAATATACATGAGTAATGAAGAGATTAAGGCATGACATATTCTAGCACATAAAAATGGTAAATATTTGATTTCAGTGTCACTTAGTATACTCATTATTTGAAGATGCACACTAAAACCAGAAAATGATAAAATCATGACGGTTAAAACGCATTTTAGTTTTAATGGTATATTTTGCATGCTTATATATTTTAAGCCTTGTGTCATTTCAACAAAACCGTTTAAAATGCTTTGTAGGACGTCATTTAAATTTAAATTATTATCTATAATTGTTGTTATTACTAAACATGTTGTAATAACACCTAATATTAAAAGTAGTGTGTTAATACTACTTATTAAAGAGTTAGTAATAATAATTCCTAAATTATCTTTGTTACTAATTCTTTTTTGATGCATTTCGTTAATAGCTTTAAGTAAACTAATTTTTTCATTTTCAATTTTGCTTGGATGATATTTACGCATGCCTAATCCTATAAATAAATTTCCTAAATAGTGGCAGATTAAAATTAGAATGCCAACTTCTTTATTATTTAAAAACATAGAGGCTGTTCCTAATATAAAAAGTGGATTAGAAAAAGATGTGAAGCATAATATTTTAGTGGCTTCATATTTATTAATTTTTCCTTCTAATAAAAGTTCTTTTGTATATTTTGCGTTTGCGGGGTTTCCTGAGATAATACTCATAAAAAATATGAAAGATGTTATACCTTTAATTTTAAATAATTTATTCATAATTTTTTTGAATAAACAGCCCATTAATTCTGGTAAGCCACATTTGATTAAAATGTTTGATAATACAAAAAAAGGAAATAATGATGGAAAAATGTTATTTTTAAAAATATTTAAAGAAAAATCAACTGCTTTTAATATGCTTTCGGATTTTGTTAATATTTCAAATCCGATAAATATTAAAATAATCATGATTAATATGCTTGTAATTTTTTTCACTTTTGCACCTCTAAAATAGAAAGGATATAAATATGTTTAATAAAATATATGAAAATATAAAAAAATTTATCAAAGAATATTATAAAATTGCAATTGCTTATTTGTTACTTTTTGTTTTCTTTTTATTGGAATTGCCATTTTATATTTCTACACCTGGAGGACTTATAAATACTAAAAACAAAATAAATTCTACATTTAAGATGAAGGGAAGCCTTAATATGGCTTATGTTTCAGAAATTCATGCAACACCGGCTACTTTGTTATATTCGGTTTTTAATAAAGATTGGGATATTGAAAAAGAGGATGAAGTTAAAGCTGATAATGAAACCATTGAAGAGAAAAATTATCGTAATAAAATGTTGCTTAAAGAGGCTAACGATATTTCTTTACTTGTTGCATATAAAAATTCTGCTATAGATTATAAAATAGAAAATAATAAAGTTTATATTACTTATGTTGATAAAAAAGCAGAAACTGATTTGAAAATTGGCGATCAGATATTGAAGATAGATAATAAAAAATTGAAAGATAAAGATGCTTTATTTTCTTATATTTCGGGGAAAAAGGCTGGCGATAATGTTACTTTTGAGGTTAAAGATATAAATAATAAAATAATGAGAAAAAAAGCTACTTTAATTAGTATTAATGGTATTCCTAAGGTTGGAGCTATTGTAACGGAGACGTTTGATGTGAAATCTGATAAAAAAATTAAAACAAATTTTTCAAAAACGGAATATGGTTCGTCTGGTGGACTTATGCTTACTTTAACAATTTATAGTAATTTAAATAAAATAGATTTGACTCATGGTAAAAAAGTGGTTGGTACAGGAACTATAGATATAGATGGAAATGTTGGCGAGATAGGTGGAGTTAAGTATAAATTAATTGGTGCGGTTAATAATAAAGCTGATGTTTTTCTTGTACCTAAGGGTGATAATTATAATGAAGCTAAAAAGATAAAAGATAAAAGAGGCTTTAATATAGATATTATTCCGGTTGAAACTTTTAGGGAAGCTTTAAATTATTTAGAAAAATAGTGTAAGCTAATTATATAATTAGTAAGGTAGGACATTGACATTAATAATATGCTTTGTTAAAATTTTATGTAGAAAGAAGGTAATGATATGACGCCACACAATAGTGCTGAAAAAGGACAAATTGCTAAAACGGTTATTATGCCTGGTGATCCGCTTAGGGCAAAATATATTGCAGAAAAATATTTGTCTGATTATAAGTTAGTTTCATCAGTTAGAAACATTTATGCTTATACTGGACATTATAATGGAAAAGAAGTAACGATTATGGCTTCAGGAATGGGAATGCCTAGTATGGGAATATATTCTTATGAATTATATAAATTTTATGATGTCGAGGAAATTATTAGAATTGGTTCTTGTGGAGCTTATGATAAGAATATGAAATTATTTGATGTTATTTTATCTACATCTTGTTATAGTGAGAGCAATTTTGCTTTAACTTTGAATAATGAAGACTGTCATGTTACTTATAGTGATGAAGAATTAAATATTAAAATTGAAAAAGTTGCTTATAATAATAATATAAAGTTATTTAAAGGAATGACTGCTTGTTTAGATTGTTTTGATTTATATATGAGCAATATTGATAAATTTTTTGAAAGAATGCCAAAAGGAGTAAGTCCTATTGCAGCTGAGATGGAAGCTTTTGCACTTTTTTATGTAGCTAAAATGCTAAATAAAAAAGCGGCTTGTTTGATGAGTGTTGTTGATAGCAAATATATTAAAGATGTAGCAACGCCTTTGGAAAGAGAAAAAGGATTGGATAAAATGATTAGGCTTGCTTTGGATTCTATGTAGAGGTGAGTATGGAATATTTTAACTATGATATAAAAAATTATAAACTTCATATTATAAATACAGATAGGTTTAAAACAATTTCTTTATCAATAAATATTCGCTTTGATGATGAAAATGGAGATGAAAAATATTTCTCATTATTGAGTAGATTATTACTTAATACAAGTTATAAATATAAAACTAAACGCGATATTAATATTGGATGTGCTAAAATATATGATCCAACTTATAGTGTTAATGTATTAGTAAGTGGTATGGAAAATATGTTAACTTTAAGGGCAAATTTTTGTAATGAAAAATATACGGAAAAAGGAATGAATGAAGAAAGTATAAAATACTTATTGGATATATTGTTTAAACCTAAAATAATTAATGATGGTTTTGATGAAAAAGTTTTTAATATTCAAAAGAAGAAAGTAATTGAAAATTTGAATAGTATTAGAGATTATCCAAATGATTATGCGTCAGCTAGAGTTGATGAAATAATGCAAATTAAAGATTATAAAGAAAAAAGTATTGCTCAGCTGATTAAATCAATAAGTGAGTTAACACCGCAAGACCTTTATAAATTTTATTTAAAAGTGTTAAATAAAGGCAGCTTAGATATAACTTTGTGTGGTAATGTAAATCCATTAGAAATAAAGGATATTTTTGAAAGAAATGTTAGTTTTCCAGGAAAATATGTAGATAGAAATCATATATGTCATCAAAAATTATTTAATGATAAGCCTAATATTATTATTGAAAAAAGTAATAATACACAAAGTAATTTAATTGTTGGCTGTAAGTTTGATGCATTAACAGATTTTGAAAGAAATTATGTTTTTATTTTGTTTTCGTGGATTTTAGGTGGCGGTGTTAATTCTTTGCTTAATCAAACGGTTAGAGAAAAAAATTCATTATGTTACTACATTTATACTTTAAAATATCATTTATTTGATGTTATTAGAATTATTTCAGGAATTGATGGTGAAAATTTTGATAAAACTTATAACCTTATATTAAAAGAAATTGAAAATATGAAAAAAGGTAAATTTTCTTTGGAATTATTTAATAGCGTAAAACAAATTTATTATAATTCTTTAATAGAAATAGAAGACTGTAATGACTGGCTTGTTGAAAATTTTAATGCTTATTTATTTATTGGTTGTGATAAACTTGAAGATAGAAAGAAAATGATGGAGAAGGTTACTAGGCAAGATGTAATTAATTTGGCTAATAAAATTCATATTGATACGGTCTATTTGTTAGAAGGAGAAGGTAATGGAGAAGCATAGTTATAAAACAATTAATCTGGATGTTTATGAGGAAGTTTTAGATAATGGATTAAGAGTATATATTAGCAAAATTCCGAGAAATAATATTCATGCTAGAATGACAACTTTTTTTGGTGGGGGGATATTAAATTATAAAGTAGACGGTAAAACTTATAAAGTACCTGCAGGAATAGCTCATTTTTTGGAACATAAAATGTTTGAAAAAGAAGATGGTATAGATCCAATGCTTGTTTATGAAAAGAATGGAGCTATTTCTAATGCTTATACTAATAAATTTGTTACAGCTTATTATTTTACTGGGGCAAATTATTTTTATGAGAATTTAGAAAATTTACTTAATACTATTCATAAACCATATTTTACTGATGAAAATGTTCAAAAAGAAAAGGGAATTATTTTACAAGAAAAAAAGCAAAGTTTGGATCGTCCATATACAATTGCATATAATGAATGTTTATTAAATACATTTTATAATTCTGACTATAAAAATACAGTTTTAGGTTCTTTAGATGATATAAACAGTATAACTAAAGAGCAGTTATATGATTGTTATAATGCATTTTATCATCCTAGTAACATGATGTTAACAATTAGTGGTGATGTTGATCCTTTTAAAACGATGAAGTTTATAAAGAAATATTATAGTAATATGGTATTTTTAGATAGACCTAATATTGAAATTTTAAAAGCTTCTGAGCCAAAAGAAGTTGTTAAAGATAAAGAAGTATTAATAAAAAAAGATTTTTCAGCTAAATATATATATATTAATTATAAAATAAAAAATAATCATTTTTTTGAAGATGCTTATTTAAATAGATTATATTTTTCTATATTTATTGATATGGGTTTTGGAAATCTTTCATCAATTGTAGATGTTTTAGACAATGATGATAATATGTTATCAACACTTTCGGCTACTATGGAAGAGTTGGATGGTTATTTTATTGCAAGTTTTTTCTGTAAAGTTAAAAATAATACAGATGTTATTGATTTGATTGATAAAACTATTAAAAGTACTGATTTTAGTGAGGAAAGTTTTAATTTGATAAAAAAAGTAACTTTAAATCAGATTTTGCTTTCAACGGAAGATACTAAGAGTGCATGTGATTTAATTCAAAACCAAGTGCTTTTATTAAAAGCTCCAGTTTATGATATGTATGAAAAATTACAAAAATTAGATTTTAATACTTTTAAAGATTATGTTAAAAATTTAGATATTACAAATAGAAGTTATGTTGTTTTACAAAATAAAAACTAAGATTTTGATTTAAACTATATGATGTTTGTTTCATTTTCTTAGTTTTTAATTTGATATTAAAATTTTTTTTGTTTTAATGCTTTTACATAGATTATTTAATTTTTCTTTTATATTGTTATAATCGATTTCTTTGATTTTAAATTCATAAATAACATTATTTTGAAAACTTTTTTTAATTATTATATTTTGAAGTAGGTAATCAATTTGTTTTATATTTTCATATTTAAATTCTATTAATACTTTTAGACCATCTGTTATATTATTAATTTGGCATTTTTTTAATGCTTCACTTGTGCTTGTAGAATAAGCTCTAATTAAGCCTCCGGAGCCTAATTTAATACCGCCAAAATATCTTACAACAACACATAATATATTTGTTAGGTTATTTTGTTTTAAAACGTTTAAAATTGGTAAACCGGCGGTTTTGGTGGGCTCTTTATCATCACTATATTTTTCGTGATTATCTATTATATATCCAAAACAATAGTGGGTAGCGCCTTTATATATTTTTTTAATATTATTAATTTCTACTTCGACATTTTCTATTTTATTTACAGGTATAACAATTGTAATAAATTTTGATTTATTTATAATTATTTCATTGGTAGTTATTTTATTAATAGTTTTCATTTGATCACCGTTTAAATTATAAATAATAAAAACAAAAAAAGCAACTCAAAAAATGATATAATAATAAAAGAGGTGAGATTATGGTGCTTGAAAAACTTAAATTAGTTCCTCATAAGCCGGGATGTTATCTTATGAAAAATGCTAATGGAGTTATTATTTATGTTGGTAAGGCAAAAGATTTAAGAAATAGATTAAACTCTTATTTTCATTCTTCTCATACTGGTAAAACGGCTAGACTTGTTAGTGAAATAGCTGATTTTGATTATATTGTTGTTTCATCTGAAACAGAGTCTTTGATATTGGAAATTAGTTTGATAAAA
Organism: uncultured Bacilli bacterium; assembly: GCA_934183155.1. Lineage (GTDB taxonomy): Bacteria > Bacillota_I > Bacilli_A > RF39 > UBA660 > Coprosoma. The sequence goes on along the minus strand of CAKPSB010000003.1, from coordinate 37,044 downwards.
AAACATGATCCTAAGTTTAATATTTTACTTAGGGATGATAAAAGTTATCCATATATAGAACTTACAGAAGATGCAGTTCCACGATTACTTGTAGTTAGAAATGTTCATAAAAAAAGAAAAACGACAAGATTATTTGGTCCTTATCCTAATGTTTATGCGGCTAGAAAAGTAGTTAATATGTTAAACAGACTTTATCCTTTGAGAAAGTGTAAAACATATCAAAAGAGACCTTGTTTATATTATCATATAGGACAGTGTTTGGGTTATTGTAGTAATGATGTACCTTTAGATAAAGTGAAAAAAATGGAAAAAGATATTGTAAGTTTTTTAAAAGGCAATAATGATGTTGTTACGGATAAAATATATAAGGAAATTGAAAAAGAAAGTAGCCAGTTACATTATGAAAAAGCTTTGGAATTGAAGCAATTACTTGATGATATTAATCTTGTTTTGGTTAAACAAAAAATTGAGGTTCATGATAATATAGATCGAGATATATTTGGATATTATAATGATGGAAATTATTTGAGTGTATTTATATTTTTTGTGCGCGGTAATAAAATAACTGGACATCATCATCAAATAATTCCTTTGATTGATGATGAGGCGGAGGAATTGACTAGATATATTGCTAAATTTTATGAAAAAGCGTTACCACCTAAAGAAATTTTAGTCCCACAAATTGTAGATAATAAGTTATTAGAAGATTATTTAAAAATAATGGTTAAAGTGCCAGAAAAAGGAGTAAAGAAAAAGTTAGTTTTAATGGCTTCAGATAATGCTAAAAAACAATTAGAAGATAAATTGGAATTGTTGAATAAGGATGAGCAAATGACGTGGAAGGCAAATGATGAGTTAAGAAAAGTTTTAAACTTGAGCAAATTGGATAGAATTGAACTTTTTGATAATGCTCATTTATTTGGAACTTATAATGTTTCAGGAATGGTTGTTTTTTTAGATGGAAGGCCACTTAAGAATGAATATCGTAAGTTTAAAATTTCTTTTGATAAGAATGATGATTATGGAACTATGAAGGAAGCTTTATATAGACGGTATTTTAGGGTGTTAAAGGATGATTTAACACGTCCTGATTTAATTATTGTCGATGGTGGTTTAGGACAAATGAATGCGGCTAAAGAAATATTGGATGGTTTAAATTTGAAAATTAATTTGGTTGGGTTAAAGAAGGATGATAAACATTCTACAAATGCTTTAATAACTTTTAATGGGGAAATTCCTATAGAAAAGCGTAGTAATTTATTTCATTATTTAGAAAGAATGCAGGATGAAGTTCATAATTTTACCATTAATTATCATAGACAAATTAGAAGTAAGGGACTTTATGCATCTATTTTAGATGATATAGCTGGAATAGGCGAGAAAAGGAAAAATGAATTGTTAAAGAAATATAAAACTATAGATAATATAAAAAGTCAATCAGTTGAGAATCTTAGTGAAATATTACCTAAGGATGTGGCTGTAAGATTAAAAGAAATATTGGATGAATTAGAAAAGGATGTATAAGTGTTTCGACAATGCTTTACATTTTTTTTGTAATTTGGTATAGTGTATAAGAAGATAAGAAGGAGTAAGTTATGAAAAAATCGTTAAAAATTATTGGAATTGTTATTGGAATTCTTTGTGTTTTGTTGATATTGGCGTGTGTTTGGGTTGATGGTTTGAAAAAAGATAAATTGCAAACAAAAAAGAAGGTTGATGAAATTATAAGTTCTTATGCAAGTTTTAATAAGGCTGTTGATGAGTTTTCATCTTTAAGAAATAAGTTTTATGAAAATAAAGAGGATTTATATATCGAAACTTTAGCTACTAATTATAAAGCTTGGAATGATTTTATGAAAAATTATGAAGAGGCAATTAAAAAAGTAGATAATGAAGCTTTAGTTTTAAAGAAAAATTGTATAGTTGAATATGGTGATGTTAGAGCTAATACGAGATGTATTACTTTTAAGGCTAATTATGAGGCTGCTAATAATTATTATATTTCAGATGTTAAACAGTATAATGAATTAATTGATGAATATGATAAGTATAATGCTGAGAATAAAAATAAGTATTCTAAAGTTAATAAAGCTAATTATGCTATTTATAAAGATTATATTGATTATGATAAAGACGGAGAATTTTTTGGCAAGGAAGAGGTAGAAAAAAATGCATAAGAATGACGAGTATTTGTTTGATGATGAAGAGCGTAGTGAGTTAGAAGATAAAGATTATATGAAAGATCCTTCGCTTGATGATTTGTTTCCTGATAAAAAAGATGTAGATATTGATAGATTGCTTAGAAATTATGAAGAAAAATTTCAGGAAAATGATATGCAAAAAGAAGTTAAAAATGATGAGAAAAATAATGATAGAAAAATAGCTAAAAAAGAAAAAGTAAAGATGAAAACTTGGCAAAAGATAGTAGTGGTTATTATTTGTGTTGCCTTAACTTGTGGCTCAGGACTTGGATTTTTATTGTATGGACCTTATCCTAATTTTCGTGAATGGTTAATTACTACGGCTATGACGACGATGCGTCATCAATATTTAGCAAAATGGTTTTATAGTCAAAAAACAATTGATGCAGTTTTGAAAAACAATTATGTTAAATCAGTTGATGAAGACACTGATTTAAATGCAATTACATTTGTTGATTATAGTAAATCAAAAGGAATGTATAAAAACAAGTATGAAAAAGAAATTTTATCACATGAAGATGGTGAGAAGTATAAGTTGATTAATATAAATAGTGATGGTATGAGAGGTTATCTTGTTGCTATTTATGATGCTTCAAAAGTTAAAGTTGGTACAGCTACAAATTTAAATGTTAAAGGCGAAATGCTTACAACGATTGCTAAAAATAATAAAGCAATTGTAGCGATGAATGCTAGTGGATTTAATGATCCTGGTTATATGGGAAATGGTAGTAAACCACATGGCGTTGTTATTCAAAATGGTAAAGTTGTGAGTAATAATGGAAATGTTCCTGTATCTGGTGGGGTGTTAGGCTTTACTAAAGATAATAAATTTATAATGAAAAAAATGACGGCTCAGCAAGCTTTGGAAAAAGGTATTCGTGATGCTGTTGAATTTGGTCCGTTTTTAATTGTTAATGGGACACCATCATTTATTAAAGGAAATGGTGGTTGGGGAACGGCTCCTCGAAGTGCAATTGGGCAAAGACAAGATGGTATAGTGCTTTTCTTAGTTATGGATGGAAGAGATTATGCTCATGGCATTGATGGCGTAGGAATGGTTGAACTTACGGAAATATTGATGAAGTATGGGGCATATAATGCTGCTAATTTAGATGGTGGTACTTCTAGTGGTCTTGTTATTAATAATCAATTAATAAATAAACCAGTTAATGGTAGTGGTCAAAAATCTACTAGAGCTATTCCAGATGCTTGGATTGTTACTGAATAATTAATATATTAATAGACATATATTTATATGATGATAAATTTTGTCATTTTTTGCAAATGTATTTGTTTTATAATAATATTGAAGGAGATTTTCTATGACAAAGAGGAAAAAACGTCAAAAAAGATTTTTCATAATTTCTTTTTTAATTATAATTATTGTTGCTTTAGGAGCGTATTATTATTGGACTAATAAAAGTGAAGTCGACGAACGCATTTCTAAAAAGGTAAAGATTGTTAAAAAATTGAAAATTGTTGATGAAAAGTCAAAAACAAGGCCTATTGCGGTGATGATAAATAATAATCATGCGGCTTGGCCTCATGCAGGACTACAGGATGCTTATATAACTTATGAAATATTAGCTGAAGGTGGTATTACTAGATTAATGGCTTTATTTAAAGATCAAAACACTTCTAAAATTGGTTCTGTTAGAAGTTCTAGGCCATATTATTTAGATTATGCTTTAGAAAACGATGCTATTTATGTTCATTTTGGTTGGAGTGAGCAGGCTAAGGCAGATATTTCTTCACTTGGTGTTGATAATATAAATGGTCTTACTGATTCTAAAGTGTTTTGGCGAGATACATCACTTCATAAGGCTTCTGAGCATACAGCTTTTACAAGTATGGAAAAAATAAAAGCTTTTGCTAAAGAAAAAGGGTATGATAGGGATACTAATAAGAAACTACTTTTAAATTATAGTGTTGATGAGGTTGATTTAAGCAAGAAAGAAAATGCTATAAAAGCCGATACAGTATTTATTAAGTATTCATATTATACTAATAGTAGTTACGAATATGATGAGGCAAATAAGGTGTATAAAAGGAGTATGTCAAATACACCACATGTAGATGCTTTAACAGGTAAACAATATACATATAAAAATATTATTATTACGCCGATTGCTACTCATACTTATGATTCTTATGGAAGATTAAAGTTAGATAATATTGGATCAGGTGATGGTTATTATATAACAGATGGTTACGCTATTGCGATAACTTGGTCTAAGGATAGTAGAACAAGTCAAACAGTTTATAAAGATAAAGATGGAAAAGAAATAAAAGTTAATGATGGAAATACATTTATTCAAATAACGCCACCATCAGAAGAGTTAAAAATAGAAGGAAATACAAGCGAAAATGACAGTTAAGGGTCAATTTGAAAATTATATCATATTGTGCTATACTGGTTAAGTAATTTGAGGTGAAATATAATGAGTAGTCATAAAAACGACTTACAATATATGAGAATTATAAATAATATTATAAACAATGAAGAGTTTAATAAAATTAAAAAAATAGAACATCATGGTATTAGTAGATATGATCATTCGTTAAAAGTATCTTATTACTCATACAAAGTGGCTAAAATGTTACATTTAGATTATGAACAAACAGCTATTGGTGGTTTATTACATGATTTCTTTTTTAGTCCTGAGGATTGGTCTAAAAAGGATAGACTGAAATCTTATTTTCTACATCCTAAATTGTCTTTGAAAACGGCTGAGAATAATTTTGATTTGACTATTAAAGAGAAAGATATGATTAGATCTCATATGTTTCCGGTTAATATTTCCGTTCCAAAGTATATGGAAAGTTGGATAGTAAGTTTGGTTGATAAAGTAGTTGCTACAAATGAACTTTCTATTAAGTTTAAGTTTAGATTGAAATATGCATATAATTTATTTTTACTTTTCGCAATTAGTATTATTAAATTTTAAAGTTATTATATAAATCGATGAAGAAAGAATATTAAATATTTCCTCATAAAAAGTGAGCTTGGATAGTGAGAACAAGTTATGATAGTATTTAATTCCTACTTTCTAAGTGGAGCTAATCACTCCCGGGTAAAACCGTTATATTAATTAAGTAAATGAGAGGATGGTACCGTGCTTTTTGCACTCCTTGTGTACTATCCTTTTTTTGTTAGGAGGATATAAAATGAAATTAAGTAATAGTTTTTTCTATACGAAAAAAGAAGATGTAAAGGGAGAAGATTCTAAGAGTGGTAATTTATTAGTAAGAGCTGGTTATATAAAGAAAGAGGCTAGTGGTGTTTACATGTTTATGCCACTTGGTCTTAGAGTAAAACAAAATATTGAAAAAATAGTTAGGAAACATATGAATGAAGCTGGGGCTTTAGAGGTTTTGATGCCTGCTTTGATACCAAGTGAAATTTTTCAAAAGTCAAATCGCTATGATTCTTTTGGAAGCGATATGTTTAAATTAAATGACCGTAATAATCGTGAATTTTGTTTAGGCCCTACGCATGAAGAATTATTTGTAATGGCTGCTAAAGAAAAAATAAAATCATATAAGGACATGCCATTTAATATTTATCAAATGCAAGATAAATTTAGAGATGAAGCAAGACCTAGATATGGACTTATTAGAACACGTGAGTTTACGATGAAAGACGCTTATAGTTTTGATACAGATGTTAATTCTGGTGAAATATCTTATCAAAAAATGGTTACAGCTTATAAAAATACTTTTGATGAAATTGGTATTGATTATCGAATTGTAAAAGCTGATACTGGTGTTATGGGTGGAGATTTATCTGAGGAATTTCAGGCTGTAACTGAAATTGGTGAAGATACACTTGTAATGTGTGATAGTTGTGATTATGGTTCAAATATTGAGGTAGCTGAGGTTGTAGCTGAAAAAGGTTTACATGAAGAGGAAAAAAAGATTGAAAAAATTGCCACAAAAGGTGCTAAAACAATTGAAGATATAGTTAAATTGTTAGATGTTGATGTTAAAAAAACGGTAAAAACGCTTGTTTATAATGTTGATGGTGATATTATTGTTGCGGTAATTAAAGGCGATAGAGAATTGAATGATACGAAGTTACGTAAACTTTTGAAGGCAAAAAGTGTTGAACTTGCTACTGAAGAAGAGTTAAAAACAATTACAGATGCTTCTTTTGGTTCTTTAGGTCCTGTTAATATGAATGCAAAAATTGTTATTGACAACGAAGTGGCTGATATGTGTAATTTTGTTTGCGGAGCTAATGTTACAGGATATCATTATATTAATGTTAATTTAAAAGATTTTGATGTTTATATGCAAGGGGATATTGTAAATATTAAACAGGGAGATACATGCCCAAAATGTGGCGGTAAAATTTATTTTAAAAAAGGTATTGAAGTTGGTAATACATTTAAATTAGGCACTAAATATTCATTAGCTTTAGATTTAAATTATTTAGATAAAGATAACACTTTAAAACCAGTGTATATGGGTTGTTATGGTATTGGAATTGCTAGATGTATGAGTGCTTTAGCAGAACAAACAGCGGATGATAAGGGATTGGTATGGCCTATTTCTGTCGCACCTTTTAAAGTTGGAATTGTTTTGATTAATTCAAAAGATGAAAAGCAAACCTTTTTAGCTGATGAAGTTTATGATTTGTTAAATAGTTATAATATTGAAACGTTACTTGATGATAGAGATGAAAGGGCTGGAATTAAATTTAATGATATGGATTTAATTGGTATTCCTTATAAAATAACTATTGGTAAAAAAGCAAAGGATAATATAGTTGAACTTAAATCTAGGGATGGTAAAGTTGATATAGAGGTTTCTAAAGACAAATTAATGGATGAGCTAAATAAAATATTAAACAAATAAAAACGACATAATTTTAACGTCGTTTTTTTTATACTTATTTTGGGTGGTAAAATGACTATTTATATTGATGAAGTGCTTTTTTTAAATTTCTTTTTTGATTTTTTGCTACTTTTTTCTGTTCAAATATTATTAAAACGAAATGTAAAAATTTTTAGAATTGTTTTGGGCGCATTTGTTGGAAGTTTAACTATTTTAGTGCTTTTTTTTAAAATAAGTTCTTTACAGTTATTTTTTATAAAATTATATTTAAGTATTTTAATGATTTTAATTACATTTGGGTATAGAAATTTAAAAACTTTTTTAGTTAACATTGTTATGTTTTATATTGTTAGTATTTTTTTAGGGGGGTTTTTATATGTTTTGAACATTGAGTTTGCTTATAGTCATAAAGGAATTTTATTTTATAACAATGGTATAAGTATAAATTTTATCTTTTTAATTATAGTATCACCTTTAGTATTATATTTTTATGTAAAACAAAATATAATGTATAAAAAGAAAATAGTTAATACTTATAAAGTAAATATTTATATAGGTAGAAGGATACTTAATTTAAATGGTTATTTAGATACTGGTAATACACTTACTTTTAAAGGAAAACCAGTTATAATAACGAATATTAAAAATACTTTTAAAAATAAGAAAATGTATATTCCTTATACATCTGTTGGTGCTAGTGGCATTTTAGAGGGAATAAAAGTTAGAAGGGTGGAGGTGGTTGGAATTGGAATGTTTGAAAATATTTATTTAGCTTTTAATGAAAATATTAATATGGATGTTTTATTAAATGGATTAATGGAGGGTTAAAATGATTAGAAGAATAATTAAATTTATTAAGAAAATTTTTAAAGATGAAGCTGTTTTTTTTATTGGTAGTGCGGATAAATTACCAGCGCCACTTTCTAAAGATGATGAAATAAAATATGTAATTTTATCGACAAATGGTGATGATAGTGCGCGTAATAAACTTATTGAACATAATTTGCGTTTAGTTGTTTTTTTGGCTAAAAAGTATGAAAATACAGGAGTCGATTTGGAAGATTTAGTTAGTATTGGTAGTGTTGGTTTGATAAAAGGGGTGAATACTTATAAGTTAGACAAAAATATTAAACTTGCGACATATGCTTCAAGGTGTATTGATAATGAAATATTGATGTTTTTGAGAAAAAATAAACGAAGAAAAGCGGAAATTAGTTTTGAAGATAATTTAAGTTATGATGCTGAAGGTAATGAGTTACATTTAGAAGATGTACTTGGGACTGATAGTGATGTTGTTACTAAAGGTTTAGAGGAGGAAATTGAAAAGAAGTTGCTTTATCAAGAGATTAATTGTTTAAATGAGAGAGATAAAAAAATAATGATATTAAGGTATGGTCTTTATAACGAGGATGAGATGACACAAAAAGATGTTGCTAGAATGATGGGAATTTCACAATCTTATATTTCAAGAATTGAAAAAAAAGTTATTAAAAGATTAAAACAATTAGATAAAAGTTGAGGAAAATCATATAATTTATTAGGTGATTTTATGTACAAAGTGTGTGTTTATGCTATTTGCAAAAATGAAGAGAAATTTATAAGAAGATGGTTTGATTCAATGAGCGAGGCTGATAAAATTTTTGTTTTAGATACAGGTTCTACAGATGATTCTGTGAAAATTTTAAAAGAGCTTGGTGTGAAAGTTAAATATAGCTTAATAAATCCATGGCGTTTTGATAAGGCTAGAAATATGTCTTTAGATATGGTAGATGATGATGCGGACATTTGTGTGTGTACAGATATAGATGAAGTGTTTGAAAAAGGGTGGCGAGATAAGTTAGAAAAGGCTTGGAATAAAGGTACTACGAGGGCTTCATATATATATAATTGGTCTTTAAAGGACAATATTCCATTAGTTAGTTTTTATTATGAAAAGATTCATAGTAGAAGGGGTTATCGGTGGATTTATCCAGTTCATGAAGTTTTAAAATGTGATTGTAAGGAAAAAAAGGTGTTTGTAGATATAGTATTAAATCATTATCCTGATAAAGATAAAATTAGAAATTATTTACCGCTGCTTGAGATTTCGGTAAAGGAAAATCCTTTAGATGATCGTAATATGCACTATTTAGGTAGAGAGTATATGTATCTTGGTGATTGGAATAAGGCAATTGATACATTTATTAAACATTTAAATTTAAAAACAGCAACATGGAAAGATGAAAGATGTGCTTCAATGAGATTTATTGGAAGATGTTATAAGAATTTAAAAAGATATGATGAGGCTGAGATGTGGTATAAAAAAGCTATTTTAGAAGCACCATATTTAAAAGATGGATATGCTGAATTGGGTTTATTTTATTATGATATTAAAAGATATGAAGATGCTATTACATTTTTAAATAAGGCGTTAGAAATTAAAACTAATTATAAAACTTATATAAATGAATATTTTTGTTTGCCATTATATATTTATGACCTTTTATCTATTTGTTATTTTAATATAAATGATTATAAAAAGGCTTTAGAAAATATTGATAAGGCTATTAAAATAGATGCTGATGAACGACTTTTAGAAAATAGACGAATAATAGAGAAAAATATTGATATTTAATATATTAGAAAATAATGTAAACTTCATTATATTTTTTTTATATCTCTTTTAAATATTTAAAAACTTGTTTATAATTAAATTAGGTGAGGTATTATGAAACAAAGATTATTTACAAAAAGATTTTTTTTATCACTTGTATTAATTACAGTTGGTGCAATAATTTCAGCGGCTGCATTGGAGCTTATATTGATTCCAAATAAAATGATTGACGGTGGTATGAATGGTGTATCAATAATTATAAATACTTTATTTGGTGGTTCTTTGGGATTAATTATATTTTTGATAAATTTACCTTTTTTAATTTTAGGATATAAAACATTAGGCAAAAAGTTTTTAATTAAAGCAGGGTATGCTATGTTACTTTTTAGTACGTTGTTAGAAGTGTTTCATCGTTATAATCCATTAATTGATAATACTTTATTAGCGACCGTTTATGGTGGTATTGCTTTAGGTGTTGGTGTTGGTATAATTATTAAAGAAGGTGGCTGTTTAGATGGCACGGAAATAGTAGCAATTTTAGTAACTAGAAAGAAAAGTTTATCTGTTGGACAAGTAGTTTTTGCTTTTAATATTTTTATTTATGGTGCGGCTATTTTTGTTTTTGGAACTGATAGAGCTTTATATTCTTTACTTACTTATTTTATAAGCTATAAGGTTATTGATATGGTTTCAGATGGATTAAATAGTGCGAAAGCGGCTTTTATAATTACTGATGATGGTGATGAAATTTCTAAAGAAATATTGAAAAGATTAGGAAGAACTGTTACTGTTTTATCAGGTGAAGGAATTATTTCACATAATGATAAGAAAGTTTTATATACGGTTATTACAAGATTTGAAGTTTCTATTTTGAGGGATATTTTAGATGATATTGATTCTTCTTCTTTTGTAACTATTTTTGATGTGTCAGAGATTATAGGTAACCATATTAAAAAGGTTCCTAACGCAATAAAGCGAAATTAGAAAATCATAAGATATTATTTTGATGTAAGGTTGATGATAGAATGACAAAGTTTAAATGGTTTGTTTTTACATTTTTATTATGTATATTTTTATTTTTTGCTTATATGGTTTCAATTAATAAAATATATCCTTTTGATAACTATATATATAATATAGTTAAAATTGATAATAATTTATTAACTTGTTTATATAAATTTGTTACTTTATTTTCAAGTCCTTTTATGATAATTTTAATATGTTTTTTAAGCTTTTTTATTGATAAAAAATATGGTTTTTTGATAACTACAAATGCTGTTTTAATTTTTTTATTTAATTACTTTTTAAAATTATTTTTCGCACGACCTAGACCTTATGATTTAATGATGGTTTTTGAAAGTGGTTATAGTTTTCCTTCTGGACACGCTATGTTATCATTAGGCTTTTATGGTTTTATTATTTTTTTAATTGATAGGATAAATTTGGATAAAAGTTCTAAGGTTATTTTTAAAGTTTTTTTAGGTATTTTTATTTTTTTGATAGGAATGAGTCGTATTTATTTAGGGGTTCATTATCCTAGTGATGTATGTGCTGGTTTTGCTATTAGTGGGGCTTATTTGATTGTATATATTTCTATTTTAGATAAGTATTTAAAAGGTGATGTTGATGGTAAAAATTTATAAAAATATATTACTTGTTGGGATAACATCTTTAGTTTTAGCTATTTTTTATGTTTTTTTAAAGCAATCTATTGTAAAATTAAATACTGAGTCTTTTATTGAAAACGCAAATGTTTTAAATCAGTTTGTAACAGTGTCACAAGTAAAAGAAAATTATTTATTTTCATTTATGCTTGTTTTGTTATTTGGTTTTATTTTTTTCTTTATTTTGCCTTTTTTAGTTCATTTATATGAAAGAAAAATAAGCTTTATTAATTATTTTAATTTATTTGCTTCAAATAGTATATTTTTAATTATATGTATAGTTTTTTCTATGATTTGTTTAAAAATTTCTATTTTTTTGTCATATTTGTGTTTAATATTTGGATTATTTATATATTTGTATTTTATATATAATAAGTTAAAGAAATGTTTTAGTAATAAACAAATTATTTTTATATTTTCTATGATTTTATTTTTGATTTTTTTAATTTTGTTATTTATTTATCTTTTTGTTTAAAATTAACTTCTTTTTACCAATATAATGGTAGAAAGGAGTTTTATTATGGCACGTCATAAAGTTGATATATGTGGCGTGAATACTGCGAATATTGAAGTTTTATCTAATGAAAGGCAAGTAGAGTTGTTTAAAAGTTATCAAAGTGGGAATATGGAAGCAAAAGATACTTTGATTAATGGTAATTTGAAATTGGTTTTAGCGGTTTTAAAAAGTTTTTCTGGTAGATGTGATAACTTGGATGATTTATTTCAAGTTGGAGTAATTGGCTTAATTAAGGCTATTGATAACTTTGATCTTTCCCATGGAGTTAGGTTTAGTACGTATGCTGTTCCAATGATTTTGGGTGAAGTTAAAAGATATTTAAGGGATAATACATCTCTTAGAATTTCTAGAAGTATTAAGGATATAGCTTATAAAGCTTTAAAGCTAAAGGAAACACTTACATATCAGAACAATGAAGAACCTTCAGTTAGCTTGATTGCTGCAAAAATGAATTTACCTGAGTGGGAAGTAGCGCTTTCTTTAAATAGTTTGAAGGATACTGTTAGTATGTTTGAACCGATTTATAGCGATGGTGGTGATGTTATATATTTATCTGATCAGCTTTCGGAAGACGATCAGATATATGATTTGGAAACGAAGATTGCTTTAAGGAAAGCTTTGAATGAGATTAAGGATAAGGAAAGGTATATTATTACACAAAGATATTTAATTGGTAAAACGCAAACTGAACTTGCAGCTGAAATTGGTATAAGTCAAGCGCAAATATCTAGATTAGAAAAAAATGGATTAGAAAAAATAAAAAAGCTTATTCTTTAGGCGGTGATTGAATTACTTTTTATGTTTTGTTATAATTATTTTAATTTAATTAAATAAAATAATTTAGGGGGTTTGTTTTATGAAACCAGTAATAGGGGTTATTGCTCCAAGAAAAATGAATGAAGATGATCCTTTTTTATGTCAAACAAGATTTGTTGATAATTTTCCAAAGAGAATAGAAGAAGCCGGAGGTATTCCAATAGGTCTTTTATTTCCAGATGAAAAGTTTAATGAAGATGAAATAAATTTGTGTGATGGTTTAATAATTCAAGGAGGGCCACATTTAGGTAGCTCACATATTTGTGCACTTCATTGGGCTTATTTGCATAAAATTCCTGTTTTGGGTGTTTGTTTAGGTCTACAGGCAATGGCTGGTTATGAGTGGTATAGAAGTCAATTTCCTAATGAACTTTCATATGATCAAATTACTAAAAATTTTAAATATGAAGATGAGGGTAGGTATTTGTATGATAAAGTTGGACATAACAAGTTAGATCCTTTTAATGTTAATTATATAAATGATTCTAAGCATAAAGTATTTTTAGACAAAAACTCTAAAATTTATGAGGTTTTTGGAAAAAACATTATAAATATGCCTTCGCTTCATAATTCGATGGCTAAAGAGGAACTATTTATTTGTAAAAGTATATTTAAAATCACAGGTAAAAGTGAAGATGGTGTTATAGAAGTTATTGAAAATAAAGAGAGTAGTTGGTGGATGGTTGGAGTTCAATTTCATCCTGAGATTGAATATGAAAATATTGGATTATTTAAATTATTTATTAAACAATGCATGAAAAAAAATAATAAAAAATTTTAAGAAGTTATTTAAAAAAAATCTACACGAGGTGGCATGTAGATTTTTTGCTTTTAAAATTAATATAGGATAATTAAGTTATAGTAACTGCTATATAAAAAGCCTTATAAAAAGGCTTTAATGTTTAAATGGTGTCCCCTTGGGGGCTCGAACCCCAGACCCACTGATTAAGAGTCAGTTGCTCTACCAACTGAGCTAAGGAGACATGTGCATAATAAGTATAGCATAAATTATACAAAAAAATCAATGATTACTTAAAAGATATTTAAAATTTATAGTTTGAAGCTTGTAATACTAAAAAATTACATTTTTTTAATTTTAAGTAGGATTTATGTGTTTTTAATTACTATGTTAATAAATGAGGTGGTAGTGATGAAAACAGATTTATTAAAATATGCTATTAGTTATAAAATTAAAAAAAATAAAGTAATTATTACAGGCATTTATATAGCTAGAGCTTTAAAAAAGAAGGGAATGTAAATGATGGAAGTTTTAAATGTTAAAAATTTGAGTAAGTCATATGGTAAAAATAATTTTTGCGCTTTAAATAATGTTACTTTTAATGTTAAAAAGGGTGAATTTGTGGCTATAGTTGGTAAAAGCGGTAGTGGTAAAAGTACACTTTTGCATCTTTTAGGTGGTTTAGATAAACCATCAAGTGGAACTGTTTTAATAAATAATAATGATATATTTAAAATGACTAATAAAAAATTAACTGTTTTTAGACGAAAATTTATTGGAATTGTTTATCAGTTTTATAATTTAATTCCGGTTTTAAATATAAAAGAAAATATTTTATTACCAGCTTTGTTTGATGGAAGAGAAGTTGATAATGCTAAGGTTGATGGATTACTTAAAAATTTAGGAATTTTAAATAAAAAAAATAGCTTTCCGAATGATTTATCTGGTGGTGAGCAGCAAAGAGCGGGTATTGGTAGAGCTTTGATAAATCGTCCTAAATTATTATTGGCAGATGAGCCAACTGGTAATTTAGATAGTAAAAATAGTAAACAAATTATGAAAATTTTAAAATTTTATAATAAAAAATATAAACAAACAATAATTATGGTTACGCATGATGTATCACTTGTTAAAGAGGCTGATAGAGTTATTACTATGAGTGATGGGAAGATCATAAAGAATGTTGTCATTAAGCATTAAATATTTAAAAAAAAGTAAAAAACAAACTATTACTATGTTTGTTGGTATAATTTTGTCTAGTATGCTTTTATTTGGTATTAGTATTTTATTTTCTTCTTTTAGAAGTTATTTAATAAAAATGGTGATAAAGACATCTGGTGATTATCATGTTAAAATAATTGGAAGTTTAAATAGTATAAATAAACAAAGTATTGTAAAGGTTAGTAATGATACTTATTATATAAAGTTTAAAAACATTAAAAAGACTTATATTTATACTGAAAAAATATGTAAATATAATAGGTGTGATCAGGTTGTTTATAATAATAAACTTCTTTCTTTGTATGGGATAAGTAGGGAAGAAAATATGCTTAATTTATTTAAAAAAGTATTAATTAGTATAATTTTTATTTTATCTATTTCAGTTTTTTTAATTATTTATAATTCGTTTAATATTTCTATTAGAAAGCAAAAAAAAGATATATTTTTGTTTAAAATA
Source organism: uncultured Bacilli bacterium (assembly GCA_934183155.1). Lineage (GTDB taxonomy): Bacteria > Bacillota_I > Bacilli_A > RF39 > UBA660 > Coprosoma. Next base: position 21,997 of record CAKPSB010000003.1, on the reverse strand, counting down.
AGTGGTGCTGGAAATAGGGAATTATATAAAATATATTTTTATCAAGGGGTAATTGTAGGTATTGCCGGAATAATTGTAGGTTTTATGATAAGTTTAGGATTTAATTATTTTTTAATTAAAATTATAAATAAACTTTTATATGAGATGTTTAATGATTTGTCTTTATCTATTTATTTACCTTTTATCTTAATTTCGCTATTTTTTATGTTATTAATTATTATATTTGCTTCTTTTTTACCTCTTAGAAATATAAGAAAATATAGTATTATGTCATTTATTTATGAGCATTATGATGATTATAAAAATAATTATAATTTAAATAAATTTTTTATTTTTAATTATGCTTTGTTAAATTATGAAAGAGAAAAGAAAAAATATAGGAGTTTAATTGTTTGCCTTTTTGTTTTTATTTTTCTTTTTAATAGTTTTTTTATTTTTATGAAATATACTTTTAATATATTGAATGATTATGTTGTTTTACCTGAATATGATGTTTCTTTAGTGGCTGATTATTCATATTTAGAGAGTATTAGTCAAAAGTTGAAGGCAAAAAATGTTATAGTATTTAAAATGTGTAATGTTGATGTTCAAATTCCTAAAAGTAAATTTAAGGTAGGGTATCACGATAGTATGAATGCGATGATTACAAATTTAGGTAATAATGAAATTGTTAATAAGGTAGTGGAAATTAAGAATGATGGTAATTTAGTTACTAAATTAAATTATGAACCTTTTAAAAATTTAAATAAAATTAAGATTAATGATGTAAATATAGATGTAAAACTTACAAAAAATATACCTTTTGGATTTAAGGAACATTTAAAAAGTGATACATTAATTTTAAATTTGTCTGATAAGAAGTTTTTGTCAGTTTGCCCTAATTATCAGGCAGTATCTTATCTTACAACCGATAAGCGAGATATAGATAGATTACTTAATGACTATGCTAGAAAAAGAAATATTGAATTGACTTATAGTAACATAAAAAAAGCAAGAGAACTTATAAATAATTTTGTATTGGTTATAAAAATTTTTGTTTTTTTGGTTATGATGTTAATTATTTTTATTTGTATAACGACTGTTTTTAATATTACTTCGGCTAATATAAAGTTAAGAAAAAAGGAATTTTCAACGTTAAATTCTTTGGGCCTTCATTTTTGCCGAATAAAAATGATTTTATTTATAGAAAGTTTAATTATAAGTTTGAAATCATTTTTGTATGCATTGCCATTTGTCCTTTTGATTTTTAAATTTTTATATATAAATGTTGGTAAGGTTTTTAGATTAAAAATATCAATTTTTGATTATAGATTACTTTTGTTAAGTTTTATTTTATGTTTAATTATGGTTGTAATATGTATGATTTTATCTCATCGTATTTTGAGAAAGAAAGAGTTAATTGTCAATATTAAAAATGAGATTTTTTAAAATGTATTTATTTACTTGCGGTTAAATATAATTATGTATATAATATTTATAAGGATGTGATTGTATGAGAGTTATTATAAGTGCGGGTGGAACAGGTGGTCATATTTATCCGGCACTGGCTATTATAAAAAAGATAAAGGAGAAAGAACCTGATAGTGAGTTTTTATATATTGGAACTCATAATAGAATGGAAAAGGATATAGTTCCAGCACGTGGTATTCCATTTGAGTCAATTGAAATATATGGTTTTAACAAAAAACATTTGTTTAAAAATGTAAAGACAGTTAAATGTTTGTTTAAAGCTTTTAGAAAATGTCGAAAAATAATTAAGGATTTTAATCCTGATATTGTTATTGGTGTTGGTGGTTATGTAACTGTTCCGGTAATTATTAGCGCCAAAAAATTAGGATATAAGACATTTTTACATGAACAAAATTCGCTTCCTGGGAAATCAAATCGATTTTTAAGTAAATATTCAGATTTAATTGGCGTATCTTTTGTTTCTTCTTTGGATAAAATGCCTAAGAATAAGACAATTGTTACTGGAAATCCTTGTGGTGAGGATGCGAAGGGAGTTATGGCAGCTGATAAGAAAATGCTTGGATTAACTCCTAATAAAAAGTTAGTTTTAATTGTTATGGGTTCTCTTGGCGCTGGAAGAGTAAGTAAATATTTAGAAAGTGAACTTAAACATTTTAAGGCTAAAAATTATGAAGTTTTATTTATTACTGGAAAAAGTTCTTATGACGATGTGATAAAACATGAATTTCCTTCAAATGTTAAAATATTACCATTTTATGAAGGATTAACTAGTATTATGAAAGAGGCTGATGTTATGATTTCTAGGGCTGGTGCTTCTACTTTAAGTGAAATAATTGCACTTAAAGTGCCATCTATTTTAATTCCATCTCCTTTTGTAGCTAATAATCATCAATATTTGAATGCTTTAGATTTAGTAAATAATCAAGCGGCAGTTATGATTGAGGAAAAAGATTTAAAAGATAGAACTTTATCAAAGGCAACGGATAGATTAATATGTGATAGGGTAAAATGTGGTGAAATGAAGAAAAATTTAGAAAAAATGGAAATTAAAAACAGCACAGAAATAATATATGAAAATATCAAGAAAATAATTGATTAAATTATAGAATAGGTGATTTAATTGGGACGAGGGGCTAAAAAGAAAAAAAGAAAATTGAAAATTGGTAAAATTTTATTAACGTTATTAATGCTGATAATATTATTGCTTATTTTATCTTTTTTGACTGATGTAAAGATTAATAATATTATCGTTAAGAATAATATTATATATAGTGATTGGCAGATTATAAAAAAGGCTGGTCTTTCAAGTTATCCATCGGCTTTAAAAACTATACCGATGAATGTTCAAAATAAATTAGAAAAAGATATTTATATTAAAGCCGCTAAGGTGTATAAAAGAGGTCTAAATAATGTAGTGATAGAAGTAAAAGAGAATTTGCCTTTATTTTATTATTTGCCTAAACAGAAAACTATTTTAATGGACAAAACGGAAACAAGTGATAATTTTTCTGTTCCAACGGTTATAAATTATGTTCCTGATAAGGTGTATGCTAAATTTTTAAAGGCTATTTCTAGTATTGATTATTCAATCATAAAAAGAATTTCAGAAATTAAGTATGATCCAAATGAGGTTGATAATGGTAGATTTTTTTTGACTATGAATGATGGCAATCAAGTTTATTTAACTTTAAATAAGTTTTCTAAGTTGGATGATTATTTAGATATAATTAAAGAGTTTAATAATAAAAAAGGTATATTGTATTTAGATTCTGGAGAATATTTTGAGGTTAAAGAATAAAAATATATGAAAATAATTGATTTTTGTATGTTTTTTTTTACAATGTTTATGAGGTGTGATTATGAAAAAGTTTTTAAATGAATTTAAAGAATTTGCTTTAAAGGGTAATATGATGGATATGGCTGTTGGTATAATTATTGGAACGGCGTTTTCAGGATTGGTGAGTTCACTTACAGATAATTTTATAAATCCTATTTTAAAATTTATAACAGCTGGGGCCCATTATAGTTGGCAAGATGTTGCGGGGTTTATATCTACGTTTATTTCGGCATTAATTAATTTTATTATTATGGCCTTTGTTTTATTTTGTATGGTTAAGACAATTAATAAATTTAAAATTAAATCTAATAAAAAAGAAGTTAAGACAAGTAAAACTTGTCCATATTGTTTTAGTGACATTAATTTAAAAGCGGTTAAATGCCCTCACTGTACGGCTGATTTAAAAAAATAATTTTCTTTTATAGAAAGTTTTTTTCTTTATTAAAATGTGCTAAACTATAGTAGGTGGTTTAATGGAAGTTATGTTTAATTATAAATTAAATGGTGAGACGTATAAGGTTTTGGTTATAAAAAAAAATAACAAAAATACTTATATTAAAATAAAAGATGATATGACTATTTGCGTTACAACTAATTATTTGACAACAAAAAGGGAAGTAAAAACAATTTTGGATAATGAAAAGCTTTTTTTACAAAAAGCATTGTCTAAAGCTAAGAAAAAAATGGAAAAGGCTTCTTCATTTTATTATTTGGGACAAAAGTATGATATAATAAAAGTACCATTTGATGATATACAGTTAGATAGTAATAAAATTTATACTAAAGATGATATAATGTTAGAAAAATGGTTAAAGTTAGAGACAAAACGGGTGTTTAACGAAAGACTTACATATAATTATGATTTATTTGATGAGGATATTCCTTTTCCTAAATTAAAAATAAGATCTATGAAAACAAGGTGGGGCGTTTGTAATAAACGTGATGATTCAATTACTTTAAATTCAAAGTTAATTGAATATGGTGTTCATGAAATTGATTATGTAATTATTCATGAACTTTCTCATTTTGTTCATTTTGATCATTCGAGGGAATTTTGGCAAACGGTTGAAAAACATATGCCTGATTATAAAAAATCAGTTGAAGTTTTAAAAGAATAAGGTGGTTTAAATGAAAAAAATTAGTTTATTTGTAGTTTCTTTAGTTTTATTTAATTTATTTTTACCTATAAGTTTAGCTAAGGAAAAAACGCTTGATCAGTTAAATGCTGAAGCTCAGGCTAATAGGGATGCTTATAATAAGGCTAAAAATGAGAAGGAATTAACTGAGGCTGAAAGAAATGAAGCAACTAGACAAAAACAAGAAGTTGAAAGTCAAATTTCTAGTATTCAAAGTCAAGTTAAAGATATTCAAAATCAGATAGTAACAATTCAAAAAGATATTGAAAAGAAAAATGCTCAAATGAAAGATATTATGAAATTTGTTCAAGTTACTAATGGTGGTAATAATTATTTAGAATATATTTTTGGTGCGACTGATTTTACTGATTTTATTTATCGTATTTCGGTAGCTGAACAGCTTGGTGATTATAACGAGAATCTTGTTAACGAATATAATGAAGATATAAAAAAACTTGATGAAAAACAAAAAGAGCTTAGTAATAAACAGATAGAGCTTAATAGTAAACAAGCACAGCTTAGTGCTTTAGAGGCTAAGCTTAATAAACAAATAGAATCAATTCAAGAAGGTATGCTTTCTAAGGATGATGAATATAAAACTACTATTAGTTTAATTAATAATTTAAAGAAAATGGGTTGTAGTGGTAATGAAACTTTATCTCAATGTCAACGAAGAATTAGTCCGCCGGTGATTAGTGGTGGGTCTTCTGGCGGTAGCGGGGTTTCTATAACTGGAAGTACATATATGCCAATTTATAAAGGTAGAGTAACTAGTGGATATGGTCAACGTGATGGTGAATTCCATACTGGTGTTGATTTTTCTAATGGTACACATGGTGATAGTGTTTATCCAGTAGCGGCTGGAAAGGTTGTTAATATAACTTATCCAAGGTATGCTGGTGCTTGTGGTAACCATATTGTTTATGTTTATCATAATTTAAGTGGAAGATATTATACAACTTCATATTGGCATATGACTAGTGTTTCTGTTAGTATTGGACAATTGGTTTATCCTGATACTAAATTAGGTTCAATGGGCGGTCTTCATTCAGAAGATAGTTGTGCTTATGGTACGCATGTACATTTAAATTTATTTAATGGACTTCATACAAATAATTCTGGAAGAATAAATCCAAGTATAATGGTTAGTAATATTCCATCTAGAGGAATTTATTTTACTTCTGCATACGGTAATAGAAGATAAAGAGGTCATACCTCTTTATTTGACATTTTAATGGTCCTGTTTTTGTTATATTGTTTATGGTGGTATAATGAAAGTAAAAGTTTTTGATGAAGGTCATGAGAAGGATTTGGAAAATGCTATTAATAAATTTATTTTAGAAGAAGATCCTGAGATAATTGATATAAAATTTTCGGTATCAGCATTTGCTTTTGAAGAACAAATATATTGTTTTTCAGCGTTAATTGTTTATAGGTAGGTGTTTTATGAAAAAAACTGGTTTTTTAAAGGGGGCAGCAATTTCAATTATTGGAATTGTTATTTGCAAAGTTATAGGTTTGGTGTATGTTATTCCATTTTATGCAATTATTGGTGCTCAAGGTGGAGCTTTGTATAGTTATGCTTATTCTATTTATAATGTGTTTTTGAATTTAGCAACTTCTGGTATACCTGTTGCAATGAGTAAGGTAGTGTCAGAATATAATGAAATGGGTTTTTATCATACTAAAGAGCGAACTTTTAAAATTGGTCTTAAAATAATATCTATTTTATGTGTTATATCGTTTTTAGTATTATTTATTTTTGCCCCTGATGTTGCTTATTTAATTATTGGCGGTGTTAAAGGTGGCAATACTACGGAAGATGTTGCAATGGTTATTAGAATAATATCTACGGCTATTTTAGTTGTTCCGTTTTTAAGCGTTTCTAAAGGCTATTTACAAGGACATAAAATTATGCAAGTATCTTCTATTGCGGATATTTTAGAACAGTTAGCGAGAGTTTTTGTTATATTATTTGGTAGTTTTTTAACTTTAAAAGTATTTCATTTATCTTTGAAAACAGCTGTTGGGGTTTCTGTTTTTGGGGCTACAGTTGGAGCTTTAGTTGCTTATTTTTATGTTTTTATTAAAATTAAAAAAAGTAAAGATTTAAAAAGAAATGAAAAAGCAAAAGCTGAAGAAGTAAAAATAACTAGAAATGATTTGATTCGTAAAATTATTTTTTATGCTTTACCTTTTGTGGTTATATCACTTTTAGAGTCAGTTTTTGTTTTGGTTGATGTTTTTACGGTTGTTAAAGGTCTTGTTGGACTTGGTTATACGGCTAAAATAAGTGAGAATGTTGTTAGTGTTATTGAAACTTGGGGTTCTAAGCTAAATATGATTGTTATGGCTATTTCTACGGGTATTATTACTAGTTTGATTCCAACTATAGCTTCAAGTTATGCTGTTAAAAATTATAAAGAAGTTAATGCTAAAATTACACAGGCTTTACAAACTTTATTTTTAGTAGTTATCCCTCTTTCTGTTGGTATTAGTTTTATGTCTAAAGCTGTATGGACAGTATTTTATGGATTTGATGAACTTAATAGTTCTATATTTAGTTTACTTATATTATCTCAAATTCCATTAGCTATATGTTCGGTGTCTGTTAATACTAATCAATCAATGAATAATACTAAAGCAACTATTACAGCACTAGTTGGAGCTTTGATAGCAAAAATGGTTTTAAATATTCCTATGATGAATTTATTTAATAAAATCGGGTTGGAAGCTTATTATGCTACAATATCTTTGAATATTTTAATTGATACAATAGAACTTATTTGGCTTTTAAAACAGGTTAAGAAAAAAACTAATATTAGTTATTTGAAAACTATTAGGACATTTATAAAAGTTATTATGTGTACTATTATTATGGTGCTTGGTTTGGCAATTATAAAATTATTTATTCCATGTTATAGTGTATCTAGGGGTGTTTCGATGGCTTATATAGCTTTATATGGTATTGTTGGTATTTTAATATATTTTATAGTTGCTTATAAGTCAAATACTTTAGCGGATATTGTTGGAACAGAGATGATTGAAAAAATTAAGCAGAAGGTATTAAAAAAAATTCCTAAATGTGATAAATTAATAAAGTGAGGTGGGAAGGTTTATGAAACAATTGTCGCTTATTGATAAAATTCAAGTGTTTTTTAATAATGTTTTAGAACACCCACTTTTTATTGTAATTTTATTAGTCCCAGTAATTATATGGTTATTACAGAAAAAACATGGTAAAAAAGCTTTTGTTATTGTATATTTGTTAGTTATTTTGTTTGTTTTATATATTGGTGGAGATGTTATATTTAAATTATTTGATAATTTGATGGATGGCTTATTTATGACATTGTATTTTCCTAATTTTATAACACTTTTTGTTGTTGTAGTTGCTTGTTCAATTATTGCTTTGATAAGCTTTTTAAGTAAAAAGATGTATAAGATAAATAAAATTATTAATATTTTTTCTTTTGCTTTAGTTCAGTTATTATTTGTTTTAATATTAACTATTGTTAAAACTAAAAATATAAATATTTATAAAGATAATGCTTTATATGTTAATAATGATGTTTTAACTTTAATGCAACTTTTAATTGGCGTTTTTACACTTCAAATTTTGGCTATTTTGATTATAAATGCTATCAATAAAGTGACAGATATTTTAGATAAACGTGGTCAGAGTATTTCTTTAGAAGATAAAAAAATGCCTATAAAAACTTTAAAAATTGATAATTCTAAAGTTGGTTATATAAATGTAGTTTCTAAAAAATCAAATAAGTTGAAATTAAAACCGTTTAAATTTGATATTGAAAAATTAGAAGCTGTTAAATTAAATACACCTGTTTCTAATAAAAAGGATTCTAAAATTATAATTAAGCCAACGGAAAAATTAAATGATAAAGAAATCCTTTTAAAAGAAAATAATATCTCTATTTTTAAAGCAAAACCGGTTGTAAGTCCAAAAATAATTGTTAAGCCTTCTGAGATGCTTGCTGAAAGGGAATTTGTTTTGAAAACAGAGAATCCTTTGAAAACTGATAAGAAAGTATCTTCTTTTGATAAAATATTTAATTTAAAGCCTTCTGAGGGCTTAGAAAAAGATTCATATAGGAATAATAAATCATCTAAAACTAAGAGTATTTTAAAAGAATCTACTGATTTGGCTGGTTTAAATTTAGATAATATTGATATAAAAAAGAAGCCTGATTTGCTAAAACCTGAAAAAATAGTTATAAGTGTTAAACCAAGAATTATTAAGTCTAGTGATCTTGTTAATGCAATTTCAAAAAAGGACGAAGTAAAATTAAGTATTAAAAGTGTAGTAGATAATCCAATATTAGTTAAAAAGAATATGCATACATATGAAGAAGATCTTGTTGATAATTTAAATATTATAAATATGCAGTTAACGTTGGATACGGTAGTTAAGTATAGACTTATGAGAGTTCATCTTCATTCTAACAAGGATGCAATTGATAATCTTCAAATAATTAATTTTGATATGTTATTTTTAATTTTAAAAAAATATAAATTATATAAGACTTTATAGAAATATAAAGTTTTTTGTTGTTTAAAATTATTCAAATATTACCATTATGTACATAGGATATATTGAAAGGGGTATAAAAATGTTTGGTAATTTTGAAGAAGAAGCAAGAAAAGTAATTGAGGTAGCAAAAAAGGAAATGTATGAATTAAATCATCCTTATGTTTCGTCTGAACATTTGCTTTTAGCAATTTTAAAAGGTGATAATGTAGTTTCTCGTAAATTAAAAGAATATGGTGTAGATTATATAGCATTTAAAGAAAAAATTATAAAAATAATTGGTAAGGGTAGTAAACATAGTAAATGGTTTTTATATACACCTCTTTTGAAGAGAATACTTGAAAATGCTACAGAAGACGCTAAAGAAAATAATGATGGATTAGTTACAATAGGTCATTTATTTTCTAGTCTTTTAGATGAAGGTGAAGGAGTTGCAATTAGGGTTTTAGTAAGTATGAATGTTGATATAGATGAATTATATAATGAGTTTTCAGACAAGATTATATATCCTAAAAACAATAAAAAAACGCTTACGGAAAAGCTTGGTATTAATTTAAATGAAAAAGCTATTAATGGGGAGTTAGATCCTATTACTGGTAGAGATGAAGAGATAAAAAGGGTTATTGAAATTTTGTCTAGAAGATGCAAAAATAATCCTATATTAATAGGGCAAGCTGGTGTTGGTAAAACGGCTATTGTTGAAGCTTTAGCTTGTATGATTGTGAATGGTGATGTTCCTTTATCTTTGAAAAACAAAAAAATTATAAGTTTAGATATGTCTTCGGTGGTTGCTGGTACAAAATATCGTGGTGAATTTGAAGAAAAGTTAAATAAGATTTTAAGTGAAGTTGAAAATGATAATGATATTATTTTATTTATTGATGAAGTTCATACGCTTGTTGGTGCTGGAGGAGCTGAAGGAGCTATTGATGCTTCTAATATATTTAAGCCGGCTTTAGCCCGTGGAAAAATAAGGTGTATTGGCGCTACTACAATTGATGAGTATAAGAGGTACATTGAAAAAGATAGTGCTTTAGAAAGAAGATTTCAAAAGGTTTTTATTGAAGCACCTTCTAAGGAAATGGTAAAAAAGATTTTAATGAATTTAAAGGGTGTATATGAAAATTATCATAAAGTTATAATTGATGAGAAAATTATAGATTTAATTATAAATTTGTCTGACAAGTATATTTATAATCGTAATGAACCAGATAGGTCAATAGATGTTTTAGATGAAGTTTGTGCTAAGGTAAGTTTAAAAGAAAATAAATCTTTAAAGAATTATGGAAAGTATAATAAAGAGTTGAAAGAGGTTATTAAATTAAAAGAAAAGGCTATTTTGGATAATGATTTTGAAAAAGCTAGTAGTTTAAAAAATAAAGAGGTTTCTTTAATGAATTTGATTAATAATTTGGAACTTTCTATTTATAAAAAACGTTTACAAAAGGTAGAAGCGTTAGATGTGGCTAAAGTAATAAATGATAAGACTAATATTCCAACATATGAAATTCTTAATCAAAAGTCGAAGATGATTACTCAAGCAACACAAAAAATAAATAAGTTGATTATTGGACAAGATGAAGCGGTTAAAGAAGTATGTAATATTTTTAAAAAAATAAAATTAGGTTTTAATGATAAATGTTTTTCGTTTTTGTTTTGTGGATCTTCTGGTGTAGGTAAGACGGCTTTAGCTAAATTGTTTGGAAAGATATTAGTAGGGGAAAATAATGTTATTAAACTAGATATGAGTGAATATAAAGAGGCTCACAGTATAAGTAAATTAATAGGGGCTCCAGCAGGATATATAGGATATGACGATAGTAATATTTTAGAACAAATTAGAAATAAACCATATTCGGTTTTAATTTTAGATGAAATAGAAAAAGCTCATAGAAATATTATAAATTTGTTTCTTCAAGTTCTTGATGAGGGGAGAATAAAAAACAATAAGGGTAAGGAAATTAGATTTGATAATGTAGTTATAATTATGACTTCAAACGCTGGTTTTCATGAAATAAATGTTGGGTTTAATAATGAGTTTAGGACCTCTAGATTAAATGAAAGTTTTTCAGTACCATTTATGAATAGGGTGGATAAAGTTATTAAATTTAATGATTTAAATGAAAATGATGTTAAAAAAATAATTAAATTGGAACTTAAAAATTTTAAAAATAAGTATAAAGATAAAATTAAAATTAAGATATCTAATGAAATTATTGATGAAATTATTTCTTTGATAGATTATAAAATATATGGCGCTAGAAAGATTAAGAAAGTCATTAAGGATAAGGTAGAAAATATTGTTATTGATGGTATTATAGAGGATAAAAAAGAAATTATAATTAATTCTTTGAAACAGGGTGTATAAATTTGACATAAATAATAAAATGATATATTATACGTTTTACTAAAAGAAGGAGGTATATTATGGAAAGTGAAATATATTTAGATGAACTTGAAAATATAAAAATTAGTATTAGGCTAATGAACAAAAGATACTTTGATGAATTATCTAAAATTGAAGGTATTAATATTAATGAAATAATTAAATCTGATATAAATGAGAATAGTCCATATTTTAAATGGCAATATCTTTATCAATATAGTAATAGTATTATAGATATTATTGATACTCTTCCTTTGGATAAAATTAAGTATTCTAAAGAAAGGCTGGTTATGGCTTATCCAATTAATGTATCTAGGCCACTTGTTAATTCTTTTGCTTTAGCAAAAATTAAATATTTAGAAGGGTTTGATTATAATAAAAGTTCTAAGTTAGTTTTACATAAATAAAAAAACCTATTTTAGGTTTTTTAAGCAAAATCAACAAAGAATTTTTTATACCAAACTAAGAATACATAAACTGTCCATATTTTTCGACAGTTATTTTTTTTACCTTTATAATGTTCTTCTAGCATTTTTAATAATTTTTTTTGGTCAAAGAATTCACTGGTAAAGTCTTGGTTAAACATTTCTTTAACAATGTTATAATATTTTTCTTCTCTAAACCATTTTATTATTGGAACTGGAAATCCTTTTTTTCTTCTTTTATACCATTGTTCAGGTATTCTTTTTGCAGCGGCTTTTCTTAAGATATATTTAGTGGTGTTATGAGTTATTTTATAGTCTACAGGAATGGTAGAGGCTAGGGAAAATACTTCTTTATCTAGTATTGGTGTTCTAAGTTCTAAGGAATTAGCCATACTCATTTTATCGGCTTTTAATAATATGTCGTTTGGAAGCCAAAAGTTCATATCTAAATATTGTTTTTTGGTAACTTCGTCTTCATTTTTGACTTTGTCAAAGTATGGTTTAGTTATATCTTGAAATTTTAAATTGCTTTTGTATTTGTTTGATAAAATATTATTAGCTTCTTTGCCATCAAAAACAAAGGCTTGACCAATGTAGTAGTCTTCTAATTTACTGCCACCTTTTGTTAAGAAATTTTTTCCATGGAATGTTGGAAAAGGTGAGATGATGGTTTTAATAAATTTTCTTAGGCAAAATGGTAGTTTACGATATTTTTTAAGTTTTATATCATCGTCATAATTGATGTATCCGCCAAATAATTCGTCAGCTCCTTCACCTGATAGAACAACTTTGACATCCTTCACAGCTAGTTTTGATAGAAAATATAATGGAACCGCAGATAAATTTGCTGTTGGTTCATCAGCATAATATTCTACGTTTTCTATGCTTTCGAAAAAGTCGTCAGCATTTATTAGCTCGTTTTTATTTTGAATATGAAGCATATCTGATAATTGTTTAGCATAAGGAACTTCATTAAAGTTTTGGTAATCAAAACCAACTGAGAAAGTTTTATCTGGTTTTAGATAACTAACGACATATGATGAGTCAATTCCTCCTGAAAGGTATGCACCAATTGGAACATCACTAATTAGATGGGTATCTATTGATTTAGTTATTGTTTTGTCAATTTCATTAACTAATTTATCAAAATCTTGTTTTATTGGAGTAAATTCAACATTATAATAAGCTTCTGTTTTAAAATTGTTGTTTTTTAATTCATATATAAAATAGTGTCCTGGTTTTAATTTGTATACACCACTAAAAAATGTTTCATTAAGTACTGATGTTTGAAAAGTTAAATAAGGTTTTAAAGCATCTTTATTAATTTTTTTTATAAAATCAGGATGTTTTAAGAAACTTTTTATTTCAGAAGAGTACATAAATGTACCATTCATATTGGCATAGTAAAATGGTTTTTGACCAAAGTGATCACGTGCTCCAAATAATGTTTCATTTTTTTTATCCCAAATTACAAAAGCAAACATACCTCTTAGTTTATTTAATATATCTTTACCATATTCTTCATAACCATGTAAAATAACTTCGGTATCAGTTTTTGTTTTAAAAGTATGACCTTTTTTTACTAAATCTTCTTTTATGGTTTGAAAGTTATAAATTTCACCGTTGAAAGTAATATATAAAGAGTCATCTTCATTACTCATTGGTTGTCTACCACCCTTAAGGTCAATTATAGAAAGTCTTCTAAAACCCATAGCTATAAAATCATCTTTGTAGTAAGATTCGTCATCGGGGCCACGATGGGCAATCATATCGTTCATTTTTTTGATATTATCTTTTTCTTTTTTGTTTATGTATCCACAAAATCCACACATAGTTTCACAACCTTTCTTTGTTAAAAAATTTTAATACTTTATCTGTTTCAATTTCCAAGGGATCAATATATTTATCATTTAGTTTGAAATCTTTTTTTAAAATGGAAAGCTCTGTGCACCCTAAAATTATGGCATCTACATTTAGAGTCCCTACTGTTTTATCCCATAAATCTTTTGGTACTTGTTTTCCTTGTTTTACGTAGTTGTAAATTATTTTCATGACGTTTTCTTGATTTGGTAATATAAATTGTATGTTGTTTTTTTGTAAATATGTTTGGTATAAATTTGAATTAATTGTACCAGTTGTAGCCATAATTGCGACTTTTTTATAATTATTGTTTTTAATAAATTCTATAGTGTTTTCAATCATATTACTAAGTTTTATATTTAAGTTTTTTTGTAATTTATCGTGAAAGTATACTGAAGTATTGCATGGTATGCAAATTAATTTGCAGCCTAATTTTTGCAATGTTTTACAATCGTTTAGTAAATAGGGATAAGGGTTTTCTTTTTTGTTATCTAAGATGTATGATGTTCTATCAGGTGTTTTTGCATCACTTAGGATTATGATGTTTAAATGATCTTGATCTTTATTTACTTTTGTTTTTTTTGTTATTAATTCATAGAAGTAGCAGCTTGCTAGAGGACCCAGACCACCAACTATTCCTAAATCATATTTCATAATTCATCATCCTTTTTTGGGGGATAAAGTTTAAACATTTTTTTGTCTTTGTTATATATTCTGTTTATCCAAAATGTTCTTATTAAACTATTATCCTTTTTGTTTTTTAAAGTGTAGGCATATTTTTTTTCTTTAATTAAAGTTAAAGCTTTTTCTAATGTTTCTTTATTGTAGACGTATTTTTTTAATAAGACTTTTGGTGTATGAAGCCATAGAAATTCATTATAATTGTAATCGGTTTCTTTGTTTTCATTTAATATGTAATCTTCAATCAAATATTGAGCTAAATTTTTACCACAAGCAGTTGTAAAATAGCTACTTCGTCCTTGCCTTATATTTATTTCAAATAGTTTGTATTTTTTATCTCGATAGTCATATTTTAAATCAAAATTAGAGAAGCCAACATATTTTATTTGTTCTAAGAAATATTTAATTTTTTCGTATATTTCTTTGTTACCCATTGATATAATTGCTTTATAATTTCCTACGCCATATGGTGTATGTTCTTCTAGTATGCATCTACCTAAACACATCATTTTAACTTTGCCTTTTTTATTTGAATAACAGTTTAAAACGTACATTGTGTCATCTAAACCTGGTATAAAATCTTGAATAATTATATGACCATTGTAGCCTGATGAAAATATTTTATTTATTGTTTCATTCAAATCTTTTGTATTTGTTATTTTATAGCTTTTTTCTTTGCCAGCGAAGGTTACTTTTGAATAGGCTGTAGAGTTAGAAGGTTTTAGGGCAACTGGAAATGGAAATGGTAGATTTATTTCATCTTTGTTTTTTTGAGTTACAATATAAGTTTTTGGATAGTCTAAATTATATTTTTCACAGATGTTGTAAAATTTTTCTTTGTCTTCTAGTTCATCTTTTATTTCCTTATTCATGAATGGTAATATAAAATATTTTTCTAACTTTTCTTTATTGTTGACTATAGGATTTGTATACCATTCAGCACAAGATAGCAGTATTAAGGCATCATATTGTGTTTTATATTTTTGACCTATTTCGATTAATTTTTCTAAAAATACATCCTCATTTTGAAAATTTTTAATTGTTAGTACGTCCATAATTTTACTATTTTTTGTTTCTCGTAAAGCAAATGAACCGACAGCAAGAGATTTAATTTTATATTTATCATAAAATGAGCGAGCAAGTCCGTATGCGTTGGCATCTGTACCAAGAATTATTGGAAGAAATGTTTTCATATTATCCCTCTTTCTATGTTTTTAATTATATAACAAAATTGGGTATAAAGCAATTATACGTTTGGTTTCTATTTTAAAAAAATAAAATGTGGAAAACTATGTGGAAAACTTTTTTAAAAATTTGTTTTATATTTTGCTTTAATGGATAAAGAGAAGATTATGGTATAGAGTGTATAATAAATGTCAAAAAAAGGTGAAAAAGATGTATACTTTTATTTGGGCATATGGTATAATACCTCATAGGTGATTTAGTTATGGTAGAAGAAATCAAAGCTGCTTTGGATTCAAATGAAAATTTAACTTTAGAAGTTAAGGATAATATTATGGAACTTGTAACTATTTTTCATGAAATTTTTAAAGATGTGGATTTGACGACTTTAAAGGACCGGCTTAAAACGTTACAGATAAAAAGGGAAAGTATGTATTTAGTAAAGATGCCTTGCAAGTATATTGCTCATAATAATGAAATTGCTATTAATTATGGACTTATTACGGAATCTGATGCTAGACACTGGCTTATGCATAGTTTACTTGGAGTAATTACAGCAAATGGTAATTGTTATGGTTTTAATGATGAAAATAATACATTTTTAGCTTTGAATGAAGGATATACAGAAATTTTAACTAATAATTTAGTTGGGGATGTTGATAATAATTTTTTTACTGATGAAATTATTATGACTAATTTAATTAGTAAAATTGTTGGTGAGGATATATTTTATAATGCATATTTTAAAAATGATTCAAAAATGCTTATAAAGGCAATGGCTGAAGCGGAGGTAAAGTAGATGACGTTAATTGAAATCAATAGTAATATGAATAGTAATTATGAAAATAGAAAACATGGTGGTTATTCAAAAATTGGTGAAATTCAATTGCATGTGTTAGAATCTTTTCCACAAGTTGGAATTGAGAATATATTTGATAATTCCGCATATTTTCCTTTTGCTCAAAAAATTGAACCGGGGCAATTAGAAATGCTTGCTCAAAAGAAGGCGGAAGCTTTGTTGAGACTGAAACAAGCTATAGATGCTTATGATATGGTTGGAAAAACAAAATAATGTTTTGCTTTAGTATATATTGTGTGATATAATCTTATGTGAAAAGCGAAGATTAAGAAGTAGTAGTATGATGATTATTTTTAGAGAGCCTGTGGGTGGTGTAAACAGGTAATATAGTTATATGAATTCGTCTTAGGAGTTCTTATTAATAGTAAGCGTGTGATCTTGCGTTAAAGGATTTAAGTGTATAGTAATAACTATAAATTAAGGTGGTACCGCGATTTTGTCGTCCTTAAATTTATAGTTATTTTTGTTTAGAGGGAGGATATTATGAAAATAAAAGAACTTGAAGATTTATTAGAAAAAGATAAAGTTGGTGTTACTAGTTTAAATGATTTAAATGATTTAAAAGTAAGATATCTTGGAAAAAAAGGATTAATTACGGAATTAAATCAAGAAATAAAAAATGTTCCAAATGAAGAGAAAAAACAATTTGGTAAAAAGGTGAATGATATTAGAAGTGCTTTTAATTCTTTTTATGATGAGAAGAAAAAAGCGCTTGAGTCTTTAGCTTTAAATGAAAAATTAAAAAGTGAAACTATTGATATTAGTCTTCCTAGTTATAATGTGAAAATTGGTGCTCCTAATATTTTGGAAAAATTAGTTGAAGATGTTGAAGAAGTGTTTTTGTCTATGGGGTATGATGTGGTTGATGGCCCTGAGATAGAGGAAGATAAATATAATTTTGAAATGTTGAACATTCCTAAAGGACATCCAGCTAGAGATGCTCAAGATACGTTTTATTTAAAGGGTGAAGAGATATTATTACGTAGCCAAACTTCACCAGTTCAAGTTAGGACAATGTTAAAAGGTGAAGGAAAGACACCAATTAGAATGATTTGTCCAGGTAAAACTTATAGAAGAGATGATGATGATGCTACTCATTCACATCAATTTATGCAAATAGAAGGATTGCTTGTTGATAAGAATATTAGTTTAAGCGATTTGAAAGGAACTTTGGATATTATTTGTAAAAAATTATTTGGTGAAGATGTTGAAACACGTTTTCATCCAAGTTATTATCAGTTTACTGAACCTTCAGTAGAAGTTGATATTAGTTGTTTTAATTGTAAGGGAAAAGGATGTAATATATGTAAAAAAACAGGATGGATTACAGTGGCAGGAGCTGGTGTTGTTCATCCAAATGTTTTGAAAATGAGTGGATATGATCCTAATGAGTGGAGTGGCTTTGCTTTTGGATTTGGAGCAGAACGTTTAGCTATGCTTAAATATAATATTAATGATTGTAGAGTATTTTATAATACTGATTTGAGAGAAAGTAGGATATTTGATAGAAAGGAGGCAGAGTAATATGATTAGTTTAGAATGGGTAAAAGATTATATTGATTTATCTGATCAAGATTTAAATGAATTAGCTGTTAAAATAACACAATCAGGTATAAATATTGAAAAAGTTATTACAAAGCATATAGATAATCTTGTTATTGGTAAAGTTTTAGAATGTGAAAATCATCCTGATAGTGATCATTTGAAAGTTTGTAAAGTGGATACTGGAAAGAGTATTTTACAGATTGTTTGTGGTGCGCCAAATGTTAAAATTGATGAAAAAGTTATAGTTGCTTTACCTGGAGCTATACTTCCCTCTGGAGTAGAAATTAAAAAAAGTAAGATACGAGGAGTAGAATCTAATGGAATGCTTTGTGCTTTATTTGAACTTGGTTTAGCGCAGGCGACAGAAGAAAATTATTCTAAAGGAATAGAAATACTTGATGATAGTGCTAAAGTTGGTGAAGATCCTATTAAATTTTTGGGGCTTGACGATACTTTATATGAACTTGATATTCATAAACATAGAAATAATGATTGTTATTATCATATTGGTTTTGCTTATGAAATAGGTGCTATTTTAAATCGAAAGGTTACTTTGCCTGATTTGTCTTTTAAAGAAAATGAGGAGAATGTTGAAGAGTATTTGAAATTAAATGTTGAAACAGAGAAATGTCCTTTTTACTTAGCTAAAATGGTAAAAAATGTTAAAATAAAAGAAAGTCCTGAGTTTATTAAGAAGAGATTGCTTGCTTATGGTATGAGACCTATTAATAATGTTGTTGATATTTCTAATTATGTAATGTTAGAATTTGGTCAGCCACTTCATTTTTTTGATAAGAAATCTTTGGGTAATCATATTGTAGTAAAAGATGCTTTAGATGGTGAATGCATTGTTACTTTAGATGGAAAAGATAGAGTTTTAACACATAATGATATTGTTATTACAGATGGTGATGAGCCAGTTTGTATTGCTGGTGTTATGGGTGGTGAAAACACTGAGGTAGAAAAGACGACTACAGATATTGTAATTGAAGCAGCTATTTTTGATCCAGTTTCTATTCGTTATACAGCTAGTAATTTAAATTTAAAAAGTGAGGCTTCTATTAGATATGGTAAAGGCTTAAATTATGAATATACTATTATGGCTTTAAAAAGGGCTTGTCATTTACTTGAAAAATATGCAGATGCTACTATTTTGTCTGGTTGTATTAAGCATGATGTTATTGATAAGACTTTAAATATTGTAAAATTTAAGGCTGAGGATGTTAATAAGTTACTTGGTATAGTCATTGATACGGAAAGTATGAAAATTGAGCTTGAAAGATTAGGGTTTGAATATATATTAGATAATAATGTTTTTACAGTAACTATTCCAAGAAGAAGATTGGATATTGATCCTAATGTCAATGATATAGCTGAAGAAATTGTTAGACTTTATGGTTATCAAAATTTAGTTTCAACTATTCCAAATGTTCCTGTTAGACAAGGAAGGTATGTTGGTGATGTAAAATACCGGAAAATTATTTCTAAAAGACTTAGAGCTTTAGGACTTAATGAGACTAAAACTTATACTTTAGTTTCACCTGAAATGGCTAAATTGTTTAAATACCGTAAAGTTAGTAATGCTATTTTACCTAATCCAATGAGTATAGATAAGTCTGTTCTTAGAACTACTTTAATTCCGTCTTTAATGAATGTTTATGAATATAATAAGAAAAGAAAAGTTAAAGATATTAGTTTGTATGAAATAGCAAAAACTTATGATGCTGATTATAAGGAAACTAGTTTAATAAGCGGATTGTGTTTTGGCAATTATTTGTATAGTAGTTGGCAGGAGTCTGTTAAATATGATTTTTATGTTGTTAAAGGTATTGTTGAAGATATTTTGAAATATATGGGATTTGAAAATAGATATTCTTTTGAAGTTAGTGATTGTGCCAATCTTCATCCTGGTGTAAGTGCGAATATATTACTTGATGGTCAAGTAATAGGTATTATTGGTAAGGTTCATCCTAATATTTGTAAAGATGATGTTTTTGTCTTTGAAATGTCTTTAAATGCTTTAATGAAACCAGTTGACTTTATAAGATATAAGGAAGCGCCAAAATATCCAGAAATTTCTAAGGATATGGCATTTGTTGTTTCTAAAAATATTCAAGCTGGTGAAATTATTGATGTTATAAAAAAAGCAGGCGGTAGTCTTTTAAATAGTGTTGAGGTATTTGATGTGTATACTGATGATAAAATTTATAAGGATAAAAAATCTATCGCATTTAAGCTTAACTTTTTAGATGAACAAAGAACGCTTACTGAAGAAGAAGTGATGGAGGTATTTAATAAGATTATAAAAGCAGTTGAAAATGATATGAATGCTACACTTCGTGATAAATAAACCTAATATGGTTTATTTTTTTTGAAAAATATGCTATTATAGGTGCTTGTTAATGGGGGAGATTATATGAATTTTTTAACTGAAAAAAATTTAGATGAAATGGCTAGTCGTTTTACCAAAAGTTTTTTGGCTGGTAGAAGAGAGTTTTTGAATGAGGATATTGATATGTTGTATGCTTTAATGCATAGCTTTTTAGAGTATTTTACTTTATCTGTTTGTCAGGTTGATAAGGGTGATAAGTGTAAAATAATTTGGTTAAATATAAAAGATATGGCTGAAGCTTCCTTATATGAATTTGTAAGAAATACATTTAGTGATTATTTATTAAGTAATGATTCTTTTTCTTGCTTTGCTGAGAAGTTAATGGATGAGTTTGATGATAAAATATTATTAATGGAAAATGAACTTTTGGAAAGAGAAATAGAACCATTTTATGGTGATGAGAACTTTTTAAAGCATAGGATTGTATATACAATTAGTAAAATTTTAGATGTTATAGCAAGTGATAAAATAGATGGTGATATTAAAAATAAATTTAATGGTTTTTATGATATTTTAAAAGATTATTTAGAGGAACTTCCAAATTTAAAGATGGTAGGTGATTATGAATATCAGAAAAAGGTTTATGAAGTCCTTGAAAGTTATTATAAAACTTTACTTGATATTGAATCTTTTTTGGCTCCTTATATTGAAAAAATTTGGAATAAGAAAATTAATGAAAATGAATTATGTGGTTTAGCTCACGGTTTTTCAAAGGAAGAGTTTTTACCTAATGAAGCTACAAAGGTATGTACAACTTATTTTGATGAAAATTATATTACAATCTTTGGTGAGTATGGTTATTTATACCCAATGGATATTAAAAAATGTGATATTATTTGTAGCGAAGATGCGGGCAGTTTTTATGTGAGTAAGACTTTATTTGTGGAAGATATAAAAAAATGGTATAACAAATTTACTTTGAGAGATTTAGTGTTTGACAGTGCACTTACTTATAATGGCAAATGTGAAAATTTAACTTATAGTAGGCCAAATTATTCTATTTTATCACTTCCTGATACTGTATTAAAAGAAAATTATATTAGTGCTTTAAAAAATAATATGGTTCGTAAGGCAAATATGCCTTTTGGCTTTGGATATAATGAAATTGTTTTTATAGATGAAAATAAGGAATTAAATCCTATTGGTGTATGGGTAAAAAAAGATATAGATAATTGCAATTGGAAAGAGGGTTATGATAAGGCTGAGGCTTTATCATTAAAACTTAACTTACCTTTAATGGTTATTGATGTTCAAAAAATAAAAAAAGATTATCAAAAAAACATAAAAACAAAAACATTAGTTGACAATATGCATAAAATATAATAGAATTATATTGTCCGGTGGTTAAAAAAATAATTTTACCTTTATTATTAAAATATTTACTACATCGATTTTAATAGTTTGTAAACTTTAACCACCGATTTGGGTCTATAGCCAAGTGGTAAGGCATGGGACTGCAACTCCCTGATCGTTGGTTCAAATCCGACTAGGCCCTCCAGATTGATAGGAAACTCGAACTTTTCGAGTTTAAGTAATAAATGCTAACTAGAAATAGTTAGTTTTTTGTTATTTAAGAAAGGAAAGTGATGAGTTATGATAATAGAAACTAAAAAACTTGTAATAAGTGAAGAATTAAAAAGAAAGATTGAAATGATATGTAAGTTTGCTTATGTGG
>CAKPSB010000002.1 GCA_934183155.1 uncultured Bacilli bacterium | reverse complement strand
AACCAGCCATCATTAAAAACAATACTGAAACTAAACTAATTATTATTATTTTTCTTTGTTTTTTGCCTCTATGCATTACGCTCACCTACTATTATAAGATAATTATATATCTTAGATTTATAATGTGTCAAGCGTGTAATAATATGTTTGTTTATTTTTCGTATTTTTCTAAATATTCTTCATAACTCATTTGTTTATCAATATAACTACCATCTTCTTTGATTAATATTAATCTATTGGCAAGGGTGGTAATTAATTCGGTGTCAAATGTGGCAAATACAATTGGTCCATCAAATTTATTTAAACCATTATTTAAAGAAGTAATTGATTCGATGTCTAAATGGTTAGTTGGTTCGTCTAAAAGTAATACATTACCTTGGTTAAGCATCATTTTAGCAAACATGCATCTTACTTTTTCTCCACCTGACAAAACATTTACTTTTTTTAAGGCTTCTTCTGATGAGAATAGCATTCTGCCTAAAAAGCCTCTAACGAAAGCGTCTTCTTTATTTTCTGAATATTTTCTTAACCATTCTATTAAATCTTCATCGGTTTTAAAATATTTATCATGATTTTTTGGAAAATATGAGGTTATAACGGTTGAGCCAAATTTTATTTCTCCACTATCGGGCTGTTTTTCGCCGGCTAGGATTTGTAATAAAGTTGTTTTGGCTATTTCATTTTCACCTATTAAGGCTATTCTATCATCTTTTTTTATGTTTAAATTTAAATTTTTGATTATTGGTTTGTTTTCGTTTGAAACATTTATTTTACTTAAAGTAATGATTTCTTTGCCAAGTCTTTTTTCGTGTTCAAAGTTTATATATGGATATTTTCGTGTTGATGGTTTTAATTCATCTAGGGTGATTTTTTCTAATATTTTTTTTCTTGATGTTGCTTGTTTTGATTTAGAGGCATTTGCTGAAAATCTAGCTATGAATGATTCTAGTTCTTTTATTTTTTCTTCTTTCTTTTTATTTGATTGTTTTATTTGTTTTTGCATAAGTTCATTTGATTTATACCAGAAATCATAGTTACCAACGGTTATTTGAATTCTTTCTCTATCAATATCGGCCATGTGTGTACATACTTTATTTAAAAAATGTCTATCGTGTGATACTAATATTATGGTTCCTTTAAAATCTAGCAAAAAGTTTTCAAGCCATATTTTGCTTTTTATATCAAGACCATTTGTTGGTTCATCTAGTAGTAAGATGTCTGGGTCTCCAAATAAAGCTTGAGCTAATAGGACTTTTACTTTGTCTTTATCTTTAAGTTCACTCATTTTTAAACTATGTAATTTTGTATTAACGCCTAACCCCGCTAATAAAGAGGCAGCATCACTTTCAGCTTCCCACCCATTTAAAGAGGCAAATTCATCTTCTAATTTGGCTACTTTTATTCCGTCTTCATTGGTAAAATTTTCTTTCATATATAGTTTATCTTTTTCTTGCATAATATTATATAAACGACTATTACCCATTATAACTGTATCAATTACATTATAATCATTATATAAATTATGATCTTGTTTTAAGTAAGATATTCTCTCTGATTTGTTTGTGGTAACTTCTCCTGTTGTACTTTCTAACTGACCTGTTAATATTTTTAAAAGGGTACTTTTACCGGCACCATTAGCGCCTATGACTCCATAACAGTTTCCTTCTTTAAATTCAATATTAACATTATCAAATAAAACTCTTTTACCATATCTTACACTTAAATTACTTACTTTTAACATTTTATCACCGCTTACTATTATACATTAATTTAGTTTTTTTTCATAATATTTATTACTTTTTTGGATTAATATTATATGGATATTTTTCTAAAAGTTCACCTTTAGTTATACCAAATTTTTTTACAAAACGAGAATTATCTAAGAATAATGCTCTATAGTTATTATCTTTTATTAATACAAATTTTTCTTTTAAAAATTCACTTCTGGCATAAGTTAATTCAACACTTTGCATAAGCCTTTTGGATTGATTTACGATAATATTATGCATATTAAGATTCTCAAAACATTGTATTTTCTTTTCTAAATTTTCTTTGCTTAAAGATAATATTTCGGGAAAATTTAAAATTATTTGATGAACTTCTTGATTGTTATATATACTACTTAAGTATTCATATTTTTCTTCTAAATTGTCTAAAGCGTAGGCATATATACTAGGAAACGCTACGGTTATTTTATTTATTTCTTCATCGTTAAAACCGATAGAATGCAAATACTTTCTTTTATCGTCTAATGATTTTTCGTTTCTAGCGTATATACTAGGTGTTCTAAGGGTTATCCTATTAATTTGAGCATCACAATAACCTAAAGATTTTAAATATTCTCTTCTTTTTAAAATTTTTTCACTTTTGAAGCTTAATATATTGGGAAAAACCGTAAGTATTTTATGCATTTGTTTATCATCAAAATAATTTTTTAAAAATTCATATCTTTCTTCTATTAGTTTTGAACTATATCCATATATAACTGATGATTTAATACTCATTTTATTTATTTCTTTATCATTAAAACCCTTTTTTAAATAAAATGTACGCTTATCTTCTAGGGTTTCTGCTTGACTTGCATATATGGTCATATCGTGATAAAGCAATTTGTTTATTTGGCTTATAGTATAATCTTTTGATTTTAAATATTCTATTATTGCTTTTGTGTTTTTTATTGTATAATCATTAGATACTCTAGTTCTTTTTGCAAAAGCAATTATTTGTTTGATTGTTTTTTTACTTAATTTTTCTTTTTGTAGATATTCTTCTAACATTTTATCACCCCTTTTGGAAACAATATTATACAACAAAAGACTTATTATTAAAAGAAAAACTAGAAGATTTTATTTAATATCTTCTAATTTTACACTGACTAATTTACTAACTCCTGATTCTTGCATTGTTATACCATATAAAATATCAGCATATTCCATTGTTTTCTTTTTATGAGTTATGATAATAAATTGTGATTTTTCTTTTAGTTTTTGAATGTATTGCCCAAATGTATCAACGTTTGCTTCGTCTAGGGCAGCTTCAACTTCATCTAATACACAAAATGGAGCTGTTTTTGATTTTATAATGGCAAAAAGTAGGCTGATAGCTGTTAATGTCTTTTCACCACCGGATAAAAGTGAAATACTACTTAATTTTTTGCCTGGAGGAGAAGCAACTATTTCAACTCCTGTTTCTAAGATATTACTAGGTTCAGTTAGTTTTAATTCAGCATGTCCTCCTTTAAATAATTGTCTGAAGGTTTCTGAAAAGTTTTGATTAACTTTATTAAACGTTTCTTTAAAATCATTAACCATTACTTTATCCATATCCTCTATTATTTTAAGTAATGTAGTTTCAGCTTCGTCTAAATCTTTTATTTGCTTACTTAAAAATTCATATCTTTTACTTACTTCATCAAATTCTTCTGGGGCATTTTCGTTAACAAGACCTATTTCTCTAATTTTTCTTTTTAATTTATTAACTTCATTTTTAGCAGTGTCAAAATCTACGTCTAATTTATAGTTTGTTTTAGCTTTTTCATAAGTCATACTATATGTTTCACTTAACGTGTTAAGTAAATTGTCTAATTTTACTTCAGAGGTTCTTGCTTTAATTTCCAAGTCTTTTAATTCATTTGATTTAGTTGTATATAAATTGTTTTCTTTTTTCAAAGATATTTCATAGTCTTCTAAGGCTTCATTTAAGCTTTGTTTTTCTCTGCTTAAAATGGCTAGTTCATTTTCAGCTGCATTTTTAGTTTTTAAAGCTGCGTAGTATTTATTTAAAACTTCTTCTTCATCTTTAGAAAGACCACCTTTAAGCATTTTTTCTGAGGTGTCGATATCGAAGTTTATTTGTTTTAAATTGGTATTTAATTTATTAATATTTTCTTTTTTATTATTTATATCAACATTTTTAAGCATGATGTCTTTATCAAAAAGATATATTTTATCATCATAGGCTTTTAGATTATAATCGGTTTCATTTATTTCGTTTTCAATATTTTTTATTTTGAAAATTATATTTTCTTTTAATTTAATATTTTCTTCTAGGTCATATTTATCAGAAATAATATTATGACTTTTATTTTGTTTTCCACCGGTCATAGATCCACCGACATGAATAATTTCTCCATCTAAAGTTACAATACGATATTTATTATAAATTTTTCTACTTATATTTGTGGCATTATCAATATTATCTACAACAATGATATTACCTAATTGGTTTAAAATAATATTTTGATAAATTTTTTCGTATTTAACTAAATTACTAGCAATATCAATAAAACCATTTAAATTTTTAACTTGTTTTAAAGTGTTTTCATCAATGTATTTTGGTTTTATAATATTTAGCGGAAAGAAGGTTGCTCTACCAATTGTTTTTAGATATCTAATGGCCTGTTTACCACTTTCTTCATTATCAACGATTATATTATTGGTATTGTTTCCTAAAGCGGTAGTTATTGCTTGTGAATAATCTTTATCTACTTCTATTAAATTAGCTAAGGCATTATGAATTCCTCTTAACTTGGGGTTATTTAAAACACTTCTAACTGCTAGAGGAAATGTTCCACCACTATCAATAGAATTGTTTAAATTTTCTATTTTAAATTCTAGATTAGTTTTTTCTCTTACTAAGTTTGTAAGTTTTTCTTCTAATTTGCTTTTATTTTGTTTTATATCATTTTGTTTGGCTAGAGCTTGATTTTTTTTGTCATTTATTTGTTTTAGCTCTTCTTTTGAGAAATTGATTTCATCATTTAAAGCTGATAGTTCATTTTGAATTTCTAATTGTTTTTCTTTTAAATTTACAATATTGCTGTGAATCTTAGTGTCTTCTACTTTGCTGTTTTGTCTTTC
The DNA here is from genome assembly GCA_934183155.1 of uncultured Bacilli bacterium. Taxonomy (GTDB): domain Bacteria; phylum Bacillota_I; class Bacilli_A; order RF39; family UBA660; genus Coprosoma. The sequence continues at coordinate 147,491 of CAKPSB010000002.1, read as the reverse complement.
TTTTATCAAAATTTTTTGACTGTTTAATCTTTCTGATAGTGTAGTAAGTTCTAGTATTTTTTCTTGCATAGTTTTAATTTGTCTATCAAGGGAAGTAATATCAGTTTTGTATTTTTCGATTTTGGCTTCATTTTGACTGCCATCGGTCATTAGTTTTAAAACTTCTTTGTTTAATTCATCTATTTTATCTTTGGCATTTTGATATTCAAAATTAATGGAAGTTATTTCTTCGGTTATTAACGCTACATCTATTTTTTTTAATTCTTCAGTTATTCTTTTATATTCTATGGCTTTATCTTTAGCGGCTTTTAATGGGGTTAATCTATCTTCTACTTCTTTTATAATGTCATTAATTCTTTTTTTATTTTCGTGTGTTTTATCTAATTTTCTAATGGCTTCTTCTTTTCTTCTTTTATATTTTAAAACGCCAGCGGCTTGTTCAAAAATTACTCTTCTATCTGATGGCTTACTACTAATAATAGCTTCAATTTTTCCTTGAGATATTATATTAAAATTTTCTTTAGCGATACTACTATCTAAAAGTAAATTAGTTAAATCTTTTAATCTAACTCTTTGTCCATTTAAAAGATATTCATTAGTTCCATCTTTATAAACTCTTCTTTTTATTTCCACTTCATCATAATCTAAAGGAAAATATTTATCTGAGTTGTTGAATAATAAACTTACAGATGCAACATTCATTGGGCCACGGCTTTTACTGCCTGAAAAGATAACATCACTCATTGTACCATCGCCACGTAATGATTTTACTGACTGCTCACCTAAAACCCATCTAATGGCATCAACAACATTGCTTTTGCCTGAACCATTTGGTCCAACAATCCCATTTATACCACTTACAAATTCTAAATTTGTTTTGTCCGCGAACGACTTAAAGCCATGGGCTTTTAAAGATTTCAAATACATATTCTCACCTACTAAACATCTTTAATTATACAGTAATTTAATGCTTTCCGCAATTTTATTTGAAAATTCATAGAAAAAAGAGCTAATCCATTAGCTCTTGTTCTAAAGCCTCTAGTGGCTCTTCATTTAAAATTTGATTTTCTAGAGTATATTCAGCTTCACGATATTTTTTGGCACCTGTTCCAGCAGGAATTAATTTACCAATAATAACGTTTTCTTTCAAACCATTTAAGTGGTCTACTTTTCCATGAACAGCTGCATCTGTTAAGATTCTAGTTGTCTCTTGGAAGGAAGCTGCTGATAAGAAACTTTCTGTTTCAAGTGAAGCTTTAGTAATACCTAGAAGTACAGGTTTACCAGTTGAAGGTTTCTTTCCTTCAAGAATAAGTTTTTGATTTTCTAAAGTAAACTTGTGAATGTTAACCATTGTTCCAGGTAAGAATAATGAATCACCTGAATCAACAATTTTGATTTTAGAAATCATTCTACGAGCCATAATTTCAACGTGTTTATCAGAAATATCAACACCTTGAGAACGATATACTTTTTGAATTTCAAATAATATATATTCTTGAACAGTAAGTGGATCGGTTACAACAAGTAATTCTTTTGGTGAAATAGCACCATGGGTAAGTCTTTGACCTGCTTTAACCTCTTCGCCTTTTTCTACGGCAAGTTTAGCGCCATAATTAGATACGTGTTCACGTGTTTCAACATCATTTTTAACGGAAATTTTATAAATACCACCGTCTTCTTCGATGTTGCTTACAACACCGTTGATTTCTGAGATTGTAGCTTTACCTTTAGGGTTACGAGCTTCAAATATTTCAGTAACACGAGGAAGACCTTGAGTAATATCATCACCACCGGCAACTCCACCAGTGTTGAAGTTACGCATGGTTAATTGTGTTCCTGGTTCACCAATTGATTGAGCGGCCATAATACCAACAGCCTCACCAAGTTCAACTTCAAAACCAGTTGCTAAATTTCGTCCATAACAATGACGACATACACCATGGTCAGTTTTACAAGTTAAAATACTTCTGATTGGAACTTTTTTAATTCCAGCTTTAGTAATTTTTTCAGCTATTTGCTCAGTAATATAAACATCTTTATCAACTATTACCTCTTTAGTTTCAGGATTTATTACTTTTTTACTTGTATATCTACCTATAATTCTATCTTCTAATGATTCAATAGGTGTGCCATCTGTATTAATGAAGGCTTCAGCAATAATTCCTTGATCAGTGCCACAGTCATCTTCTTTTACAATTACATCTTGAACTACGTCAACAAGTCTTCTTGTTAAATAACCAGCATCGGCTGTTTTTAAGGCTGTATCAACAGCACCTTTACGAGTACCATGGGTAGATGTAAAGAATTCAGATACGGTAACGCCTTCAGATAATGAAGATAAGATTGGAATTTCTACATAGTCTCCGTTTGGCTTACTCATGATACCACGCATTCCGGCCATCTGACCATATTGATCAATTGAACCACGAGCTTTAGAATCTATCATCATTGTAATTGATGACTCAGGGTTAGCTTTTAGTCTCTTTTCTAGATCATTATAAATTGTTGCTTTGGCATCAAACCATGTTTGAATAACTGCATCATATCTTTCTTTATCGGTGATTAAGCCTCGTTTAAATTGTTTAGTAACTGTATCAATTTTCTTATAAGATTGCTCGATTACTTCTTTCTTAATTGGACTTTCTTTAATATCATCGATTGAGATACTGATACCAGATAAAGTAGAATATTTAAATCCTAAGTCTTTTATAGCATCAAGCATAACTGATGTTTCAGTTGTATGGTAACGTTTATATATCTGAGCAATAAGTCTTACTAATGCACCTTTGTTTAAGGCTTTAACTAAAGGCATTTTAGCAATTTCTTCTTTAATGTTTTTACCTTTATCAATAAAGTATTGACTAGGAGTGCTCTTAGTAGCGTTGTCTACACTGCTATCATTAATATATTGGAAAGTATCAGGAAAAATTTCATTGAATATAATTTTACCTGGGGTTGTTACCAAATATTTATCTATGTATTTGTCTGGGAATATTTTGTGTTTGAATGATTTAACTGGCAAAGCTATTCTTGTATGAAGGGTTATTTCTCTTCTTTCATAAGCCATAATAACATCATTAGAGTCTCTAAATACTCTGCCTTCGCCTTCTAATCCAATTTTTTCCATTGTAAGATAGTAATTACCAAGAACCATATCTTGTCCTGGAGTAGCTATTGGTGACCCATCTTTTGGAGATAAAATATTATTGGCTCCTAACATTAATAATCTTGCTTCGGCTTGAGCTTCTTCACTTATTGGTAAGTGAACAGCCATTTGGTCTCCATCAAAGTCTGCATTAAATGCTGGACAAACAAGTGGATGAAGTCTAATAGCTTTTCCGTCAATTAACTTAGGTTCAAAAGCTTGAATACCTAATCTGTGCAATGTTGGGGCACGGTTTAGGAGTACAGGGTGTTCTTTTATTTTTTCTTCAACAACATCCCAAATACGTTCATCTTGATTTTCAATCATTCTTTTAGCGGCTTTAATGTTACTAGCTATTTCTTTAGAAACTAAGCCGTTAATAACATGTGGTTTAAATAATTCAAGGGCCATGTCTTTAGGAATACCACACTCATACATTTTAAGTGATGGACCTACGACAATAACTGAACGAGCTGAGTAATCAACACGTTTACCAAGTAAGTTTTGACGGAAGCGGCCTTGCTTACCTTTTAACATACTAGATAATGATTTTAATGGTCTATTACCTGGGCCAGTAATGTTTTTGCCACGTCTACCGTTATCAAATAAGGCATCGACAGCTTCTTGTAACATACGCTTTTCATTTTGAATAATAATAGAAGGCGCATTTAATTCAATTAATTTTTTTAAACGATTATTACGGTTAATAACACGTCTATATAAATCATTTAAATCTGATGTGGCAAATCTACCACCGTCAAGTTGAATCATTGGTCTAAGCTCAGGTGGAATAACTGGTAGAGCTTCCAAAATCATCCATTCTGGACGATTACCTGATTCTAAGAAGGCGTCTAAAACATCTAAACGTTTAATTAAACGAACGCGTTTTTGACTAGAAGAATCTTTAATTTCGGAAATTTCTTTTTTAATTTCATCAACTTCTTTTTGAAGATCAACTTCTTTTAATAATTCTTCTATAGCTTCTGCTCCCATGCCAACTCTGAATGTATTACCATATTTTTCATAGTATGCACGATAATCTTTATCTGATATTGTTTGTTTTTTCTCAAGTGGTGTATCACCTGGGTCTAAAACAATATATGATACGAAGTATAATACTTCTTCTAATTCTCTTGGTGAGATATCAAGAACTAAAGCCATCCTTGATGGCACACCTTTGAAAAACCAAATGTGTGACACAGGGGTAGCTAGTTCTATATGTCCCATACGTTCACGACGAACTTTAGATTTAGTAACTTCAACGCCACAACGATCACAAATAATGTTTTTATATCTTAATCTTTTATATTTTCCACATGAACATTCGAAATCCTTGGTTGGTCCAAATATTTTTTCACAAAATAGTCCATCGCGTTCAGGTTTTAAAGTTCGATAATTCATGGTTTCGGCTTTTTTTACTTCACCATAAGACCATGAACGAATTTTTTCTGGTGAGGCAATGGCTATTCTTAAGCCTTCAAAGCTGTTTGCATCCATTAGTTATCCTCCCCTTCCAACTTTTGTAAATCTTCTAAAGTAGGTTCTTCCTCTTTAGGTTCTTCAAATTCATCTAATTCCTCTGTTAATTCTTCGTTTTCTTTAGTGTTTTCTTGTTCAGATTTCTCTTGTAAGATTTCACCTTCTAAATCACTATCAAGAACATAGGAATCTTTTTCGGCTTCTTCTAGCTCTTTAAGTTCAACATATTTTCCATCTTTATTTAAAACGGTTATGTCTAATCCTAGAGCTTGGAATTCTTTAATAACTACTCTAAAGCTTTCAGGAACTCCTGATTTAGGTAATTCTTCGCCTTTAACTAAGGCTTCATAGGCCTTAACACGACCAATTACGTCATCTGACTTAATGGTCATCATTTCTTGTAAAATGTGAGCTGCGCCATATGCATATAAAGCCCAAACTTCCATTTCACCAAAACGTTGTCCACCAAATTGTGCTTTACCACCTAGTGGTTGCTGAGTAACTAATGAGTATGGTCCTGTTGATCTTGCATGTAATTTGTCATCAACCATGTGATCAAGTTTGATCATGTACATGACACCAACACTAATTCTATTATCAAAAGCTTCACCGGTTCTACCATCATATAAAACCATTTTGCCGTCTTCTGATAATCCAGCTTCTTTTAAGGCATCAACGATTTCTTCTCTTGTTGCACCATCGAATACTGGGGTAGCTACGTGAATGCCTAATGATTTAGCGGCCATACCTAAGTGTAATTCTAAAATTTGTCCTAAATTCATACGAGATGGTACACCTAATGGGTTAAGTAAAATATCAACTGTTCTACCATTTTCATCATATGGCATATCTTCTTCAGGAAGTACTAGTGAAACAACACCTTTGTTTCCGTGACGACCAGATATTTTATCACCAACACCAATTTTACGCTTTTGAGCAATATATACTCTTATTTTTTTACTAACGCCAGCTGGTAATTCATCTGAGTCTTCTTTAGTTAAGATTTGTACATCGTGAACGATTCCACCGCCACCGTGTTGTACTCTTAGTGAAGTGTCTCTTACTTCTCTTGTCTTTTCGCCAAATATAGCGTGTAATAATTTTTCTTCTGAGGTAAGTTCTGCCATACCTTTTGGTGTTACTTTACCGACTAAAATGTCGTCGTCTTTAACTTCTGTACCAATTCTGATAATACCGTTTTCATCTAAGTTTTTACGGGCTTCTTCGCTTACATTTGGTATATCTCTTGTAAATTCTTCTGCACCTAATTTAGTATCACGGCATTCTATTTCATAATCTTTGATGTGAATTGATGTAAATACATCATCTTTAACTAATCTTTCGTTTAAAATAACGGCATCTTCATAGTTATAACCATCATAGTTAACGAAAGCTATTGTTAGGTTTTTACCTAAAGCCATTTCTCCTTGGTCAGTAGAAGGTCCATCAGCGATAACATCGCCAACTTTTACTTTATCGCCTTTTCTAACGATAGGTTTTTGATGGTAACATGTTCCCATATTACTTCTTTCGAAACCTTCTAGGTAATAAGTATCTGTGCCTTTAGCATTTTTTACTATTATTTTTCTAGCATCAACATAGTCTACTATACCGTCTGCTTTGGCGATGATTACAACGCCTGAGTCTTTAGCGGCGATAGCTTCAATGCCTGTTCCAACAAATGGAGCTTCTGCTTGCAAAAGTGGAATTGCTTGACGTTGCATGTTTGCACCCATTAGGGCTCTTTTACCATCGTCGTGTTCCAAAAATGGAATTCCGCTTGTTGTAATTGAAATTATTTGTTGTGGTGAGACATCGATATAATCTACTTTTGATTTGCTGACAATCAAATTATCGCTTTGATATCTGACTGGAATATTATCTTCTAATATTTCACCATCTTCAGATGTTTTAATAGTAGCTGGTGCAATATAATATTCTAATTCTTCATCAGCTGTCATATATTTAATTTCATCGGTTAATTTATTATCTTTTATCTTACGATAAGGGGTCATAATAAATCCATATTCATTTACTTTGGCATAAGAAGCTAAAGATGTAATAAGTCCGATATTAGGTCCTTCTGGAGATTCAACTGGACAAAGTCTTCCATAATGTGATGGATTAACGTCACGAACTTCCATACCAGCTCTATCTTTAGAAAGTCCACCAGGTCCTAAAGAAGATAATCTTCTTTTATGAGTAAGTTCAGCAATTGGATTGATTTGATCCATGAATTGTGATAGTTGTGAAGAACCGAAGAATTCTTTAATAGCCGCAGTAAGTGGTCTTATGTTAATTAATGTCTTTGGTGTTACTTCGGCAAGATCTTGTGTACTCATACGATCTCTAATCATTCTTTCGATACGACTAATACCTATTCTGAATTGATTTTGTAGAAGTTCACCGACTTGTCTTACACGTCTGTTTGATAAATGATCTATTTCATCAAATTTTCCAATACCATCTAATAAATTTAAATAGTATGAAAGTGAAGCGTAAATATCAGATACAGTTAAACGCTTAACATCTAAGCTTTGATCATTACCGATAATAGTAACTATTTCTTCTGGATTTTTCTTAGAATAAACTTTTACTGTTTGAATAGTTCCATAAGTGTCTAAGTCTTGATTAATTAAGGCTTCTTTTGTGTTATAGCCAGCAGCAAAGACTGGTTTTAATTTTTCTAGCAATTCTTTTGTAATTACGTCACCTTTGTTTGCTATAACTTTGTCATCAACTTTAATTGTTTCAGCTAATTTGCAGCCTAATAGTCTATCAATAACATTTAATTTTTTATTGAATTTATATCTTCCAACTTTCGCCAAGTCATAACGGAAGGCGTCAAAGAATCTTGTTATTAACTGATTTTTGGCACTTTCAAGTGTGCTTGGTTCTCCTGGTCTTAATTTAGAATGAATATCAATTAAAGCTTCATCGGTGTTTTTGTTTGTGTCTTTTTCAATTGTTTTTGTAATGTAATCGTTTTCACCAAATAAATCATTAATATCGCTGTCACTTGAAAGTCCAATAGCTCTAAGTAGCGTTGTTACTGGAACTTTTCTTGTTCTATCAATACGAACATAAATAATATCACGTGCGTCAGTTTCAAATTCAAGCCAAGTACCCCTTGTTGGTATTATTTGAGCTCCAACTGTAATTTTACCATTCTTTTTGTCAATTTCTTTGCCAAAATAAACAGATGGTGAACGTACAAGTTGTGAGACGATAACACGTTCTGCACCATTAACGATAAATGCTCCGCTGTCTGTCATTAATGGCATATCCCCTAAATAAATTTCTTGTTCTTTTACTTCACCAGTTTCAACATTGAAAAGTCTAGCTTCTACTTTTAGTGGCGCTGCATAAGTAGAATACCTTTCTTTACATTGTTTAATAGTGCATCTTGGTTCATCGAATGAATATTCGCCAAATTCTAATGATAAATTACCGGTAAAACTTTCTACTGGAAAAATATCATCAAAGACTTCTTTTATTCCTTCAGTTATAAACCATTGATATGAGTCCTTTTGAATTTCTAGTAAGTTAGATAATTCAATAGCGTTCTTTGTTTTTGCGTAATTTCTTCTTTCCCTTTTGTCGTTTATTTTTTGAATTTTGTATCCCAAGTATTTCACCCCTATAAACTAGTTTTTTCGGATTTTTTCATGTATAAAATAATACATGTCGCCAATTTATAATTATAAAGATTTTTAAGATAAAAGTCAACGATTTTTGGCACATATTACATAAAAACCTTTATTTTTTGCAGCGATTGTTACTTCATAATATTCTTCTAATTTTTTAGCTAATGTTTTAGCACCTTGGTTTTTATTTATAACTAGCCAAAGCGTTCCATCTTTTTTTAAATAATTTTTAGCTTCAAACAAAATACTATATAATATTTTATTGCCTACTCTAACAGGCGGATTAGTAACAATTGCATCATATTTTTTTAAAATGTTGCTATAAATGTTGCTTTCAAATATATTAACCTCTGTTTTGTTTAATAAGGCGTTTTTTTTGGCTAATGCTAGGGCTCTTTTGTTTATATCAACCATGTCTATGTTAACATTAAAAGCTTTTTTTAAATATATTCCCACTGGTCCATAACCGCAGCCAAAATCAAGAACATCGCCTTTTAAGTCACTAACTGTTTCTAAAAGAGTTCGTGTACCAAAATCTAAGCCTTTTTTAGAGAATACTCCATTGTCTGTGACAAGAGTCAACTTTTCGTTTTTTACAATAATTGTTATTTCTTTTTCTTTGCTTTTGACAAAGTCGTTTGTAAAATAATGTGACATTTTTTCTCCTTTTAATAAACGGGTAAAGCCCGCACTACGTTTCATAGTGCAGGCCTTTTTTAAGTTTAATTATTTAACTTCAACAGTTGCGCCAGCTTCTTCTAATTTAGCTTTTAATTCATCAGCTTCGCTTGATGGAATATTTTCTTTGATAGCTCCACCGTTATCAGCTAGAGCTTTAGCTTCTTTTAAACCTAAACCAGTAATTTCTTTGATTAATTTAATAACTGGTAATTTGTTAGGTCCAGCAGCAGTTAAAGTAACTGTAACAGTAGTAGGTCCTTGTTCTTCTTCACTAGCAGCAGGTGCAGCAGCAACAGCTACAGCAGATGGGTCTACTCCAAATTCCTCCTTCATTGCATCAATTAATTCCATAACTTCAAGCATAGTCATTTCTTTAAGACCAGCGATAAAATCTTCTTTTTTTATTTTTGCCATATATATCAATTCCTTTCTAATTATTTTCTTTTTCTAAATCTTGTCTATATAAGTCTAGACATATTGATAAGTTCTTAAGTGGGTAAATAAGTCCACTAGCAAGCATTGTAAGTAATCCTTCTCTTGATGGTAGTTTAGACAACTCTTGTAATTTTGCCTCTTCTGTTTTCTCACCATCGATAAGTCCTACTTTAACTACAAGTGCTGGATGCTTTTTAGCAAAGCCATATAAGACTTTAACTGGGGCAACCGCATCTTCACTGAAAGCAAGGGCTTTAGGTCCTTTTAAATCGTCATTTAAATCAATTTTTAATGTGTCAAAAGCTCTTTTTACTAAAGTGTTTTTGTAGATTTTAAATTCAGATTCATTTTCTTTTAAAAGTCTTCTAAGCTCATTAGTTTCATCAACTGTTAATCCTTGATATTCAAACAAAACTGTTGCATTTGCATTTTTAGTTTTGTCAGCTATTTCATCAATGATTTCTTGCTTTTTGTCTAAGATTTTTTGATTAGCCAAAGATAACACCTCTCTTTCATTTGCCGTAATATAAAAGCTCTAGCAGCAATGCCAGAGCGAAAATACTTTATAAAAGTCTCCTCGGTAGGAAATTAAGCTTTCAGCACCTACTGTCTACGGCATCAACACATATTCATAATAACATATTTTTTATTAGTTGTCAAAACTTGTTACATCAATTTTAATACCAGGTCCCATAGTTGGTGCTATTGAAATATTTTTAACGAATGTTCCTTTAACAACACTTGGTTTTGATTTTAAAATTAAAGATACAAATGTTTTTAAATTTGCAAGTAAATCTTCTTCACTAAATGAAATTTTACCGATTAAGGCATGAACGTTTCCGAATGAATCGGTACGGTATTCTACTCTACCTTTTTTAACTTCTTCAACTGCTTTTTTAGTGTCCATTGTAACTGTACCTGTTTTAGGGTTAGGCATTAAACCTTTAGGTCCTAAGATACGTCCAATTTTACCTAATGCTGGCATCATGTCTGGTGTAGCGATTAATGTATCGAAGTCAAACCAATTTTCTTTTTGGATTTTTTCGATCATTTCAGTTTCACCAACATAATCAGCGCCAGCTTCTTTAGCGGCTTTAGCGGCTTCACCTTTAGCAATAACTAAAACTTTTTTTGTTTTACCAGTTCCTTTTGGTAAAACAACTGCTCCTCTTAATTGTTGATCAGCTTTTTTAGTATCTAAGTTTAAGTGCATAGCTACTTCTACTGAAGCGTCAAAATTAGCGAATGATACTTCTTTTGCTAATTTAACTGCTTCTTCTTTTGTGTAAAGCTTATTTTTATCTAATTTACTAGCAGATTCTAAATATTTTTTACCTTTTTTCATTTTTTACCTCCTTGTGGTTTTTGCGGATTTAGTCCTCCCACATAGTGTGAGTTAGTCTTCAATTTTAACGCCCATATTTAAAGCTGTACCAGCAATACTTTTCATTGCATCTTCAACGGTATAGCAATTTAAATCTGGAAGTTTTGTTTCAGCAATTTCTCTTAATTTTTCTTTAGATAGAGTTGCTACTATTTCATTTTTACCTTTAGTTGAACCCTTTTTGATGCCACAAGCTTTCTTTATAAGGAAAGCTGCTGGTGGGGTTTTTACTACGAAGTCGAAACTTCTGTCATCATTAACTGTAATTTCAACTGGTAAAATATCTCCCATCTTATCTTTTGTTGCATCATTAAATTTAGTACAAAATTCTCCTAAATTAATTCCTGCAGGTCCTAAAGCTGTTCCAACTGGTGGAGCTGGTGTTGCTTTACCGGCAGCAATTTGAATTTTAATTTTTTTAACTGCATTCTTTGCCACGAAAAACACCTCCTAATAAAATCTTTCGTGGGTGGTTCCAATGATTATCCGCTTGTCTCATTTGGTAATCTCCCACAATCTATATCAAAAATAATATAGCGTACTAATTTTATCACAAAAATCTATATTTGTAAACAAGTGTTTGAATAATTATAATAAATTATATTTGCATATTTTAAAAAATGTAGTGTGCAGAAATTATGTGCTAAGATTTATAACTAATATAATACCATTTAAATAATTTATTTGTCATTATGGAACATATAAAAATAATAACTATGCTAGAAAAGCAGATGATTCTTATAGAAAAATTAAAAGTGATGCTAAAAAAGGCATTAATTTAACGCCATAAGAAGTTTATGAAATTAATGGCTCTCTTACTTTTCTTTTAAAAATGTATAATTTATAAAAGATTATTTCAAACATGAGTTCTTTGATGTTAACAATATAGAATGTATTCCATATACTGGAGAATATGTAACTCATCTTATAAAAAGTGCATTTTCTTTTGAAAACACACTTTTATTACTTAATTGCACTTATTTGTGCACTTTAGATTGATTTGACGAAATTATATTTTGTTATAAAGTTTAGGCTTTGCTGATTTGTGATAGTTCTAATTCAACGATTGTTTCTTGGCCAAATAAATCAATGGCTACTTCTAATTTAGATTCTTCCAAGTTAACTGTTTTAATCTTGCCATACATTCCTTCAAAAGGTCCAGCTATTACTTTAACTTGTTCACCTTCTTTTAGATCATTTTCAGTGTCTAACCTACTCATGCCCATTGAGCCTAATATTCTATCAACTTCAACTTCAGTTAGTGGAAATGGTTTAGCACCTTTACCTGATGAACCGATAAAACCTGTGACGCCTGGTGTGTTTCTTACAATGAACCAAGCTTCATCTGTCATTATCATTTCAACTAAAATGTATCCAGGGAAAATTTTTACTTTTTTTTCTTTTCCGTTTGCGTCGACTTCGGTTTGTTCAGGTACAACAACTCTTAAAATATAGTCTTCCATACCCATTGAGCTGGCACGCATTTCTAATTTTTCTTTAACCTTATTCTCATGCCCTGAATAAGTATTTACTACATACCATTCTTTTTTCATTATTTAACCCCCATAATTGATCTTATACCAGCAATAATAAAATCTGATAACATAAAGAATAAAGCAAAAATTAAAATACAAAGTAAAACGGCAATGGAATATTTTATCATTTCATTTTTCTTTGGCCATCTAACTTGTTTAAATTCGCTTCTAAGACCCATTAGTGGTTTTTTTCTTGTTTTTTTGACACTTTTTTTTGACTTATCTTTAGCCATGCAATCACCTACTTTAAATTTTGGGTTTTTTTATATTAAAAAAACACCTTCCTGTGTCCACCATCATATTAGCATTTTCATGATTTCTAGTCAAGCTTTTTCTGTGAAAAAAAGCTGAAAAAATCAGCTTATATTTTCATAATATTTAAATAGGCGTTTGTTCCAGAAGCTGGGGTGATGGTTACAGTTTGGGTTGATTTGATATTTAATGATATGTTTGTATTGGCGTCAATGGCATTAATTGTGCTTCCTACAAAGTCAGTTTGAGTGTTGGCAAGCAGATTTTTAGTAATTGTGGTGCTGCCAATTGGAGTTGATCCTTGAATGACTTCAACGGTAACTTCGGCGGCCGTTCCTGCCTGAGCTGAGAAGAAGTATTCTATTTCGTAATTACCGTCTGTTGTTGTTGTTAAAATATCTTGGGTATCACCGGTTACTTTTGAAAGTGGTCCTGTTGTTCCTAAGCTTATTGTTTGAGCTACATTTGGCTGGAGATTTATTGCATTTGCTTGATTGTTATATTTTCTTCCGAAAACGGCTTCGGCTGCTGGACCTACTGGTCCGGCTGGGCCGGCTGGGCCTATTTGTCCTTGCACTCCTTGAGGACCGGCGGGTCCGGTTGGTCCAGTTGGCCCTTGTGGTCCTTGCGGGCCAATAGTTCCTTGCTGGCCTTGCATTCCTTGAGGGCCTCTTAGGCCTTGAACTCCTTGAGCTCCGACAGGGCCGGTTGGTCCTTGGGGAATTGTAAAAGTTAAAATGACATTCTCTTGGGTTCCAGTATTTGTAACTGCAGCATTGCTTCCTGGAAGGCCAGTTACTACGTTACCTACTGTTATTGTGGCTGGCCCTTGAGGTCCGGTTGGTCCAGTTGGTCCTACTATGCCTATTTTTTCTTGGCATCTTTTGCCTTCTTTTAAAAGACAATCTATTTTTTTAGGATATTTATTCATATAAGTTCTCCTTTCATTAGTATTTTATGATATACATATATTTTGACTATTATCTATGACTAAAACATTTGCTTTATTTTTATTATAAATGTTAAAATAAGGCTAAGGTGATTTATATGGAAAATCAGTTAATATTAAGAATGATTGAAAAGCAATTAACTTTAAATGAAATGGCCAACTTTTTATGGCAAAGTCCAAGAAGAATTTATCAAGAAATAAATAGAATGAAAAATGAGGGTTACTTTATAGCACCAAATTATTTTGACGATGGCGAAATAAAATTTGCACAAATAGATAGGACTACTAGTCATACTATAAAAATTGGGTTGACTAATGACGATTTTTTTAAGGCGTTAATTGTTTCAGATATGCATATTGGAAATGAATGTGAGAATTTAGATTATATATATAAAGCTTATGATTATGCAAGAGATAATGATATTCATATTATTTTAAATTGTGGGGATCTTATTGATGGCAATTTTTCAAAGGGTGGACAGATTGTAACAGATATTGATAAGCAAATTGAAAGGGTTTTAACTTATTATCCTTATGACAGAACAATTTTAAATATTATTTGTTTAGGTAATCATGATTATAGTAGTGTTGAGTGTGACTTTAATATGGAAGATGCTTTACTTTTAAGGCCTGATTTAGTATCAGCTGGATATGGCATTAGTCTTATTAATATTGGTAAGGATCAATTTGTTATGAAACATGGCACTTCTGGTTTATTTGGGTGTATACCTAATAAATTAATATTAAAAGGTCACAGTCATAAAGCTGGTGTTAAAATTAATAGTAATAATTATATTTTAAACATTCCACCATTAAGCGATTTATGTTTTGCTCATCAGGAAAATCCTGGAATGATTGATATGCGTTTATCTTTATCAAACGGTTATATTCACACGGGATATTTTAAGCACTTATCTGTTAAAGATAAAATAGGTGTTTTTAATGATATTTGTTTAGAGTTTAATTTTAATCATGAAATTGTTGATGAAAAAAAATTAATCATAAAATGATTAATATTTTCCACATTTACTTCCCCATGAGTCGGCTAATTCATTATTACGATATATTTTAAGTATTTCACAATTATTTGGACACTTACTACATTCAAATGCTTTAGTTTCAAATTTTAAGTTTTTCATCTCAAGTGGATAGTCATTTCCATTTTTATATTTTCTTGCTAATATAGCTATTCCAATTGCACCCATTAAATGGCCATTTTCATCTACAATAACTTCGGTATTTAGAATTTCCTTAAAATATTTGACAACTCCTTTATTTTTAGAAACTCCGCCTTGAAAGACGATTGGGGTTTCTATTTTTTTGCCTTTACCAACATTATTTAAATAATTTAAAACCACGCTTTTGCAAAGCCCAGCAATAATATCTTCTTTTAAATAACCAGCTTGAGCTTTATGAACTAGATCTGATTCAGCAAAAACTGTGCATCTAGCGGCTATTTTGACTGGGTTTTTGGCTTTTAGAGCAATTTGACCAAATTCGTTTACATCAACGCCTAACCTTTTAGCTTGGCTTGATAAAAAGGCTCCAGTTCCAGCAGCGCATAATGTGTTCATAGCATAATTAGTGATAATGCCATTATTTATAAGGATTATTTTAGAATCTTGACCACCGATTTCCATTATTGTCTTTACGTCGGGGTGAGATGATAATGTGCCAACTGCGTGAGCTGTTATTTCATTTTTTACGACATTGGCTTTTAACATTAGACCGATTAATTTTCTTGCGCTACCGGTTGTTCCTATTCCTTTAATTATGTATTTGTTATCTATTTTTTCTTTTAATATTTCTAATAGTTTTCTCGTTGCCTCAATGGGATTGCCTTCTGTCCAAATATAGGCTTGGGCTAATATATTATTACTATCATCTAGGATAACTCCTTTTGTTGATATTGAACCAATATCTATGCCTAAATATGCATTCATTTATTTTTCCTCATTTCTAACATATCATAAAAAGCTTCTAGTCTTGTTTGAATACCTACTTCTGAGGTGTTTAAATCAAAAGTAAAAAATAAAACTGGTTTTTTATATTTATTAGCTATTTTGTTTATTATACTCATTGCACCTATTTCTGGGGTACAAAAGGCTGATTTTATGTGAATAATACCATCATAGTCTTTTTCACATAGATATTTACATCTTGCGATATTATCACTTGCGTCGGCTCCTAGTGAGTAATGAAAATAATTGTTTGAATATTTTTTTAATTTTTTATATTCTTTAGCTTTTTTCATGAGCAAATAATAAACGTTAGTAAATCTTTTGATTTCAATATTATGTTTAGCTAGATTTTTTTCTAAATAATAATTTGAAAATGGTTCCATTATGGTGTATAGTTCTCCAATAATTCCTACTTTTAAACGGTTATCTGGTTTGTGAACCTTAATAGAATGAAATTTTTTTAAATAGTATTTGTATAGTTTTTTTAATTCCCTATAATTTGCGACTTTACTAAATGATATTAGCATTTTGCTTTTTAGATTTTCAAAAGAATCTTTTTCTAGTTCAAAACCAATATTTTTTCTAATATAGTCATCAATTTCATCCATGTATTTGATCATTTTAATTGTTATAAATCCATAATAAATAGCTTTTATTTTAGAAAATTTGTCTATTTGTTTTAAAAGTTTGTTTATTCTTTTAAAACTTGTTTTTCCTTCGGTAACTAAATTAATAAGTTTAAAGTTATATCCTAAGTCTTTTAATATTTTTTCTTGTAGTTCACTATAATAGCCATATCTACAGCCTCCACCCATCTGAATTAAAATGTCGGCTTTTTCATCAAGACATTCTATCATTGTTCCTAGGGTATATTTAAATGGTGTGCATACGGTTAGTGGTGAGTATTTTTCGCCAAGTGAAACTGTTTTATTTGTTATTTTTGGATTTTTCATTATTTTATGTTTTTTAAAAATATGTGAAAGCAAAAAACTAGCTGGGACATAGTAATCTCCCATTTGTGGAAAGGCTATTTTCACTATCTTACCCCCTTAAGTACATCGACAAAGCTTTCTAATCTGGTTTCTAATCCGGTGAAGGATGTTTCTGTATCAATAACTATATTTAGGTATGGCTTTTTTATTTTTCTAAAAGCTAGTTCATTAGCGAGGCTATCTAGGGCACAAGGAAAAGCGGATATAAAAATAATTCCATCTACTTTGTCCTGTGCCAAAGTTATTGAACCTAAAAGGCTTTTGCTTGGTTTAAAATATAATTCTTTTGAGATTTTTTTACTTAAACTATTTGTAATGGTATAGTCGAAATTATCGCTACAGACTAATTCAATATTATTTTTGCTTAAAAATTTAATAATATCTTTGCCTATTAATTCATCATATAAATTATAAGGATGGGAAACTATTAAAATTTTTGTTTTTTTGCTATTTAATTTATTTAAGTTTATTTGATGATTTGTTTTTATTCTCTTTTTTTGTTTTTTCATACTATATCTATAGGCTTTATAAACTAGTATTTTGTCTTTTTTTAAATCATGGCCAATTTTATAAAAGGCTTTTTTTGTTGTTTGTTTATTTAAAAGGTCTATGTTGTAGTGGAGAATATTTATATCAAATAAATTTTGAACAATATCATAGGCTGCCCAAAAATTTGTGCACATTTGATTATTAGAATTAAAATTACTAATTCGTGGAACTAGAATTAGATCACATTTATCTTTTAAATAATCGATATGTCCTAAATAATTTTTTAGTGATAAACACATCTCATCGGTTGATAATTGTTCTCCTTTTTCCATTATGCTTTTGTTTGTTGGTGGACTGGTTATATAATTAATTTTCAAATAATCAAAAAAATCTTTCCAAATGTCTCCATAATAGTAATAAAACAAACTTCGAGGAATACCTACTGTCATATTATCACCAATAAATTATATTCAATATTTTTTTAAATATGCGAAAAAAGCAATTGGTTTAATTACATATAAATGATATAATTGGATAAGGAGGTTTACTTATGCACATAAAATTATTAACTAATGCGGAATTTTTAGAATTTACAAAAAAATTTAAACCTAGTTCTATGTATCAAACTCCGTATTATGCTTTTACGATGAATGAACAAAAATATTATTCAATGTTTTTAGGACTTATGGATGGCAATGTATTAAAAGCAGCGAGTTTAGTTTTAGTATATAAAATAAATGGCTTTAAATACGCTATAGCGCCAAGAGGTTTTTTGATTGATTACAATGATCCACAGCTTACGCAAACTTTTACTAAATTGATTAAAAAATATTTAGGAAAAAGAGATATAGTTGCAATTAAAATAAATCCTATGATAGTTCGAAAAGTATATGATAGTGCTGGTCATACCATTATAAATAATAAATTATATAATATAACTTTTGAGAACTTAAAAAAGATGGGATATTTTCATTTAGGATATAATAATTATTTTGAGGCTTTAAAGCCTAGATTTGAAGCTGTTATTAATTTAGATTTAAATTATATAAAATTATTTGCTAATATTGATAAAAGTTGCAGAAATAAAATTAGAAAAGCTGTTAGAGATGGTATTAAGGTATATCATGGAACTGCAGATGACCTAAGTATATTATATGAACAGACTAAAAATAAATACCCTAGAGGTCTTCAGTATTTTAAAGATTTATATAATTTTTTTAGCAAAGATAATTTAGTTGATTTTTATTATAGTAAACTTGATACGACGGAGTATTTACAATATACGCAAAAAACTTATAACACCTATCAAAAAAGAAGTTTAGCTTTAACTAATGAATTATTTAAAAAGCCAGCTAATTCTGATAAACTTATAAATGAAAAATTGATTGTTGATAAAATGGTTGTTAAATATCGTAATCAATTATCTGAAGCAACTAAATATTTAAAAGAATTTCCTCAAGGTATAATAACTTCTTCTATTATAATAATTAAATGGCAAGATGAGATATATTTAGCTATTGATGGGTATGATGAGAAATATAAAAAATTTGGGGCTAAGCAATTGATGATATGGAAGTTAATGGGAAGATATGCCAAGATGGGATATAAGAAATTCCATTTAGGTGGTGTTAGTAATATAAATAAGCCAAATAATAGATATAAGGGATTAAATGAATTTAAGATGAGTTTTCATGCTAATGTTATTGAATATATAGGCGATTTTGAATTGATAACTAATTCTCCTTTATATTTTGTTTATAAAAATTCATCTGGTTTTTCTAATATGTTTAAAAAAAGTTAGGTATTAAGGATTGTGATTGAAATAAGGCAATCCTTTTTATTAATGAGTATAAATAATGGTTTTTTCTTTATTGTTTTTAATATATGAAAACCCCGTTTTAAAAAAAACGAGGTTTTTAGTTTATCCTTATTATTTATAAAGGCTATTTTTTTTAACAAATTGGTTATTCTTAACATTTGAATTAATTTCCTCAGCAACGTTATCAATTGGTAAAATTTCATCAATTATTTTAAGTTCTCTTTTCATACCCTTTTTATAAGAATCCATCATTGAAAATATAATTTCTTCTTTTTTATTAAGAAAACTAGTATTACATTCATGTAATTCTAAACTTTCTTGTTTGGCTTTTTCTAGATCTTTTTCTAATTGTTTTGAAAATCTATTAAGACGATTTTGAGATAATTTCCCGCAAAATTGGTTACCTTGTGGTTTTTCATCAACATATCTACAAAAGTTTTTTATTGATAGACCGGCTGTAATTATGGTCATAATGTAGATCAAAGGCTGTTTCAAAAATGATTCTAAAATTATTGATGAAAGTAGTAAGGATAAAGAAAAAATACCCTTTTTCAAATTTTTTGAAGTTCTTTTAAACAAAATATCATAATATTTATAATCATTTAAATGAGCTGTTTCAAAAACATTATTATCAATAGCAAGATATAATATTTTTTTATTATCATCAAATTTTCCTTTAACTTGATGTAATCTTTTATCGTATGTATAGTCTAATTGATCAATGTTTCGGCTTAAACTGCATCCTTCGTAATTAAGCTCAAGTTGCTTATTTTTTTTTGCTTGACAATCGGCTAAGCAATTTTCTAATTCATCTACTCTTTTTTTATAAAATTTATAAAGTCGATAATGTTCTTTTATTTCTAAAAGACTGTTTTTATCTAATTTCTGTATATCATCGTTCATTTTTATTTCCTTTCAAGTTGGTAATAATATTATATTACTTAATCTTTATTTGTCAATATAATTTTTTTGACTTTTAATTTGTTTTAAATTCTAGTATAATAGTTATGAGAGCGTATGAAGAACATTTTAATTAAATTAATAAAAGTATATCAAAAATTACCTGGTCCTTGGCATGGAGCGTGCAGATACGTTCCTACGTGTTCACAGTATACTATTGAAGCTATTGAAACGTACGGGGCTTTTAAAGGTAGTTTTATGGGTATTAAAAGAATTTTGAGATGTAATCCATGGCACAAAGGCGGGTATGATCCGGTGATTAAGGAGGAGACGTATGAGAAAAATAACTAATGTAATTTTAATTTTATTTATAACAATATGTTTAACAGGATGTATAAAAAGGGATAATATGGAAGGAATAACTATATATACAACTAATTATCCTAGTGAGTATATTACTAAGAGGTTATATGGTTCTTTTAGTAAGGTAAAAAGTATTTATCCAGATGGGGTTAATATTAATAATTACAAGTTGACTGATAAGCAATTGGCTGATTATAGTAATTCGGATTTATTTATATTTAATGGGTTAAATAATGAAAAGAATTATGTTACTAAAATGCGAAAAAATAATAAAAATTTAAAAATTATTGATACAACATTATCTATGGAATATGATAATAGTATTGAACAATTATGGCTTGATCCTTCAAATTTTCTAATGATGGCGCAAAATGTTAAAACAGGTCTTAATGAATATATTGATAGTTATTATTTAAGAAATAAAATTAATGAAAATTATGAAAAATTAAAAATAGAGGCATCTAATTTAGATGCTAAAATGAAAGAAATTGTAACGAGTGCGAGTAGTAAAAGTATTGTAGTATCTAGTAATACTTTCAAATATTTGGAAAAATATGGTTTAAAGGTTTATTCTTTGGATGAGAAAAATTCAGATGTTAATGTTACTTATAAAGAAGTTTTAAAATTAATTAATAAAGGTGATATTAAATATATTTTCATAAAATCTAATGATAAAACCAATCGTTATGTTCAAAGTTTACAAAAGCAAACTAATGTAATTGTTCAAAGCTGGCATACTCTTTCTAATTTATCTGAAATTGAAAGATCAGAAAAAAAAGATTATTTTAGTATTATGAATAATAATCTTGAACTTTTAAAAAATGAATTATATAAATAACTCTACATTTCGTAGAGTTATTTTAATTATTGTTTAAGATTTTTTTTAGTTTTTCTGGGTTATCTATTAGTTCCTTGGCTTCTGGCGCTAATATTTTTAAGGCTTCTTTTAACTCATCACCTGATACGACATCCATATATTCATCTGAAGCGTCAAAATAGCTTTTAACAACTTGATATTCATCAATAAAGTCGTCTTCTTTTTCGTTTACTTTTATTAAGTAACTATATTTATTTCCCTTAATTGTATCGCAAGCCATAACAAACCATTTGTCATTGTCCCCAAATTCTACTATTGTATATATATCCATATAATTTCCTCCCCTATTATTGTAACAAATTTAAATTTAAAAATCTTTGTTTTTTTTATAATTTACATTTTAAAATATCCATGGTACAATTGTATTGTGTCTTTGTAGCTCAGTCGGATAGAGCAACCGCCTCCTAAGCGGTAGGTCGGCAGTTCGAATCTGCCCAAGGACGCCACTTAGAAAAACAAATCCTTTTTAGGATTTTTTTATTTAGGCTTTTTTAAATTTATGTTTAGTTATTTCTGTAATGTCTTTTTTAAAATATTTATAGGTAGCAAGTAAAATAATCGCTAATGGTAAGGAAATTATTATACCTGAAACGCCCCATAAAATACCTCCAACAAAAACTGAAATAATAACGACTAATGGGTGAATTTGATTAGTTTTACCATAAACTAGTGGATTTATGATATTTCCATCAATTCCTGAGAAGATAAAGAATACTAAACAAGTTTTGACAAATAATGCCGGACTTATAACAAAAGCGGTAATGGCAGCAATTATATTTACAAGTATACCACCAAAATATGGAATTAAGTTTCCTAAAGCGGCTAAAGTACCAAGCATTAGTGCATCTGGGTGTCCAATAATTGAATAAGTTATTGTGTACTCTACAAATGAGATCATCACGATTTTAACAAATCCAGATAAGTATTTGCCCATCTCATCATCTAAAGCTAAGACATAATTATATAATTTTTGTGATTTAGTTTTTAAGTATTTTTTTATAGATGCTCTTATTTTATCCATATCGATTAAAAAGTAGATAAACGCAGTTAAAATAATAAATAGTTTTGACATGTAATCAATTGATATGCTTATAACGCTTATTGCTCCATTTGATATGTATGTCCCAACTTTTGCTAAAACATTATTAAAACTGGATGATAAAGTATTTTGAATGTCCTTAAAATTGATATTATAGTTTATTGATAATTCTTTTAAGAATGAAATAATACCGTTGAATAGTCCACCCATTTGTCCGGCTATAGTTGGAACGATTAAAACTAAAATTATACCAAATATTAAACAAATACTGCCAAGAACAATTAATATGGAAATTGACTTTGATATATTTTTATTCATGAGTTTTCTAACTAATGGATATATGGCATAAGCTAGTGTAAAAGCTATTAAAAATGGAATGGTTATTTTTAAAATTAAATTAGTAACTCCAAGCCAAAAGTCTTTTGTTTGATATACTAAATATACGGCTAAGAAAAATAAGACAATATTGACTAGTTTAAAATCTATTTTGTTTTTACTCACATTTACCCCTTCTTTCTAAAGCGATGGTAATTGGTCCATCATTTTCTATTTTTACAAGCATATTGGCACCAAATTTACCGGTTTGAACTTCTATTTTCTTTTGCAAGTGTTCATTAAATATTTTATATAATTCCTCGGCCTTTATACCGTTTAAAGCGTTTTTATAACTTGGTCTATTTCCTTTAGTACTATCTGCATATAATGTAAACTGTGATATGCTTAAAATAGAACCCCCTACCTCTAAAATAGACTTGTTCATTATTCCGTTTTCGTCATCAAAAATACGGAGGTTTAAAACTTTGTTTACTAAATAATCAATCTCATTAATACTATCATTTTGGGTAAAAGATACAAATAACACTAATCCTTTATTTATTTGACCAATTACTTTATTATCTACTGTTACTGATGATTTTTTGCTTCTTTGAACTAAAATTCTCATTTTATAAGTCTTTCTACATCTGTAACTTCTGGAATCATCTTGATATCATTCATGAATTTAACAAGCTGTTCTTTATTTTTAACTAGTATTGTCATTTCAATTGATTCATCTTCTTTACCATGATGTGTAAAAAAGTTTCTAACGGGAACGTCTTTATCGGCGGCTTTGGAGATAATATTTAACAAAATGGTAGATGAATGGGCTGATCTTATTAATATATTTGTTGGAAGTTTACTTTCTTCTTTATTCCATGTTACTTCAATTAATCTTTCTTCAATATTGGCAATATTTGGACATACCATTCTATGAATATTAATACCATAGCCTTTGGTAATATAACCAACTATTCTATCTCCTGGTACGGGATTACAGCATGAGGCTAAATTAACTTTTATATCATCAATTCCAGCAATGGAAATTAAACTATTACTTTCGCTTTCTTTTTGACTACCTTTAGAAACTTTTTCTAACAATTTTTCTTCTTTTGTTGCTTCTTTTTTTAGGTAATTATCAAATACGGTTTTAATAGATAATTTGCCACTACCAATACTACTATAAAGTTCAGTTAATGAGCCTATTTTAAGTTCATTTAATAGTTTGTTTAGTCTATCTTCTTGCATAAACTCTTCATTATTTATTTTATTTTTTCGTAATTCTTTTATTAAAATTTCTTCGCCTTTTTTTATGTTTTCTTCCTTATTGGCTTTATTGAAAAAGGCTCTTATTTTATTTTTTGCGCCTGTTGTTTTAACAATATTTAACCATTCTCTACTAGGACCTAAAGAATTATTGTTTGTAATTATCTTAACTATATCTTCATTTTTTAATTGATAATCAAGAGGAACCATATTAGAATTAACTATTGCTCCAACGGCTTTATCACCAACGTTTGAATGAACTCGGTAGGCAAAGTCTATAGGGGTTGAGCCATTTGGAAGCTCTATGACGTCTCCCATTGGGGTAAAGACATATATTGTATTTTGAAAAACTTCTTGTTTAACGGTATTGACGAAATCTTCTGGATTGTCTTGTTCTTTTTTTAAGTCCATTATGGCTCTGAAGAACTGCAGTTTTTGTTCCATTTCATTTTGCATGACTGCTTTTACTGAACCTTTTTCTTTGTATGACCAATGCGATGCAATACCATATTCGGCTACTCTATCCATTTCATATGTTCTTATTTGAATTTCATATAATTGACCATCAACGCCAAAAACAGTTGTATGAAGTGATTGATACATGTTGGTTTTAGGCATAGCAATATAATCTTTAAATCTTTTGGGCTTTGGTCTAAATTTAGAGTGAATTATACCTAGGGCTTGATAGCAATCTTGCTCGGTATCGACATAAATTCTTAAAGCTAATAAATCGTATATATCGCTGAATCTTTTTCCTTTTTCTAGCTTTTTATAAATACTGTAGATGCTTTTTGAACGACCTTTTATCTCGTGTTTGATGTCATGCTTGTATAAAAGTTCATCAACACTTTCAATCATTTTTGCTACGCTGTTATCTCTTTCGGCTTTGGTGGCATTTAGCTTTTCAACTATGTCATAATACTCTTCTGGTTTTAAGTATCTTAAACATAGCTCTTCTAAGTCTTGTTTAATACTGTTTATACCAAGTCTATCAGCAATTGGCGTTAAGATATCTAGCGTTTCTTTTGAAATTGATTTTTGTTTAGCTTCACTATGAACAAAAAGTGTTTGCATGTTATTTAATCTGTCGGCTAATTTAATAATAATAACTCTTACGTCTTCAGATAAACCGACTAATATTTTTCTTTGATTGTTTATAACGCTTTCGGTGGCAGCGGAGAAGTTTAACTTGTTAATTTTGGTTACACCATCAACTAGTATAGAAATATTGTATCCAAACTTGCTTTCAATTTCATCTATAGAAACATTGCAATCTTCAACTACATCGTGCAAAAGCGCAGCTGATATAGTTTCATAATCAGCGTTTATTCTTGTTAAAATATAGGCTACATTTAAGGGGTGAATAATGTATTCTTCCCCAGTCAATCTTTTTTGACCATAATGAGACTTGTAGGCAAATTTATAAGCTTTATCAATTATTTCTATTTTCTTTTCATCCGTTATATAATTTTTTACTTTGTCTTTTAATTTTTCTATTGTTAAATCTTTTAGATGTTTACTCATTTTTATCACTCTCACTTAAATATCAAAATAAATTTTACGATTTTTTTCATTTATTTTAGTTTTAAAATATGCATCGATAAGTTCGTTATCGGCATTAAGTATGTCGCTGACCATTTCATTTAAAGAAAGGTCATGACTAGTTTTCCATTTGTTTTCTTTTAAATAATTCCAAATATCTTCTATTTTTAAATAACCATAGCCATTAACATTTAGTTCATCTTTTTTTGTGTTTAAGGCTGGTTTCAATCTTTTATAAAGTTCTTCTTGTGATTTGAATTCAATTTCCATTTTTTGCCCTCCCATATAGATATTATATATTAATTTTATTTAATTTTAAAGATATTTACTTGAATTTTGTTTTAATATATTGTATTATAGGAAAGCAATTTAAAAGGAGGACAAATAATGTTTAGTGTTAAAATTAAAAATAATGGCGAGGAAAATTCTTATGCTGTGTTTGGTGAATATGAGTATCATTTAATTCTTAAGGTAAATGATTCGTGCCTTTTACCTATGCCAAACTATTATGATTGCGATGTTTGTGGGAACACTATTGAAATAACTAATAATGAACCTGTAATAATTCCAATCAATGATATGTATAAAGCTGATAAGCGTACTGGGCAAGTTGACTTCAAATTTGGTTTAAATATTGATGTAGATACTTATAGCAGCCTATATGATTTATTTTTAGAGCAGAAAAAAGATAACGAGGAATATAAAGAGATAGATCAAATTAAAGATGATATTAAATATGTAAAAACTTTGAAAAAATAATTATTAAGCGTAATTATTTTTTTTATATATAATAAAATTTAATATGAAAAATAACACTTTTTTTAAAACGGTTACATTACTTTTAATTGGTGGGTTTATCACTAAAATTATAAGTATGATTATAAAAATAGTCTTAGCTAGATCAATTGGCAGCGAAGGTATGGGAATTTATATGCTTACAAGCCCTACTTTTATTTTACTAATTTCCTTGGCTCAACTGGGAATGCCTGTGGCTATTAGTAAATTGGTGGCTGAGGGAAATAGGAATAATAAAAATTTGGTATTTTCGGTTATCCCTATTGCTTTATTTTTAAATATGATAATTATTGTGTTTTTAATTCTTTTTGCACCTTATATTAGTCATAATTTGCTTAATGAAGATAGATGCTACTGGGCTATTGTTTGTATAGGATTTGTTTTACCTTTTATTAGTATTTCTAGTATTCTAAGAGGATATTTTTTTGGCAAGCAAAAGATGCTGCCACATGTTGTTTCAAATATAACAGAGGATATTGTAAGACTTCTTTGTTTAATGATTGGGCTTCCTTTTTTAATTAAAAAAGGTATAGAATATGCGGTTGCTTATATAATTCTTGTTAATATTATAAGTGAATTAACATCTATTTTAATTTTATTTTTCTTTATTCCAAAAAACTTTAAAATTTCTATAAATGATTTAAAACCGGATAAAAATAATATTAAACAGATCTTTGGCATAGGAATTCCTACTACGATGAGTAAGATAATTGGTTCAATTGGATATTTTTTTGAGCCGATTATTTTAACGTATGGATTAATTAAGTGTGGATATGATAATAGTTATATTGTGAATGAATATGGTATAATCAATGGTTATATTATGCCTTTAATTCTTTTACCTTCTTTTTTTACTTTGGCTATATCACAGGCTTTAATTCCTAGTATAAGTAAAGCTCATAGTAAAAAAAATTATAAATATATATGGAGCAGAATAAAACTAGCTATTTTTTTATCTTTATTAATAGGTATTCCGGCAACTTTAATTTTTGAATTTGTACCAAGTTTACCAATGAAATTTGTATATAATAATGTAATTGGTTTGAACTATTTAAGAATACTTGCGCCTATTGCATTATTTCATTATATTCAATCACCTTTAACAGCATCTCTTCAGGCGATGGGAAAAGCTAGAGAAGCTATGAATGGAACTATTCAAGCAACGATTATAAGAACTTGTCTTCTTTTTGTATTATCATTTTGCCGTGTAGGAATGTGGGCTTTAATATGGGCAACTGCTATTAATATTATCTATGTTACTATTCATCAATATATATGTATTAAAAAAATTTTAAATTAAAAAGCCGTGTATGGCTTTTTAATATGTATAAATGGTACTATTATTTTGTTTTTGTATTGTGAGCTTCATTTTCATAAGTAATCTTTTCAACATTATTATGTTTATATAGAGAAATATAATTTTCTAACATATTATTGTAGAAAGATTCAATAAATGTAATGCAATCATTTGATAAATTTTTTTGAACAAATAGTTTTAAATCTTCCCTATTTGAACACATAATAGATTTATAGTCAGCAAGCAATTCAGAAAAATCGTAGCCAGCATATTTCATATAATCATATGGATGACCTTCTATGTAGCTTGCTTTATCAAATCCAAGCTTTGCTAGATGCTCTGTAAAACATAAAAATGTATCAAATATGTCAATAACTTCTCTTTCATAACTAAATTGATTTAAGGAAATATGGAAAATTAATTTTTTTAAATCATCATTATTTTTGGGAATTTCAAGAGTGGACATAAATGTATCCATTTTTAATATAATATTTGCACAAAAACTTGCGACATCATTTGTAATATTTAACTTGTTTGGTAAAGTTTTATAAAAATTTGTTGGGGTATTGTCGTTATAACAGTAATATTGCAAGGCATGAGTTATTTCATGATTCAAAGCTGCATAATTATCTTCACCATGATAACCAAGCGAAGTCTTATCGCTTAAAATTAAATGGAGAATTTGATTATCAAAATTGGGTCCTTTATTAGAATCTACTATATGAAACTCTGGGTTATTTTTTTTAATTAAAATTAGGGTCTCAACTTCATTTGCGGCAAAACTAATATTTGTATTATACATATTAATATAATTATTCAAAATATATTTAATTATAGTATCTGAGGTTGATATACCGGTTTTTAAAACATTTGCTAGTTCTATTAGTCTATCTTCAAAGGTTATATCTTTTGGTGATGCATCTTTTATTTTTAATGTTATACTATTTTTTAATTTATTTATTGTATTTTCGTCTAATTTTTCTAAACAATTGTTATCAATATATGAATTTTCAAGGCATTTTTTTATTTTATTTTTTAGTTCTTCATCACCTGCTGTAAAATATTTATTTATCAAAGGCTCCACAACCTCATATGGTAAAATCACATTTCTTAATTTTTCTTCATTTTTTAAAATGTTGTTGTTTAAATATATTTGTAAAATGTTAAAGCTATTATTATTTAGCGTTATTTGATTAAATAAATCTTTGGTAGTTAAGTCCATGTGATCTAATATCAAAAGCAGTTTATCATAATTAATCGTTCCATCTATTTTTATAATATTGTAAGAGCCTTTTTGTATTTGGTCTAAAACATATTTTTTTGTATCGTTATCTTTTATTAATAAATTAAATTTTATACCACAAAAATTACTATATTCCTCATAGTTTTCTATTAAATGATCAATTACTTTTTTGCTATTTATTGTTATTAAAAATAAATCTGGGCTACCATAAAAACCAATTTCGTTCAAATATTTTATATACTCTTTATCATTATTTGTAAAAATTTTTTCTAAAAATTTAATACCAATTTTGGTATATGAACCGCCTAAACTAAAATTTTTCAAAGAAAGGTGTGGCTTATAGGCTAAAATAAAATCTAACAAGGTCATTTGTTTATCTTCATCAATTAGTAAATCTAAATCATATTCGGTTATTTCTAGTTTATTTATGCCATCACTTAAAAACAGAATATTATCTGATAAATTGGTTACTATGTCATCATTGATAAAGGATTTGTGATAGTTTTCGAATATATGTTTATTTTTTTCTACAATTTGCATATAATCTTGAACTAAGGCTTTTAATTTGGGACCTATTTCCTGTTGTCTTTTTTGTGCTACCATAAAATAGCCATTATTAATTACGTTTTCTATTTGTGCTTCATAGTCTTGTTTTTTCATAAAATCCCCCCCGGTTTTTAGATAATAAACTGCTTATTATCCATTGTTTATCTAATTTTTTAATACTACTTTATTAAAGTATAATCCAAAACTATTATTTATTCAAATTAAAAAGCAAGCTTTTTATAATAAATTTACAATAATTTTTTTCAATTTTGCTTAGATTATAAAAGATTATATCTTCATAAGTTGATTTTGTCATAAAAAAACTCGTTTTTCTGTCTTAAAAAACGGGTCTTTTATCATTTTCACCATCACTATTTCATGGCAAATATTTTCTATATTGAAGTTCGATGTATTCGAACAGCTTTGCTCTTGGTAGTCTATATGAGAATTGAACTCATGCTTCCACCTTGAGAGGGTGGCGTCTTAACCACTTGACCAATAGACCATATGACTATTTAATAATATCATATTTTGATTCTATTGTCTAGGAAAATTTGTCAATCATGAAAATTGTTTGAAATGATAAATTATACGCCACTGTTTTTATAATTATTTTCTTAAATTTTTAGAGATAAGTTCTTGATATTCAGTTAATTGTTTTATTCTTGATATAATTCTACCTGCTTTTATTATTTCATCGCCTCTAGAAGTAATTGCTAGATGATTTTCTAAGGCTTCTAAATTTAAGTTTGAGGTGAAAAATGTTGGTAATTTTTCATCCATTCGATATTGTAGAAGTGGACACAAAATTTCATCGCGTGACCATGGAGTAACGCTTTCGGCTCCTATATCATCAATTAAAAGCAAATCTACTTTTTTTACGTAGTTGTATTTATTTTTAAATTCGTTTTTGTTTTCTGAATTAAATGATGATTTTAAGTTGTTTAAAAATTCTGGCCAAAAGACAATAGCGCTTTTAACTTTGTCTTTGGAGAGTTCATTAAACATAGCAGCTGTCAAGTATGTTTTACCGCTTCCAAAATTACCGCATAAATAAAGTCCTTTTTGATGTTTATCTTCTTTGTATTTCTTTATAAATTCAGTTAGCCATAAGATGGTGTTATATCTATTTTTATCTGTCTTATATATTTTTTTAAAAGAAGCTTCTTTTATTTCTTTAGGAATATTAAATAATTTTATGTTTTGATGTTTCATTTCTTCTTTATCTAATTTTCTTTTATATTTACATGGTTTGTAAATAAATTCTAAAGCATTTTCATTTATTTTGGGTAATTTAGCGTATCCTTCTATTTTGTTTTTGCACTCTAAAATACCTTTACAATTTAAACAATTGTTATATTCTTTAGAACTTTCTTCTAAAAGAGAGGTATATTTTTTTAAATTTTCTCTTTTCATTTTTAATTTACATACAAAGTTTTTAAAATCATCATTTTCTAAAGCCTCATCATAGGCTTCATCTAATAGATAGTCTAAATTTTTTTTATGAAAGTTATCTGATAATTTTTGCATATGTCCTCCTTATACAATACTTTTCATTTTTTCTTCTAAAGCTTTTATATCATCTTCAGAGGCGTTTGTTTCAGCAATGTTTTTGTTAAACCATTCTGGTTTTGTTTCACTTTTTATTTTTTTAACATTAGTTTGTTTTTTTGTTTGAATTTCTTTTTTACATATGTTCATAGCTTCAGAGGCGGTTTTTATATTGCTTCTTTTCCATTGTGAGGCTATTTTTAACACAAAATTTCTAGTTAATTTATTGTTGTTAATTCGTAAAACATAATCTATTAGTACGTTTACAACGCCTGGATTTAGTTCATAATCTAGCATTAAGTTTTCAATTAATAGTAAGTCTGATTTTTCGGGGGTTGCTCCTTTATTTTTGCCTGTTAGAAAATCATATGGTGAGGTTGTTTCAAAAACATGTATTTGCTTTGATTTTTTTGATGTGTCGCTGAGATGTTGTCTTAAGAATTCTGGCTGGTTTTTATATATTAGAGTTGGTTTGTCATTATGTTCAAAGGTATAGTAGTTACGACAATGTTCTCTTAATAGATTTTTATCAATCATTTTTTTATCATTTATTGAATTACTAATTAATTCAGCGAGTTCGTCTTCTTTAAAATCGTAGATATAGGCTAAATTATAGATTAATTTTTTTATTTCTTTGGTTACTGTTCGATGATTTAATATTTCATTAGGTATTAGCTCTAATAGATTATTCAATGATATTTTTTCATCTACAATTAGATCTACTTGTTTAACTCTACGAAGATCGTCAGTGGCTTCAACATTTAGTGAATTAGTTGTTTCAAATGTTTCAGAAAATGTTTTACTGATATTTTCATATTCTTTTAAATTTATTTGAGGAATGGTAAAAAAGTTTAAAATTTTGTTATATTCGTTTTTGCCAATATTGCTTTCTAAAGTTGTCGCTAATATTGGATTGTCAAAAAATTCATAAGGCTCAAGAGGAGAATATAGTTCATAAATATAATTATTAACACTCCCCTTTTTTACGTATGTTTTTAATAGTCCTATGGCTTCTAATTTTTCTCTTGCTTCTAATATGTCATCTAATTTAATTCTCATCATTGCCATTAAATTATGATGAGTATAAGCTACGGAAATGATTTGACTTACATCTAAATTACTCCATAGAGAGAAGTATAGGTTAACTGCTACTGTGCCAATAATTGGTTGATAAAGTTTAACTAAAATGAGACGAGATTCATTATTTAAAATGGTATTATTTTTAACTATATATGTGTCTGCTGGAAGTAAACCATTCATTTTCTCACCTTCATTTCTAACAATTAGTTTATCATATTTTTGTTTTAATAAAAAGACTTTAAGGCTTATTCTTAAAATCTTTGAGCTTTATTTATATAATCCTGTTCGAAGTTAATTAAATCGTTTGGACTCATAAATAATAATACTGTGTTTTTATATTTTAATAATTTATCAGCTTCATTTGTGGTAATATGTTCAGCGTTAGGTATGGCTTCAATTATATCATTTATATTTATGTCAATATCTCCTTGTTTTTCTCTGGCAGCATATATATCCATAATGTAAGCTTTATCTACTGTTTTTAATATTTCAATGTATTCATCTTTAAATGCTTTTGTTCTAGAGTAAGTGTGTGGTCCCCATATTACTACTAGTTTTTTGTTTGGATATTTTTGTTTAGCTGATTTAATTGTACATTTTAGTTCAGTTGGATGGTGAGCATAATCATCAATAACAACATTATCTCCAACTATGGTTTCATTAAATCTTCGGCGTGCTGTATGAAAATGTTTAAGTTCTTTAGATACTTCTTTGGCATCTAACCTTTCGTAGTAACACAAACTGATTACGGCTAGAGCATCTAAAAGCATGTGTTTTCCATATATTGGTAAATCAAAATGGCCATAGTAATTGTCTTCAACAAATACATCAAAGTTAACACCGTTTTCGTTGAAATCAACATTTTTAGCAATTATATCATTGTCTTCATCTAAGCCATAATAAAATATTGGTTTATTTACTTCTAGGCTATGAGTATATGGATCATCACCACAGGCAATAACCATTTTTTCAGCGTTATTAGCATACTGAGTAAAAGCGTCAATAACGTCATCGATATCCTTATAATAGTCAACATGATCTAACTCGATGTTTGTGATAATGGCATAATACGGAGTGTAGTTTAAAAAATGTCTTTGGTATTCACAGGCTTCTAATATAAAATATTTGTTTTCTCTATTTGCTATTCCTGTACCATCACCAATTAAACAATTTGCTCCTTTTAATTTATTTAAAACTTGGTAAGCCATTGTTGATGTCGTTGTTTTACCATGGCAGCCAGCTACTGTGACGGTCATAAACATTTTAGTTAGCTTTGAAATCATTTCTTGGTATGTGTAAATTTTTAAATCAAGTTCTTTAGCTTTCATATATTCTGGATGATCTTCTTTGATAACATTTCCTTTAATAATAACCATGTCTTTTTTTATGTTATTTTCATCGTATGGTAATATTTCAATGCCTCTTTCATTTAAGCCTTTTTCAGTGAAGAAGTGTCTTTCAACGTCACTTCCTTTAACCTCATAGCCTAAATCACATAGAAAACATGCGAGTGCACTCATACCAGTTCCTTTTATTCCTATAAAATAATACATATTTTTTCCCCCTAACCAATAACTTTTATCAAATATGGGCCTAATATTAGAATAATTATTAATGGTACGATAAACAAAACAGAGATAATACTTACTTTATTTGGTATTTTGTTTATTTGCTCTTTAACTGATAA
Organism: uncultured Bacilli bacterium; assembly: GCA_934183155.1. Taxonomy (GTDB): domain Bacteria; phylum Bacillota_I; class Bacilli_A; order RF39; family UBA660; genus Coprosoma. Next base: position 114,219 of record CAKPSB010000002.1, on the reverse strand, counting down.
AAGTTCTTTTTGTCTTAAAAAATCAACTTCGTTGTATAACGTTTCTAATATACTATTACCAAACTGGCTTGTTTGAATTATATTTAATATTATGTTATTTATAATATCTGATGAAATGTGACTTTTTAAATCGCTCAATGTTTCAATTAATGATTTTCCAAATTTCATTTCTTCTAATGCTTCTTTAAATTCATTTGAAATTTCCGAATCAACATTATCACAGGTAACAACTAAAGCGTTTTCCAAATTTCTTCCTGATTCTAATGTTAATGTTAATATTTCAAAAAAATATAAAGCTTCGTGTTCTAATTTACGATTACGCGCCGTTAATTTTTTAGTAATATTTAAGTAATAGAAAAGTTGGTAAAATATTATAGCTACGAATGGAGCAATAATATAGCCTAATTTTAAAGTAAATAAGGTAATTAAGAAGATTATTGTGGTTGATACTAAACGAGTAAAGCAAAATGTATAAACGTTGTATTTAGTATTCTTGCTTAAACTCTTAAGTTGATTATCTATTTTATCTAATTCTTCTTTTCGGTAAATTCTTTGGACGATTTTTTTTTCATCTTCCATCAAATCACCACCTTCATTATCTTTTTAACTACTACCACAAAAATTATATAGTAAATTATCATAAATATCAAGAGACATCTACCAATATTAGTATTTATAAATGGCAATAAATAATCTTTATTTATTATTGATATAACTAAACTAAAGAAAAATGGTATTCCAAGTAAAACATAAACCACTATTTTACTACCGCTTGTTAAGGATTTTAATTCTAATCTTAATTTTCTTTTATCAAACATGCTTCTTTCAATGGAAGAAAAAACTTTTATGATGTCGCCACCAGTTTTATTTAAAATTGTAAGTGAGGCTGTTAGATAGCTGGCTTCTTCTAAATCTACTCTTTTGGCAAATCTTTTAAAAACGGTATCAACACTTAATCCATAAAGAAGTTCCATGCTCATTCTTTTAAATTCGGAACCAATTACTCCTTGTACTTCGGTAGATACAATGTCAATTGCTTGGGTAATGCTTCTTCCTGATTTAAAAGCGTTATTCATAATGGTGATGGCCGCAATGAAATCGCTTTCTAATCGCCAGCGAAAAAACTTATATTTAGTAAATAGATAAATATCTAGGATAAAAAATCCTAAGACAAATGAGAATAAAGCTTCAGATGGAATTAATAATTTGAATTGCAAAGCTTTCGAAAATAAAGCTAGTAGTGTTACTGCAAAGGCGATAATTATTTTGCCGCTAATTATATCAAAACCATTTTTATATATGGGACTGACAATAGTATATTTATCTAATTTTTGGGCTTGTTTTTTTGCTATAACTGATTTTTCAAGTTTTTTGCTGAAACTAGATATAATTTTTTGATAAATTTTTGAAATTTTTTCAAAGGTTGATATTTGTTTTTTGTCTAATGGCTTTATGGTATAACTATCTAATCTTTCTTCTAGTTTTACAACTTTAAATAAATGAATAATTCTTTTGATAAAAATAAGTGCTGTTATAAAGCATATCATTTGAATTATATATATTGTAGCATCAGGCTTTACAACATTTATATCGGTAAAGTTGGTGGCAATGTTTCCGGCTTCATCTTGAACTGTACAGGTGAATTTTTGTGCCCCTGATTTTTTTAAGTCAAGTTTACTTTCTTGAATTTTTTTTGTTATATCGCCGTCTATATTGTCATGTGCTGTACAGGTAACTTTATTATTACTACCTGTTACAATATTTATTATAGGTTTTTCTTTATCAATATTGTAATAGCCACTTTCAAGGCTTTCTATTTGACCATTTTTTAAAAAAAGTACAACTTTTATTTTATATTTTCCAGTTTTATTTAAATAGATATTAGATGGAGTTGAAAAATTCACATCAAAACTATTTTGTAATATATCATCTTTGTATATTTTATAAGTATATTTTTGGACATTACTAGATGGGGAAAAGACGATAGTAATGTCTTTATTTACTGGTTTTTTATTACTTTTTATATCGAATTTTCCGTCCATTTTATCCTCCTTATCCAAATATATCTTTTAAGTCATCAATACCTTTTGATTTTATTTTACTATAAACTTTTGGCACATATTTATGAAGTAAAAATTCTCCATCAACATCGCCATTTGGCAAAACGCCTGTTTGTTTGAATTTAAATATTTCTTTTTGTTTTATTTCTCCGTTTTCTATTCCGGTAATTTCATTTATGCTGCAGACTCTCCTTCGACCGTCGGATAATCTGGTAACTTGAACAACTATTTGAATAGCGCTTTCAATGTATTCTCGAATAGCTCCAACTGGTATTTCTACTCCATTCATTAAAACCATAGTTTCTAATCTATTTAGGGCGTCTTGTGGACTATTGGCATGCATGGTTGTCATACTTCCTTCATGGCCAGTGTTCATGGCTTGCAGCATGTCAAAGGCTTCTTTTCCTCTAACTTCTCCAACAATTATTCTATCCGGTCTCATTCTTAGAGAGTTTCTAACTAAATCTCTTATAGTTACTGCTCCTTGTCCTTCATAATTTGTGGTTCTTGTTTCAAGTGAAATTACATGTTTTTGTTTTAACTTTAGTTCAGCGGCATCTTCTATGGTTATTATACGATCGTTTGGATCGCAAAATGAAGATAGAACATTTAATAAAGTGGTTTTACCACTACCTGTTCCCCCTACTACTAAAATGTTTAACTTAGCGTGAACACAGGCTTCTAGAAATCTAGCCATATATGGCGTTAGTGTTCCAGTTCTTAAAAAATCTTCAACATTTGCAAGTTCACTTTTGAATTTACGGATAGTTACAACTGGTCCATTTAATGAAAGCGGTGGCAATATGGCATTTAATCTTGACCCATCGTCTAATCTGGCGTCTACCATTGGATGAGCTAAATCTACAGTTTTACCGATTGGTTGAATTAGTCTTTGAACGACTCTTACAATGTGCTCATCATTTATAAAGCTGACACTGTCATCTTTTATTATTTTACCATCTAGCTCTATGTATATTTCATCTGGGGCATTTACCATTATTTCTGTTAATTCTTTGTCTTTTAAAAGTTCGGTTAAAGGACCATACCCATTTATTTCGTTATCAATTAAATTATATATGTAGCTTCTTTCATCATTTGAAAGATCGTATCCTTCAGTTGCTTTGTTAATTTTATCTTTGATGAAATCTTGCATATTTTCATTTTCCATTTTTTTGCTGTCTATAAGGCTTTGGATTATTTTTCCTCTTAATTTGTCTAGTAAAATTTTATTTGGAAATTCATCATAATCATCTATCTCTTTTGGAATATTTTGGTCTGTTGACAATGAAAATTCATCTACAAATTTTTTTTCCATGGTATCCTCCTTTACTTTAAAATGTCGTCTAATAATTTATTTAAAATGCTATTTTCTTTTTGATATTGTTTTTCTAAATTAAATATTTTCCCTTTCATTAGGCAACTTGTTAACTTTTTTTCATAAAAGTTTTTTGAAATAACATAGTTTATATGAACTCCTAGATAATCGGTTATATCTTTTTTTTGTATATTGGTATCGTTAAATATACTGTTTAGAACTAGGGTGTATTTTGATAATTTCATATCATCATATATGGCTAACATTGTTTTCATGTTTTTTAAGGCCATTAAGTCATGGTTTAAAACATATATTATATTATCACTGTTGTCATACGTTACAAGATTGATGTTGTCAATAATGTGATTTGTATCGATTAAAATTACATCGTAAAGGTATTTTAGTTTTTTTAAAATAATATCAATGTATGAAGTGGCTATTTTAGCAACGTTTCTAGGATCTTTAGGCGCTGGTAGAACATCAATATATTCATTGTAATGAAGTGTATAGTTTTCTAATGTTTTAAATTGATGATTCATAATATCGCTGGTTAGTGTATAGAAGTCTTTGTCGTATTTTAAGTTTAAAGATGGAGCAATTACCCCTGTATGAAGATCCATATCAACGATGATTGTTTTTTTGTTTTTTTGTGATAATAATCCCGCTAGTGCTAAGGTTAATGTTGTTTTTCCGGTACCACCTTTAACTGATGTTATGGTGATAACTTTTGCTTGCTTTATAGCCATGATATCCCTCTATTCTTTTTTTATAATTATTTTATTGTTTTCTTTGTATCCTATATATGTTATATCTATATTAGAAAAATGTAATATTTCTGAATAAATGCTTTGGTAGTTTGTTTTTAAATTTATTTTTATTATTTCGTTTTTTATTTCTATTTGATAGTTTCCGTCAGTATTTTTGGACATTAAATTATCTAGTTTTTCTTTTAGATTTTCTAAATTTTGATGGTTAAGTCCATATTTAATATTGTCTTTTATGGCATTTTCATACTGACTAATTTGAAGTTGCATATTACCAAGTTCCCAGATAATAGAAAGTATTATGAATATTATAGGAAGCAGCAAAACGAATATTACTAAGCTTTGTCCTTTATTGTCCATTTATTCCCTCGTAGCTGGCATATACCATTTTTGACAAGCTTATTTTATATTCTTTTCCAAGGACATTTGACAAAATAGGTGCCGCTATATTTATATCTTTTGTTATAGTTAATTTTACCATATCACCTACTGGTTTTTCTTCAAATTTTATTTCCTCACTGGCAATATATGCGGCAAGTTGTTTGTTTTCATTGTTTTGGTACAAATCGCTTATTGTTTCTAAGTCTTTATTTAATTCATACTTTTTTATAAAAATATTACCAACATCTATCATCGTCATAATTATTAATAGTAAAACTGGTAGTATTAGTACGAATTCAATTAATGCTTGCCCTTTTTTATTCATATTATCACGTTTCCCTATCATATAAATTATATCAAAAATTAAGGCTAATAACAATAAATTTTTTGAAATTGTACTTTCTTTATAATTGTGATACAATTTATTTGGTGATTTTATGGAATCTGATATATTTGAAAAATATAACGTTAGAAAAGTTGGTAATATAAAGGAAAAATTTAAATGTATAACTAGGGTTACGTTTAAAGCACTAATTATTGGAACTATTGTTTTAGAGGCTCTTAATATTCCTTATTTTTTGGAGAGTAATAAAACTAGTGATTATGTAGAAGAACATAGCATTGAAACTATTTATGACGCAGATGATGATTATGCTATTAGTCCTTATATTTATGATGAAAATACTGAGGCTTATTTAAAAAGTGATGATTTATTTAGCTCTGATGGTGGTACGCTGCCAGTTGGACAATTTGATGATAACAATTATGGTCTTTCACATGACATAGAAGGTGCGGAAAATAATCATGGTTGTATTTTCAAAGATAGTCGTAATTCAGAAGGCTTAAGTGATGACTTTACTCTTATATATGGTCATAATATTGTTGCTCCTAGTGGTGATAGATTTTTATTTAGTAAATTAAGTCAGTTTGCGGATAGTGATAGTTACAAAGCTACTAAAACGCCACAACAAATGCTTGATAAAACTAAAGGAATTGATTATTACGATGAATATGGTCATTATTCACTTGATATTTTTGCTTCTGGTGTTTATGACGCTAGTGATGCTTACAATTGGGTTGGAGATTTTGCTGATGAGAATGATTTTCAGCAAAAAATGAATGAAATAATGAGTGAGTCTGATATTAAAACAGATGTTGTGCCTCATTTTGGTGATAAAATTGTTTGTCTTTGGACGTGTCCATATCGTAATTCTTCTGATCACAAGGGTAATAATCGAGTTTTAGTATTTGCAAGGGCAAGACAACTTGAAAAATATAAAGACTTGGAAGTTGGTAAAACATTATAATAAAAACATGTTTGATATTGAACATGTTTTTTAATTTTGTTTATTTTTTTTTAATTCATATAAGATGTTTAAGGCTTCCATTGGTGTAATAGAAAGTGGGTCTATTTTATCTAGTTTTTCTTCTATCTTTGATTTTTTTGGCATTAGGTCGTCTATTGGTAAGGCTTCTTGAATTTTTAAATCTCGTTTGTTTTCGTTTGCTTCATAAACTTTTAATATTTCGTCTGCTCTTTTTATAACTGATGATGGCAAGTTTGCTAATTTAGCTACATGTATACCATAACTTTTATCTACACTTCCCTGTTTTATTTTATGTAAAAATGTGATTTTACCATCTTCTTCATAGGCACTTACGTGAATATTTTTTAAATGTTTTAATGTTTTATCTAGATCTGTAAGTTCGTGGTAATGGGTTGAAAAGAATGTTTTTCCTTTAATGTTTTGATGAATATATTCTAATATTCCTTGGGCTAAAGCCATTCCGTCGAAAGTGGCAGTTCCTCTACCTAATTCATCAAACAGAAGTAGACTTTTATCTGTGGCTTGTGTTATGGCTTCGGCGGCTTCTTTCATTTCAACCATAAAGGTTGATTGACCAGATACTAGGTCATCAGATGCTCCTATTCTCGTGTAAATGGCATCAAATATTGGTAATTTTGCTTCACTTGCGGGAACAAAGCAACCTATTTGTGCCATGATGGCAATTATAGCCATTTGTCTCATATATGTTGATTTTCCGGCCATATTTGGTCCAGTTATCAATAAAATGTTGGTGTTTTTATCCATGATGATATCATTACTTACAAATTCGGATGATATTACTTTTTCGACAACTGGATGTCTAGCTTCTTTAATATAAAGTTCATTTTTTGTTATTTCTGGTCTTATGTAATTATTTGCTTCCGATACGGTTGCGAAAGACGCTAAAACGTCTATTTCACTAATTACTTTGGCACACTTTTGTAAGTTTGGAATATATTTTTTTACTTCATCTTTAATTTGTATAAATAATTCATATTCTAAATTAATTATTTTTTCTTCAGCATTTAATATTAAAGATTCTTTTTCTTTTAACACTGGTGAGATGTATCTTTCGGCGTTCGCAAGAGTTTGTTTTCGTTGATAACCCCATTTTTCTTGAACTAAGTCTAAATTACCTTTACTAATTTCTATATAATAGCCAAAGATTCTATTGTAGGCTACTTTTAAATTTTTTATGCCTGTTTTTTCTCTTTCTTCTTGTTCAAATTTGGCAATGAAATCTTTGCCACCTTTCCGAAGTTTTTTTAACTCATCAAGTTGACTATTATAACCGGCTTTAATTAAATAACCTTCTTTGATGGTTGCTGGTGGGTTTTCATATATACTATTTTCTAAAAGATTATATAGTTCTGTCAAATCATCTAATGACTTAGAAAAATTTAATTTTTTTAATATTTCATTTATATATGGAAATACTTTTAAGGATGTTTTTAATTGTAGTAAATCTTTACCATTTACATTGCCGAAGGCAATTTTACCACTCAATCTTTCTAAATCATAGACTTCGGTTAAATATTTTTCTAAATCACTTTTTAGGATAAATTCTTTAAGAAGGATATCAACCATATCATATCTTTTTTCTATTTCTTTTTTATCTACTAAGGGGTTTAATACATAGTTTTTTAATGTTCTAGCACCCATGGCAGTTTTTGTTTTATCTAAAAGCCATATTAAGGAATAATTTCTTTGCTTTAATCTCAATGTTTCGGTTAATTCTAAGTTCCTTTTGGTATGTACATCCATTTTTAAATAATCTTTAGATTCTTTTATTTGAAGTTTTTGTAAATGATTGAGATCTCTTTTTTGATTGTGAATAATGTATGCGAGCAAGTGTTTAACTGACAATATATATCTTGGGTCAATAATATCTTTGTAAGTGTATGAATAGTCATCTGTTAATTCATCAGTAATTGTTAAGGTTAGATGAAATTGATTTTTTAAAATTGAATAAATATTTTTGTCAGTTTTACTATCCATAATTACTTCTTTGGCATTTAGGTTAATAATTTCAGAGATCACTTTGGCTTGATTATGTTCTATGGCAAAGGCATATAGCTCGCCCGTTGATACATCGGCGTAACTTATTACGTAGTTGTATGCTGTTTCGGTAATTGAAGCTATGTAGTTAAAATCGTTTGCTTTGATTGTTTCGCTATCCATATTAGTACCAGATGATACTATTTGAACGATTCCCCTTTTTACTATTCCTTTGGCTGTTTTTGGATCTTCTAATTGTTCAACAATACCTATTTTATGGCCATTTTCAATTAATTTTTCTATATAACTGTTGGCGGCGTGAAATGGAATACCACACATTGGAATTCTTTCTTCTAGGCCTGCTGATTTACCAGTTAGTGTAAGTTCTAATTCATGACTTACTTTAATGGCGTCATCAAAAAACATCTCATAAAAATCACCTAATCTAAAAAATATAATTAGGTCTTCATTTTGATTTTTGATTTCTAAATATTGTTTCATCATTGGGGTTATTTTCGTCATATCAACAGTTTTTCTATCCATTTTATCACTTCCATTTTTTTGTTATATTATAACATTTAAAGCTTTGATTTTCAAGAAATTAAAAAACCGTCTATAGGTTGAAGACGATTTTTTTAAATTCTTTTCCTCTTTCTTCGAAGTGATTGTATTGATCCCAACTTGCACACGCTGGTGAAAGTAAGATAGTATCACCTTGGTCAGAAATGTTATATGCGGCTTTGGTAGCTTCTTCTAAATTATCGGTTACGGTTACATCAATATTGTGTTTATTTGCAAACTCTTCTATTCGTTTTTTTGTTTGTCCAAAACATACAATGTGTTTTACATTTGTTAAATAAGGAACAAGTGGTTCAAATGAATGTCCTCTGTCTAGACCGCCTAACAAAAGTACTACTGGATTATTAAATGATTTTAGGGCAATGATGGTTGAATCAACGTTTGTAGCTTTTGAATCGTTGTAAAATTCACGATCATTTTTTTTGATAACAAATTCCAAGCGATGTTCAACTCCGGCGAAATTATCTAAAACTTCTTTAATTACTTCATTTGAAATATTGAATTCTTTTGCTACTAATATAGCTGCCATAATGTTTTCATAATTATGCATTCCTTTTACTCTTATGTCGGATAAATCTACTATTTTTTCGTCTTTTAACTTAATAGCCTCATTTTTTATACATATGTCGGCATCTAGATTAGATGAAAAATATAGTTTTTTTGCTGGTAAGTTTAAAGTTCTTTTATAAACTTCTGCATCACCTTTATTTAATATGGCAACATCTTTATTTGTTTGATTATTAAATATACGTAATTTGGTATTTTTATAATTTTCGTAAGTACCAAAATGATCTAAGTGAACTGGGCATAGATTGGTTAAAACAGCAATGTCGACTTTGAATTTGTCCATGTTTGCGAGTTGATGTGATGATATTTCGATAACTAGAATATCATCTTTTTTTATATCTTTAATTTGGTCACATAGTGGATAACCTATATTACCCGCTAAATGAACTGGCAGATTGGCCATTTTTAACATTTCATAGATAATTGTCGTAGTAGTTGTTTTACCATTTGAACCTGTTATTCCAACTATTTTAACTTCTGGCAAATATCTATAAGCAACTTCTAGTTCTGTTATAACTGGAATGTTTAATTTATTTGCTTTTAGTACTACTGGATGGTCTAGTCTAACACCTGGATTTTTAACAAGTATATCAAATGTTTCATCAAATAGTTCTTCTTGATTTTTTGTGATAATAACGTTTATATTTAATTTTTCTAATTCTTTTATTTGACTTTCATCTTCACATTTAATATCTGTGAGTAAAACGTGATTATCTTTTGCTAGTAATTTGGCAACACTTACACCACTTTTACCCATTCCTAAAATAAATATTTTTTTGTTTTTAAACATTGTATTACTTCCTTTCCAAAAAAAGGTTTTTAAAACCTTTTCATTATTCTATTTACTTCACTTTCTAATTTTGATTTTAAAATAACGTCAGCAAAACCATCTTGAAGATAATGAAGCTTTATAAATTCTTTGCTATCATTTATCATGACAACAACTGGAATGTTGAATTTTTTATTTGTTTTTAACTCTTTTAATACTTCAAGGGCGCTATAGGTAGAGGTTTCATCATCTAATAATATTAAATCATACTTGATATTATTCTCGATTTTTTCAATGCAGTCTCTTCCAAATAATGAACCGCTTACCTCAGCTTCATGATTTTCTAGATATGAAGTTATTTTGGCTAGCTCTTTAGCATCGTCATCAACAACCATTACTTTTTTGTTTTTATATAATGTTTGCTCGTAGGTTTCTAGTTTTTTTGATATTTCTGTTTCTTTTGTTTCAACTACTTTTTGGTCTAAAACAATATTAACTGTTGTTCCTTTATTTTCTTCACTTTTTACCATTAAATTACCACCTAATATGGTAATCAATTTTTTTACTTCTTTCAGTTTTAAAATTTCGCCATCGCGATTATGAAGATCAATTTCAGAAAGTTGTTTACTATTTAGGCTTAATACGTCATTGACTTCTTCTATACTCATGCCTTTACCAGTATCATTTATATCAATAATTAATCTACATATTCCGTATTTAACAATACCACTTACGGTCATATTTATTTCTCCTGATGTGGTATGCTTTTTACTGTTTGCAAGTAAGGAATTAATTGCTTGTTTTAGTTTTATAGAATCGCCATATAGGTAATTTGGAACGACTTTACTGATTTCAAAATGAAACTTAATATTTTCATCGAGTTCGTTTTCAAAGCGATATTCTACTTCTTTAAATAAATTTGTAGGATTATATCTACTATCGTATATTTTTAATTGTTTTGTATTCATAGCTGATACATCTAGGGCATCGTTAATTAAATAGTCTATATCACTACCAACGTTGTTTATATATTTTGCTTGTTGTTTTAATTCTTCTAATTTGTTTAATGATTCCATATTTTTACTAACTTCAATAATGTCTTTTACTGGTTTTTTAATATCTTGGGTCATTTTAAATAAAAAGTTTGATGTATCTTCGTTTGATTTTTCAATTAATTTTCTATTTTTGTAAAGCTCTCTCATCATTTGTGTATCTGGATTTTCAATTGTAAAATACATTAAGATTGTAACAAAAGCTTCAACAGATGACATCAAAAGTAGTTGTGGATAGATGTGTTGGATGATAGCCATTAAAATGCCAAGGATCATAAAGGCAAATAATGGGGCATATTTTTTGGAAATAATATGTTTTATATTAATAATCATTATAACTATAAGTGTTAAAATTAGTATTCCTGATATGCCATATACAAAGTTGACACTTGGACCATATGTATATTGGGCAAGTCCATTTACTTCTTTACTATACAATGGCAGTAGTAAAGTAATTATGGCAAGTGGTAGATAAACTGACAAGATTAAGCGAGAATTTATTTTCTTTTTATTTTTTGACACAACATAAACGTATATAAAAAGTTCAAATATCCAGCTAAAAAAGTATAACATTATTAATTTGAATAGTATATTGGTAACTATAGATGTTGATGATAAAATTAAATTTGATATAGCTCCTAATAATTCAACTGCTAGGCCAATAATTGTTGACATTAAAATTATTGAGTACATCTTATTTTCTACTGACTTAATGCGTTCTTTTGAAAAATACATTATGGCTATTAAACTTGCATAGATAAAACTGCAAAGTGAAAAAATCATGTTAGGATTCATATTATTCCCCCTTTTTTATAATGAATATATTTTTTGTTTGGCTTTGTTGCTTTCGCATTCTTTGGTTAGTGTTCTATAGTCAACTTTACCGTTTTTGGTTAAAGGTAGTTCTTTAACTAGTTTTATTTTTTTTGGTAGATGTATTTCAATGATTTTTTCTCTACATAATTGTTTTATTTCTTCGGCAACTGCATCTTCATTGATTATACCGTCTTTCAAAACAACATTAGCAACTGGAATTTGTCCAAATTCATGTACATCATCGAAGACACCAACAACACAGCAGTCGCTGACATTTGGGTTTTCCATTATTATGGTTTCTATTTCTAATGGTGATATTTTAAAGCCATAACAACTAACGATTACTCTTTTTATTCGGCCACTAACATAAACAACGCCATCTTCTGTTATGTAGCCCAAATCTCCGCTGTGAAGATAAATTTTTCCGTCACTATGTTTTTTCAAAACTTTGTCGGTGGCTTCAGCATTGTTAAAGTATTCTTTCATGACTTCTGGCCCTGTGATGCATAGTTCGCCTTCTTCATTATATTTTAAAAATTCACCTGTTTCTGGATTGCAGACAGCCATTGTTGTTTTAGGTAGTGGTATACCTGCACTTCCATTAATATTACATTGTGGTAAATTAGTACAAACGGCGGTGGCAGCTTCACTCATTCCATAACCTTCTATAATTTTATTTTGGCATCCTCTTGATGCTAAAAAATTATCGATTTTTTCTTTTTTAGTAACATCAATATGAGAACTACCACTAGCTAATGTTTTTAAGAAACTTAAGTCGGCATTTTTAGCTGTTTGACTATTTAAAAAACTTGTCCAATCAGCCGGTCCAGCCACGGCGTGATCTATTTGGTGTTTAATGATGTTTTCGGCAAATTTTTCTGGTTCATATGCAGGACTTACCACTAAACGTAGACCAAGTGATAAAGGTAAATTGGTAGTCATTATACAGTTAAATGCTAAGAAAGGCGGAACTTGGTCATAGAACTTTTCTCCTTGTTTAAATTTTATTCCACTTTGTTGATACTGAACAACTTGTGCTAAGAAGTTTTCATTTGTTAAAACTACGCCTTTTGGTTTTCCGGTTGTTCCACTTGTATACGTTATACATGCTGCTTGATTTGGCAGAAATGGAACTTCTGGAACATTTTCCATGTTTTTCCCAATTTTTTCAAATTGTTTCCAAGTCATGTATTCTTTTGGAATTTTTGCTATTTTGTTTTTTAGATTAAAAAGTTTTCTTATAGGTAGGGCTAGGCCTTCAATTGCAGATGTTACTATAACTTTTTTTGCTGGTGTTTTTTCGATGATTTTTGTTAAATTTGGCAAAAACATATCTGTAGCTACAACTGTCTCAGAATTGGCATTGGTTAAGTTTTCTACTAATTCTTCTTCAGAAGTTCTTAAATCTACTGAATTGATAACTGCTCCTATTTTATTTAGAGCATAAATTGACACAATATATTCTGGTGTGTTTGCCATCATTAGAGTTACTAAATCGCCTTGCTTTACACCTAATTTAGTAAAAGAATTAGCAATGCTATCGATTTTTTTTAAAAATTTGCCATATGTTATTTTTTTATAAAAAAATTCAATTGCACAATTGTCTTTAAATTTTTCACATACATCTTTTATATTTTGATAAATTGTTTTTTGTGGAACAGGTGTGTTTTGTGATTTTTCAGAATAGTATTTAAGCCACGGTTTATCAGCTTGAGGATAACCTGTTAATTTTTTACTGGTTTCTTTATCTAGTTTTGATTTTTCAATATCAAATATTTTACTGCTTACTTTTAAATTTTCTATCATAATTTTTCCCCCATAATTAAAATTACACTTTAAATATAGCATTTCTTTCTTTATTTTACAATATTCTTGCCTTTTAATGCACAAAAAAACATAAATAAAATTATTTATTTATGTAAAGTTTTTATTTTATCTGCTTTTTTGTCTAAATCGTCAAGTATGGAATTTATTATATGTATTTGATAGTCTTTATCAGCTATTCTTATTTTTTTTATAACGATTGGAACGCATGTGCCTATGGCAAATGCTCCGAGGCTTGCTAATAAAGCGGTATCTAGTCTACTTCCATGACTACTAGTGTAGGCTAATGCAGATAGTTCAAATGCTGTTCCTATTATCATTTGATGGGCAAAATTAACTGGATGGCTTTCTATTTTGTTTTTTTGTAGTTGATATTTATTTTTCCATCCGTTTTCTGTTTGAATCATGAAATTGATATCATTTATTTTCTTTTGAGTTACTCTATCCATTGGTTTTCCTTTCTATTTTTTTGAAGTTAAGACAGCTTTTCTTGATAAATTTAGTCTACCTTTTTTGTCATAGCCTAATGATTTTACTAGTATTTCATCACCTATTTTAACTATATCTGATGGTTTTTCTACTCTTTTTACATCTAGCTGTGATACATGAACTAATCCTTCACAGCCTGGCCATAGTTCAACAAAGCAGCCAAAGTCTTCTACTTTAGTAATTTTACCTGTATATATTTTATCTTCTTCAACTTCTCTTACGACATTTTTAATCATGTTTGCTGTTTTTTCAATTATTTCTTTGTCGGTATGATATATAACTACTTTTCCATCGTCTTCTAAATCTACTTTAACAGCATTTATATCATTAACACTATTAACGTGACTAGATTCTAATATTATTTTTGTTATTGTGTCGCCACCTTTACCAATAACGTCTTTTATTTTATCTGGGTTTATCATAAAGGTCATTACTTTAGGGGCATATTTACTTACTTCATCACGTGGCTTGCTGATGGCGGTGTGCATAACATCTAGTATTTGCAATCTGGCTTTTTTAGCTTGGATTAAAGCTTCTTTTAATATATTTTTAGTTATGCCTTTGATTTTTATATCCATTTGTAAAGCACAAACGCCATCTTTAGTGCCGGCAACTTTAAAGTCCATGTCTCCTAGGTGATCTTCCATGCCTTGAATATCGGTTAATATAGTATAATCATCGCCTTTTGTAATTAACCCCATTGCTATTCCAGCAACAGGTGCTTTAATAGGAACACCTGCGGCCATTAAGCTCATACAACCAGCACAAATACTTGCTTGTGATGATGAACCATTACTTTCTAATATTTCGGAAACAACTCTAATGGTATATGGAAATTGTTCTTCTGATGGTATTACTTGTAATAAGGCTTTTTCACCTAAGGCTCCATGACCGATTTCTCTTCTACCTGGAGCTCCATATCTTCCTGTTTCTCCTACTGAAAATTGTGGGAAATTATAGTGAAGCATGAATCTTTTGGAATCTTCTAATCCAAGTCCATCTAATATTTGATGCTCACCTAAGGCTCCTAGAGTTGTTACGGATAGGCTTTGGGTCTGACCTCTTGTAAATAAGGCTGAGCCATGAGTTCTAGGCAAGAAATCAACTGAGGCTGAAAGTGGCCTAATTTCATCCATTTTTCTTCCATCAGCTCTTACTTTTTCTTTAACAACTATATTTCTAAATAGTTCATATTCTACATTGCCATAAATTATATTTATTTTGGCAATTAGCTGGGCTAATTGTTCGGGATTTAAATTTTCATTTTCACTTTTGTATTTATTAATAATGTTTTCTTTTATTTCATCTAAGCGTGCGTTTTTTTCTAATTTATCTTTTATTCTTAATGCTTTATCTACATCATCTTTTATTAGCTTTGTTACTTCTTCTTTCAAATTATCAGTTATTTCTAATTTTTCATATTCCATTTTTTCTTGGCCAATTTCTTTGATTATTTTATTTTCAAATTTTACTAATTCTTTTACAGCTTCATGGCCAAACATTAAGGCTTCTAACATATCTTCTTCTTTAACTTCTTTAGCTGATGATTCAACCATGTTTATAGCATCTGATGTACCTGCTACGGTTAGATCTATGTCAGATTTTTCGGTTTGAGCAGTGGTTGGGTTGATTATTAATTTACCTTCTACTTTTCCTACTTTGACACCTGCTACTGGTCCGTTAAATGGAATTTTACTTATGGATGTAGCTAATGATGAGGCAAATAAGGCAGCAAGTTCTGGTGAATTGTCTGGATCGACTGATAGTATTGTGTTGACAATTTGAACTTCGTTTCTAAAGTCTTCTGGGAATAATGGTCGCATTGGTCTATCAATCATTCTGGCTGCTAATGTAGCGGCTTCACTTGGTCTACCTTCTCTTTTAATAAATCCACCTGGTATTTTGCCTACTGAATATAATTTTTCTTGGTATAAAACCATTAATGGAAAAAAATCAGAAAGTAATTTTGCTTCTTTACCAACTACTACGGTTGATAAAACGACGGTATCTCCATATCTAACTATAACTGCTCCATCGGCTTGTTTAGCTACTTCTCCTATTTCTACAGTTAGTTTTCTTCCATAAAATTCTGTTTCAAATGTTTTTTTCATATATCCTCCCATAAAAAGGACACTCTAAAAGAGTGTCTATCAATTATTTTCTAAGTCCTAAACTTTTAACAACTTCACGATATCTAGTTACATCTTTCTTCATTAAATATTTAAGTAGACTTCTACGTTTACCAACTTTTTTAAGAAGACCACGACGTGAATGGAAATCATGAATATGTGTTTTTAAGTGCTCAGTTAATTCTTTAATTTCTTCAGTTAAAATTGCTATTTGAACTTCGGCTGAACCTGTGTCGCCATCTTTTTTAGCGTACTTTTTAACTAACTTAGCTTTTTCTTCTTTACTTAAAGCCATTTTAATCCTCCTTTATTTATATTCGCTTAATTCCAAGTAGAAAAGATGGAGTTCTTTTGAACTTAGAAATAAGTACATTAATAATATACAGGAGTTTAATTAAAAATGCAAGGAAAATGGCAAATTTTATAATTTTTAAGTTACACCATCATAAAGATGCTTGGAATATATAAGATGCTAAAAGCACATATTAATGTTACTATTAGGCTGATTAATCTACTATACGTTCCTATAGTGTTTTCCATAATTAACTCTTTAATTATGATACTAATGGTTATAAATATAATTATATTTGAAAGAAGGTAGCCTATGGCATAAAATAGTGTTTTATAATTTCCTTTCATGAGGCTTAATAAAACTGGAGTGCTTTGAGCTGAGTTTATTAAGGCAAATGAGGCTAAAATACTTACAATTATTATACTTATGATATAAAACATCATTTGTCTTTTTCCTAGCTTTTCGCTTATTATTTGCAAGAGGCTTTTTTGAGGTTTTTCTATTTTGATATAAGCATCAAAGCTAATAGCTCCTATTATAATGAAAATTATGCTTATAACTGAGCGAATTATTGTACATGCGGTTATACTTAAACTTACATTATTTAATATAAAAAATATATAAGTTATAAATGATGTTAAAACAAATGTGCCACCTAAAATTATTCTTTTTTTATTATTATATATGCACAAAAGAATTGACGATAAAAATAGCATTAGCCAAAGGTTATTTAAATTGATGCCATCAGATATACCTGATATAAAAGCAACTAATTTTGTTTTTTTTGTTTTTATATCTACATTTCCTATTAATGGAAAATTAATTGAAGGGGCTGATTTTGTCTCTTTATCTGTTTTTATTTTTTCAACTATATCAGTGTTTGGGTTTTTTATATTTTCTAAAATGGTTGATTTAATATTTTTAAATATTTCATCATTGTAGCCTGTAAAATATTTATCACCTACTGTAGTAAAGGGAACACCTTGCTTGTCGCTGTTAAATTCGTTTTTTACTTTTGTAAGTAGGTCATTGCTTTTTTTATTATGCCATACTTCATATTTTTTTATGTTTATATTATCGCCTAATTGGTATTTTAATATTTTTAAATTTTTTTCTTCTTTTTGGCAATAAGGACATTCTTTACCATAAAATAAATTTATATTGGTTTGAGCTTTTACATTAAAGGGAAGTAGTAAAAGTATTAATAAGACTACTTTTTTCATAAAGTTCCTCCTAAAGATTTATACGATTTATCAAAGGCTTTTAAGAAATTTTCAATATCAGCATCTGTTGTTTTTCTTGATATGCTTATTCTTATACTGGTAGTTGCTTTTTCTTTGCTACCGGTTAATGTTAATATGGCTTTTGAGGCTTCGGCAGTAGAACAAGCACTTTGAGTTGATATATAAACTTCTTCTTGCTCTAAAGCGTGCAATAATGTTTCGGGTTTTATGTTTTTAACACTTATATTTAATATATGAGGTATGGAGTATTCATTACTATTTAAAGAGACATCTTTATATTTTTTTAAATTTTCTTTTAATGTTTTATTTAATTTTAAAATTTTCTCTTCATTTAAATTTTCATAACTTAATCTTAAGGCTTTGGCCATTGATACGATTAGTTCAGTTGGTGGGGTTCCACTTCTGAATGATGTGGTTGATTTTCCCCCAGCAATTAGTGGTTCAATAATTAAATTTTCTTTTTTATATAAAACGCCTATACCTTTTATTCCAAAAAATTTATGAGCAGAAAAACTGGCTGCATCAACATCAGTTAGGTCAAATTTTATTTTACCTGCAGCTTGGGTAATGTCACTATGAAAAATTATTTTAGGATAATCTTTTAATATTTTGCCAATTTGTTCTATAGGCTGACGAATGCCGGTTTCGCTGTTTACCATGCCTATAGTTACTAAAACAGTGTCATCTGTTAGCATGTTTTTTAAGGCATTTATATCAACGACTCCATCTTTAAGTGGAGTATATTCTATTTTAAAACCTTTTTCTTCTAATTGCTTTAATGGAGCGTAAATGGATGAATGTTCTAAAGGGGTTGTTATTATTTTCATTCCCCTATTTTTAAATTTTTCCATGGCTTTTATTATTGTGTTGTTACTTTCACTAGCTCCAGAGGTATATATTATTTCATTTGGCTTAACGTTTAATAGTCCTGCTATTTGATTAGTAGATGCCTCTATTAATTTTTTTGTTTTAACTCCTAGTTTATGTAGTGAATTAGGATTTCCAATATATTTACTGGCTTTTATAAAACTTTCTAGCACTTTTTCATCTGGATAAGTTGTTGCGCTGTAATCTAAATATGTCATTTTTATCACCTTTTTGATTATAACTTATTTTATAAAGAAAATCTAGCTAAATGCTAGATTAATTTTTCTTATTTTATATTATCAAATCCACTACGTTTAAATAATTTTTCTAAATCATAATTTGAGTAATATATCATTGTTGGTCTTCCGTGGGGACAATTAAATGGATTTTTGCAATTTCTTAAATCAGTTATTAGGGCTTCCATTTCGTTCATGGTTAAATTTGTGTTAGCTTTTATAGCGTGTTTGCAGCTCATCATGGTTGCTACTTTCTCATTAAATTTTTCAATACTAAAATCTTTTTTTGTTTGAATTACTATTTCAATTATTTTTCTGATTGCTTGTTCTTCATTGTCTTTGGGAAGCCAAGCGGGATGTTGCTTTACTATAATTGAATTTATGCCAAAATCTTCTATTTTAAATTTTAAGCTTTCTAATATATGCATGTTTTCTTTTAAAATTATATATTCCTCGTTTGATAGCTCTATGGTTATTGGGAAAAGCAAGCTTGTAGAGGCTATGTTTGGTTTGCCCATAGCTTCTTTATATTTTTCATAATTACATCTTTCTTTGGCAGCGTGCTGGTCTATGATGTACATTCCTTTTTCGTTTTGGCATATTATGTATGTTCCATGTACTAATCCAACGGGGTACATTTCTGGCATAAATTCTTTTTCTTCTTCATCTAATTTTATTTCATAATTGTCGTTTCCCATGACTACCTCATGAACGATATCACCATTTGTTTCGTCTTCATATATTGTATCATTTACGGGAATAATTTCTTCTATTGGCTTTGGGGTTATTGATGGTTTGTTGGAATGCCTTTCTAGATCAAAAAATAGCATTTCTCTTTTTGGCTTTTCTTTTCTGATTGATACTTCTGGTATTAAATTTCTATCCGTTATACCTGCTATTACAGTTGCTTTAATAAGGTCTAATAAGGTGTCCATTTTACTAAATTTAATATCCATTTTGGTTGGATGGATATTTACGTCTATAACACTTGGGTCTACTAATATGTTAATAACAGTTATTGGGTATCTGTTATCTGGTTTATATGAGTGATAGGCATCGTTAATTATTCTATTTATATCGGCGTTTCTAACTACTCTACCATTTACAATTGTGACCATGTTATTTCTGCTTGATCTATGTACTTCTGGAAGGGATATATAGCCAGATATTTCATAATCACTATTTTCTCCTTTAATTGGGACCATTTTACGAGCTACGGCTGTTCCATAGATACTGCTTATTACTTTTAAAATATTATTGGATCCATCTGTTTTTAATATGGTATTGTCATTGTTTTTTAAGGTGAATCTTATGTCGGGTCTTGATAATGCTAATTTATTTATATAATCAGTTATACTAGCTAGTTCAGTATATAAGCTTTTCATGTGTTTTAGTCTTGCTGGGGTATTGTAAAAAAGTTCAGATACACTTATTGTTGTACCTTTTCTAGCATCTCCCAAACCTGTTTCTAATATTTTTCCACCATTTATGATGACATGGGTTCCGATATCCTTTTGACATGTTTTTAAGTCAACTTTACTTACGGCGGCAATTGACGCTAAGGCTTCTCCTCTAAAGCCTAACGTTGTTAGACGATATAAATCATCTTCGTCTATTATTTTGCTGGTGGCATGACGTGAGAAAGCTAATACGGCGTCGTCTTTATCCATTCCTTTACCGTTGTCAATTACTTTTATTTGCTTTGTTCCAGCATCTTCTAGTTCAACTTTTATTTCACTACTGCCAGCATCTATACTATTTTCTACGAGTTCTTTAACAACTGATGCGCATCTTTCAACAACTTCACCAGCGGCTATCTTATTTGCAAGTAGTTCATCCATTACTTTTATTATTGCCATTTTAATCACCTAAATAATTATACACTTTTATAACTATTTTTGACAAGTTAAAAAAAGTGCGTTTTTTCGCACTATTTTAGATAATCTTCGTCTACTTTTTCGTCTATTTCTTTTAATGTGTCTTCATCTACATCATCTGTTATTTCTTCCCATGGCTCTTCATCTTCTTCAACTGCTATTTTAACTTTGGCTTCTCCTACTATTTCAACGCCTAATTCTTTTTCAATGTTAAATGATATTGTTTCATCATCTTTGATATTAACGCCGGAGCAAGTTGGTTGTTTTAAAGATCTTACAATAATATCGGCATTGGTGGAGTCGGTGTTTTCTTTTAATTTAACATTGAATAGCTCATTATATTCTATTTTTTTATTGATAACGGCTGTTTGACTGTCACTGTTATATGAGTACCAGATGTTTATATCAAAGGAACCATCTACTCCTATTTTATCACCTGATTTATATCCCTTAAATTTATGGTTTATTACCCAGCAACCTAAGACAGTAGTTGGCTTATTTTCTACTTTTAATGAATAATTATTTTTAAAGTGTTTTTTTCCTTTTCCAATAATTGCTTTAGTTACTATTTCTTTATATGATGCCATATTATCACCCCTCATTTTAAGATATGCTTTTATGGTCTAAAAATGATAAAAAACTGATAATTTTATATCAGTTTTCAAAAGTTTTTATGTATTTACTTATTATACTATTCAATTTTTGATTATTTACAACATTCATATATATTTGAGCTTTCTCTAAATCACTTATTTGATCTTGAGTGACACTACTTGTAGTATCTATTTTTTTAAATGAATTTGCTTTTTTATTAGTTAGTTTTAAATTACAATTATCTTCAAAAACGGTATTACCATTTTCTACTTTTTTATATGTAGTATTGATTATGTATTTTGTTTTATTATCATTTACCTTTAAAGAAAATTCGCCGCTTTCTTGTTGGTCTTCTTTATTTAGTTCATAAGAAAATTTATCTTGAGCTAGTCTTATTAAACTAGCATTTTTATTTTTAGCTGCAAAGGTAACTTTTAAAAAGTCTTTTGTTTTTCTGTTTGTATAAAGTGAAACATCTAATGTACCTAGGGTTTTTAGTTTTTTGTTTAACTTGGTTGAATATTTATCTAATTTTTCAGTAATTTCACTAGTTGTTTGTCTTTTGAGTTTGGCTAGTGATTCTACAAATTCATCATTTGCTTTTAAGGTGTTTATAAAAGTTGCACTAACTCTATCTCTGTTTTGTTTACTAACAATAAGTTTAGTTTTGTATGCTTTGATATTTTTATTATCTATTTGAATGTCTTCTTTGGCGTTATAAATTTTTTCGTTATTGATAACTTTATCAATGGCTTGATTGAAGCCGTCGAGAATAACTCTTATATCATGACTAGTTGCAAAGCCAACTTTTTTTTCGGTTTTTGTTTTGATATATTTGTTATATAAACTTGGTATATATATATAAGTGTTTATATCATCGGAATACACATTTAAATTAAGCAAATTATCATCATCATATTTTGTTTTTAAATCGATATAGGCCTTGTTTGAGGCACTATCTAATACATAATCAATGTTCCATTTTATATGATTTAAATCTTCATTTAATTGATTGTTTTCTTTATCTGTTATTAAATTATAATTTAAACTTATATTACCGTCAGTAATGTCATAGGCACTATCATTGAAATTGTTTTCTAAATAGGAAAACATCCCGTCAATTGTTTGAGTAAACAAGGTTTTAGGGTTATTTTTGAAAAACATAGTTCCAATCATTAATGATATAATTAAGATTAAGAATATAGCTATTAGCCATGGTATTTTTGATAATTTGGCTCTGGTTGAATTTTTGACTATATCACTACTGCTGACATTAAAATTTTCTCCTTTTGCATCTTCGTCCAATAAAGAGTCATTTAAAGTATCATTGGCTCTGTCTTCAACTTTTTGAACAAAATCTAAAATTTTATTCTTTTTATTAGAATTTTCCATAAATTTATCTCCTACTCTTTATATAGATAATACCAAAATATTAAATAAATTTCAATATCATTAATTACTTTTAAACAATAATAAAATGTGAGGACGCTTAATATTTTCGTTTACGCTTTTATTTATCATCTTTATCAGTTTTTGATAAAGTATAATAATATTTGTTAAAATGGATACTTGTGGAAGAATCATTAATGAATCTGTTAACTGAACAATTTAATTTTGACATATAAAAACCTCGTTTCTATGTTCTCAAGAAACGGGGTTTTATTAATTAAGCTATCTTGCCATCCATACTCCATGTTTTAACGTCGGTTATTTTCACATCAACAATTTGTCCAAGCATACTCTTTGGTGCTTTAACATTAACTAACTTCATTGTTTCTGTATATCCTGCAAGTTTTCCTTCTTTTTCACTTTCATTTTCAAGTAATACTTTTACTACTTTATCTTTATATTTTTCATTAGCCTCTTTAGCGTATTTATTGACAACTTCATTTAATTTGTATAATCGTTGTTCTTTTTGTTTTAATGGTACATCATCTTTCATTTTTGCGGCTGGTGTGCCTTCTCTAGGAGAAAAAATAAAGGTAAAGGCTGAATCATATTTACATTCGTTTACGACTTCTAAGGTATCATTAAAATCTTCTTCTGTTTCACCTGGAAAGCCAACAATAATATCTGTAGTGATTGCGGCATTAGGTACTGTTTCTTTTATTTTTTTAAATAATTTTAAATAAGAATCCTTGGTATATCTTCTTCCCATTAATTTTAATATTTTGTCACTTCCAGATTGCAGAGGAAGATGAATATAAGGCATTATATTAGGATATTTTCCAATTATATCAATCATTTTATCTGTAAAATCCCAAGGATGAGATGTAATAAATCTAACTCTTTCGATATTTGTTTCAGCAACAGCTTTTAATAGATCACCCATGTCATATTCTAAGTTTAAATCTTTACCATAAGCATTAACATTTTGGCCAAGTAAGGTTACTTCTTTATAGCCTTCATCTTTTAATGATTTAACTTCTCTTATAATATCTCCAAATCTTCTGCTTCTTTGTTTGCCTCTAGTGTATGGTACTATACAATATGTACAAAACTTATCACATCCATACATAATATTTACCCAAGCTTTATATTTGCTGTCTCTTTTGGCTGGCATGTCTTCGATGATGTCTCCTTCGCAGCTGTAGACTTCTATATCTATTTTTTTATTATTCATAGCATTTTCTAAAACTTTAGGAAGTTCATGAATGTTGTGCGTACCAAATACAAAGTCAAGCCATTTATATTTGTCTAATATTTCATTAACAACCACTTCTTCTTGAGCCATACAACCACACACTCCAGCAATTATATTTGGTCTTTCCTCTTTCATGTGTTTAATTCTTCCAATCATACCAAATACTTTATTATGAGCGTTTTCTCTAATAGCGCATGTATTAAGTAAAATTAGATCTGCTGTTTCCATGCTGCTGGCTTCTTTAAATTTCATTTGTTCTAATATAGCTTTTATATTTTCAGAATCATGAACATTCATTTGACAGCCATATGTTTTTACAAAATAAGTTTTGCCTTCGCCTAAATTTTTTAAATTATTATCTATTGTATATTTTTTTATATCAACTTTGTTCTTTGTTCTTTTTTTTGCTTCTTTTAATTCTGGTTTTAACATGTAAATCACTTCCTCAAAGATAATATCATATTTGCTGAAAAAAAGCTAGGGTATATCTAGCTTTGAATCATTAATTATTTAACATTGACCCTCTGTTACTGCTGATACGCCACTACCAGTAAACATATTAGTTGCTGTAGCTACAGTTTTCCATTTGCTTCCAACGTAAACATTAGTTAATTTTGAAGTGCCACTGAATATATAACTCATTATGGTTGTTTTTGATGTGTCGAATGAACATAATTTTAGGCTTGTAAGAGAACTACACTCGGCAAACATTGAATCCATAATTGTTACACTACTTGTATTAAAGTTGTTTAAATCTAAGCTTGTAAGGGAATTACAATTGTAAAACATGTTATCCATATATATTACTTTAGATGTATCAAATGAACTTAAATTTAAAGTTTTAAGGGAATTACAATTATAAAACATATATGCCATGTTCTTTACATTGTTTGTATCAAAGCCACTTATATTTAAATCAGTAAGATTATTACAACCGGCAAACATAGCACGCATATTTAGTACATTACTTGTATCAAAGTTACTTACATCTAAGCTGGTAAGAGAATTACAATAGGCAAACATTTCGCTCATATTTGCTACTTTAGATGTATCTAATTTTGCTAAATTCATTGTCTTTGTTCTATCAAAACTACTTTCATACCCACCAAATAATGAATATGAATCAGCTGGGGCGGCAACACCACCATCACCACCAATATAAAGTTTATACATATAACTATTATTTGGATCATCTATAATCCAAGCCATAACTGATTTATTTTGTTTCTCTGATACGTCCCATGATGCTACTGCATTATTGGGTACGCTTTTATTGTCAAGAACATCTATAGTAGATATTCTTGACTCATAAGTCCAAAAAGCTTTAGACACATCTCTTTCCATCATCATAGGGTAATTGTTTTTGCACTTATTATCATCATTAATTGAATAGACAAATTGATTGTTTTTGTAATTTATACATATTTTTGTCTCATCCGAAATGTCTGATTTATTAGTTAGATTTTTAATTTTTTTATCTTCTAAATATCCATAGTTTTTTAACTCACCTATAGTAACATACGATTTGGGACTATTATTATAATATACTCTGTCATTTTTAAGCGTTAAGTTACTTGTCCCCCACTTTTTAACACTATCCATTAATGTTCTTTTTTGTTCTTCATTTATTCTTTCTTTTGAACGGTTTAACATACCCGTACCGTTTGGAACTACTATTAATAATATAATTCCTAATATAGTTATTACTGCTAGTAATTCTATTAATGTAAAACCTTTTTTCTTCATTTTATAACCTCAACTTTTTATTAATTTTATTATTTAACATTGATTTGTTGTTACTGCTGATACGCCACTACCAGTAAACATATTAGTTGTAGTAGCATTTGCCGTTGTCCATTTAGATCCAACATAAACTTTAGCTAATTTTGAAGTACCATAAAACATAGAATTCATTGTCGTTACTTTAGATGTATCAAATGAGCACAATTTTAAGCTGGTAAGTTTACTGCAGGCTATAAACATATAACTCATATTTGTTACTTTGCTTGTATCAAAGTTGCTTACATTTAAGCTGGTAAGAGCCCAACACCCACTAAACATTTGGAACATACTTGTTACATTGCTTGTATTAAAGTTACTTACATCTAAATTTGTAAGTTTACTGCAGCCATAAAACATAGAACCCATATCTGTTACATTGCTCGTATTAAATTTACTTATATCTAAATTTTTAAGAGAATTACAATGAGTAAACATTTGGAACATATCCGTTACTTTGCTTGTATTAAAGTTGTTTAAATCTAAGCTGGTAAGTTTACTGCAGCCCAGAAACATACTGTCCATATTTGTTACTTTGCTTGTATCAAAGTTACTTACATCTAAGCTGGTAAGAGAACTACAATACCTAAACATACCACTCATATTCTTTACTTTACTTGTATCAAAGTTACTTACATCTGAGTTTGTAAGAGATTTACAATCAGAAAACATAAAACTCATATCTGTTACTTTGATTGTATTAAAATTACTTACATTTAAGCTGGTAAGAGAACTACAAAAGAAAAACATATAACTCATATTTGTTACTTTGCTTGTATCAAATTTACTTACGTCTAAGCTGGTAAGAGAACTACAACCAGAAAACATACTTCTCATAGATGTTACTTTGCTTGTATCAAATTTACTTACGTCTAAGCTGGTAAGAGAACTACAACCAGAAAACATACTACTCATAGATGTTACTTTGCTTGTATTAAAATTACTTACATCTAAGTTGGTAAGTTTACTGCACCCACTAAACATCCAGCTCATATCTGTTACATTTCTTGTATCAAAGTTACTTACGTCTAAGCTAGTAAGAGAACTACAACCATAAAACATAGTATCCATATTTGTTACCTTGCTTGTATTAAAATTACTTATATCTAAGTTCGTAAGAGAACTACATTTATAAAACATATTACTCATATCTGTTACATTACTTGTATCAAAATTACTTAAATCTAAGCTGGTAAGAGAACTACAATCATAAAACATCATTATCATATTTGTTACTCTTGATGTATCTAAATTAGTTAAATTCATTGTCTTTGTTTTACTAAAATTAGAATTATATCCACCAAATAACCCATTTGAATTAGTTGGGGCAGCAACTCCTCCATCACCACCAATATAAAGTTTATACATACCACTATTATCTGGGTCATCTATAATCCAAGCCATAACTGATTTATTTTGTTTCTCTGATACGTCCCATGATGCTACTACAGTTGAAGGAACGTTTTTATTATCGAGAACATCTACTGTAGATATTTTATCTTTATATGTACTTTGCCAAAATGCTTTAGACCTATCTCTTGCCATCATAATAGGGTAATTGCTTTCACACATATTATCATCATTAATTGAATAGACAAATTGATTGTTTTTATAATTTATACATATTTTTGTTTCATCAGGAATATCTGATTTATTGATTAAATTTTTAATTTTTTTATCTTCTAGGTATCCATAGTTTTTTAATTCACCTAAGGTTACATATCTTTTTTGATTGTTATTATAATACGCTTTACCGTTTTTGAGTAATAAATTGTTTGTCCCCCATTTTTTGGCACTATCTATTAATGCTCTTTTTTGTTCTTCATTTATTCTTCCTTTTGAACGGTTTAACATACCCGTAACGTTTGGAACTACTATTAATAATATAATTCCTAATATAGTTATTACTGCTAGTAATTCTATTAATGTAAATCCTTTTTTCTTCATTTTATAACCTCAACTTTTTATTAATTTTATTATTTAACATTGATTTGTTGTTACTGCTGATACTCCACTCCTAGTAAACATACTAGTTGTAGTAGCATTTGCCGTTGTCCATTTAGGTCCAACATAAACTTTAGTTAATTTTGAAGTACCCTCAAACATAGAATACATATTTGTTACTTTAGAAGTATCAAATGAACACAATTTTAGGTTGGTAAGAGATTTACAATACCTAAACATATAACCCATATCTGTTACTTTGCTTGTATTAAAGTTACTTACATCTAAGTTGGTAAGAGAACTACAATAATTAAACATACCACTCATATTTGCTACATTGCTGGTATCAAATTTACTTAAATCTAAGCTGGTAAGAGTACTACAGCGAAAAAACATATAACCCATATCTGTTACTTTGCTTGTATTAAAGTTACTTACGTCTAAGTTTGTAAGAGAACTACAGTCATAAAACATATAATACATATTTGTTACTTTGCTTGTATTAAAGTTGCTTAAATCCAAGCTGGTAAGAGCCCTACAACTATCAAACATAGCTTCCATATTTGTTACTTTGCTTGTATTAAAGTTGCTTAAATCCAAGCTGGTAAGAGAACCACAACTGCCAAACATATAACTCATATTTGTTACATTACTTGTGTTAAAATTACTTAAATCTAAGCTTGTAAGAGACCTATAATTATAAAACATTCGACTCATATCTGTTACTTTGCTTGTATTAAAGTTGCTTAAATCCAAGCTGGTAAAAGAACTATCGCTAAACATACCACTCATATCTGTTACTTTGCTTGTATTAAAGTTACTTATGTCTAAGTTGGTAAGAGAACTACAGTACCTAAACATAGAAGCCATATTTGTTACATTGCTTGTATTAAAGTTACTTACATCTAAACTTGTAAGAGAATTATAGCTAAACATACCACTCATATCTGTTACTTTGCTTGTATCGAAGCTATTTAAAGCTAAGCTGGTAAGAGACTCACAGCCAGAAAACATATAACTCATATTTGTTACTTTGCTTGTATCAAAGTTACTTACATCTAAGTTCGTAAGAGAACCACAACCAGCAAACATCCCCTCCATATTTGTTACTCTTGATGTATCTAATTTTGCTAAATTCATTGTCTTTGTTTTACCAAAATTTTCTTCTTGGCCTTCGATACCCCCATCAAATAAATTACTTGAATCAGCTGGTGCAGCAACTCCTCCATCACCACCAATATAAAGCTTATACATACCGCTATTATTTGGATCATCTATAATCCAAGCCATAACTGATTTGTTTTGTTTCTCTGATACATCCCATGATGCTACTACAGTTGAAGGAACGTTTTTATTATCAAGAACAGCTACTGTAGATATTTTATTTTTATAATCAGATTGCCAGAATGCTTTAGACGTATCTCTTTTCATCATAATAGGGTAATTGTTTTCACACATATTATCATCATTAATTGAATAGACAAATTGATTGTTTTTATAATTTATACATATTTTTGTTTCATCAGGAATATCTGATTTATTGATTAAATTTTTAATTTTTTTATCTTCTAGGTATCCATAGTTTTTTAATTCACCTAAGGTTACATATCTTTTTTGATTGTTATTATAATACGCTTTACCGTTTTTGAGTAATAAATTGTTTGTCCCCCATTTTTTGGCACTATCTATTAATGCTCTTTTTTGTTCTTCATTTATTCTTCCTTTTGAACGGTTTAACATACCCGTAACGTTTGGAACTATTATTAATAATATAATTCCTAATATAGTTATTACTGCTAGTAATTCTATTAATGTAAATCCTTTTTTCTTCATATTCTCACCTATAGTTAGTATATAACAGTTAAAAAGAAAAGGAAAGGTATTACACCTCTCCTATAACAATTAATATCATTGGTTTACATTCTGTTTGTTCATAAAAATATTTTCCAACTTTGTCTCTGATTCCATATTTTACTTTAGAAAAATCTATATAATTTTCTTTTGTGTTTTCTTTAATTATATTCGTAGCTATGTTACTAGCTTCTTTTATTAGATCAATATTGTTTTTAACAAATATAAATCCTCTAGTTAAAACTTCTGGACCAGCTAATAGCTTTTTTGTTTGTTTATCTAATGTGGCGGTGATAATAACAATTCCACTATCACTTAAAAGTTCACGATCTTTAAGAACTAGTTCTCCTACATCTCCTGCTACTTCACCATCGATTAAAATATCATCAACGTTTTCTTTCCAACCATTATCAATTAACTGTCCATTTTCAAAATAAGCTACTTGTCCATTAAGTTTAAGTAGAATGTTTTTTTCATCCATTCCAAGTTCTTTAGCAACGTTGGCATTAGCGACTTGATGACGATATTCACCAATGACTGGCATGTAATATTTTGGTTTCATCAAATCTAGCATAAGCATTAAATCTTCTGAAGAAGCATGATGTGACAAGTATTTTTTCTTGGAAAGTTCGATGACATTGGCACCTATTTTAGCAAGTCCATCAAGCAATTTGGTGGCTGTTCTTTCCATGCCATCTTCAATTGGTGAGGCAAATATAATTGTATCTTCTGGGGTTACTGTGATGAATTTGTCATATCCTCTAACAATTCTTTTTAAGTTTGAAAATGGTTTTTCTCTTTCATCTGATACAATAACAACTATTTTAGGATCATTAACGTGGGTAATTGGACAAATTCTTTTTTTGTCAAAATCGACATAGTGCATATCGATAGCTTTTAAAATAACTGATTCTAAATTTTTACCCATAATAACTACATTACGATCTGTGTTTTTTATTTCGTTAAATAATTCTTGAATACGATAAAGCTGAGCTTGATAGATATTATATAAAATTCTTCCATTATTACGGTTTAATATTTCTCTAATAGCTTTAGCTGTTCGATGGTTAGGCGATGTGAAACCTTTTTTATCAGCATATAGTGATTCTGAAAGTAAGCATAAAACTCCTTGCTTTCCAACATAAGCTAATTTTCCAATGTCTGTTTTATATCCACCTAGCATGGTTGAATCAAACACAAAATTACCGGTGTAGAATATTGCACCATCTGGGGTATATAAAACATAGCCAACGTTATCTGGTAACATATGGGTAAGAGATATTGGAAAAATACTATTTTTTCCAAAGTTGATTTTTCTATGTGGTTTAATAATATGTAAGTTTTTAATATTTAAATTATCCGCTAAAAGTTCATCTTTAATAATTTCCATGGTAAATGTTGTACCATAAATTTTTAAATCAGGAATTTCTTTCAATATTTCTGTTAGGGCTCCCATATGATCATAGTGCCCGTGGGTAATAAAAATTCCTTTGATATTTTTTTTGTTTTTCTTAATATATTCAAAGCTAGGAATAATATAATCTACTCCAAGCATTTTGTCATCGGCATATTTTAATCCGGCATCAAATATAAATATGTCATGGTCGACATCAACAACATACATGTTTTTACCGTTTTCATTTAATCCGCCGAGGGCAAATATTTTAATTTTACTCATTTTTTCTCCTTTCTTTCTTTTAAAAGCCTTATTAATTATAGCAAAAAAAGAGTTTAAAATCAAACTCTTCTTAATAGTTTTTACGCATGATTTTTAGTGAATTTAAAATTGAAAGTAAGGTAATACCTACATCAGCAAAGACGGCCATCCAGATTGTGGCATAACCGGCTGTAGCAAGAGTTAACATTAGAATTTTAAAGCTTAGAGCAAAGATAATGTTAAATTTTACTGTTTTTATGGTTTTTTTAGCTATTTTTATAGCAAGTGGTATTTTATTTAAATCATCATGCATTAAGACTATGTCGGCAGCTTCAATGGCAGCATCACTACCTAGAGCACCCATAGCTATTCCTATATCTGAAAGTTTTATAACTGGAGCGTCGTTTATACCATCACCAACAAAAGCGGTAAATCCTTTTTGCTTTATTTCATCTAGTTTTGCTGCTTTATCTTGTGGAAGTAAGTTGCCATAAAACTCTTTTATTTTTAACTTATTTGATACTTTACTGGCAATATCTACATTGTCTCCTGAGAGCATTATTACGTTATTGATACCTTCTTTTGATAGGGCGTTTACTAAGCTGTAGGCTTCTTTTTTTATTTCATCGGATATGGCTAAATATCCTACATAGTTACTGTCTACTGCTACATAAATGATGGTTCCTAGTTCGTTTGTTGGTTCAAATAAAATATGATTTTCGTTCATAAGTTTGGCGTTACCAATTAAAATGTTTTTATCATCGATTTTAGCTGATATTCCTTGACCACTAATTTCTTTATATTCTTTTACTTTTTTTTCATCGATGGCTTTGTTATATTTTTTTTCTATTGATTTTGCTATTGGGTGATTGGAAAAATGTTCGCCATATGCGGCAATTTTTAATAGGTTTTCTTCCCCTATTTTACTGTAAATTTTTGTTACTTCAAAATTTCCTTTTGTAAGGGTGCCTGTTTTATCTAAAACAATGGCTTTTATTTTTGTTAGGCTTTCGAGTTCACTTGATCCTTTTATTAATATACCTTCTTTGCTGGCTTTACCAATTCCACAGAAAAATCCTAATGGTACGGAAATAACTAGGGCACATGGACATGAGGTAACTAGAAATACTAATGATCTATAAATCCATGTGGTGGTGTTTCCCTTAATTAAAGGTGGAATTATGGCTATTAATAAAGCTAAAATTACTACTACTGGTGTATATATTTTAGAGAATTTGGTAATGAATTTTTCGGTTTTTGTTTTTCTTTCATTTGAATTTTCAATAAGCTTAATAACTTTACTAGCGGTTGAATCTTCCGCTTTACTTGTAACTTTTACTTTTATTACGTTACTATTGTTAATACATCCGCTTAAGACTTTATCCCCTTTATGGACTGTTTTTGGAATGCTTTCGCCGGTTAAACTTGATGTATCAATGTCGCTTTCGCCGCTGATAATTATGCCATCTAATGGAATTTTTTCACCTGGCTTACATATAAAAACATCGCCTATTTTTACTTTGAATATATCTGTTTTATTTATTTTATCATTTAGACAAATATTGGCATAATCACTTCTTAAATCCATAAGTTTTGTAATAGATTTTTTTGAGGAGTCAATTGCCATATCTGATAGATATTCTCCTATTTCAAATAATAACATAACCATTACTGCTTCTGGGTATTGTTTGATTATAAAAGCACTTATGGTGGCTATTATCATTAACATATTTTCATCAAAGATTTCTCCTTTAAGAATAGTTTTAAAGGCATCAATGAATATATCATATGATATGATTACATAACTTAATATTAACATGACAAAATAGATTAATGATTCTTTTGGCAATAAAAATGATATTAAATATATAATACTGCTTATTATGATTTTAATAATTTTTTTATTTTTCATGAATTGTCTCCTTTATATGTTCTAGTCCGTATTTTATTATTATTTCTATATGCTTATCAGTTATACTATAATTTACTGTTTGGCCATTTTTTCTTGTTTTTACTAAATTAGATGCTCTTAATGTTTTTAATTGATGTGATATGGCGGATTGTGAAACATCTAATTTACTGGCAATTTCTGACACGCATTTTTCTTTGTCTAAAAGTAGGTCTAATATTCTAAGTCTTGTAGCGTCGGCAAAAATTTTATAAAATTCGGCTAAGCCGGAAAGTAGTTCTTTACTATGCATTATATTCCTCTTTCTTTTTATATGAATTATTGTTCATATAATCATATTATATTATAATTTAAAAGATGTCAATGCATCTTTAATCAATATAATAATGTTTTATAGGTTTTAGATTGTTGTCTAGTTCATAACAAAGTGGCTTTCCTGTTGGAATTTCTAGTTTAACAATATCTTCATCAGAAATATTATCTAAATATTTAATAAGTCCTCTTAGGCTATTACCGTGGGCAACTATAATTATTTGATGATTTTTTAAATTGGGCTTTATTTCTTCTTTATAATATTCTACTACTCTTTTTACGGTGTCAAGTAGATTTTCACAAACTGGTAGATTTTTTATTCCATCATATAGTGGATCGTTACCTGGATATCTTGGATCATCTAATGAAAGTTTTGGTGGTCTTACTTTGGCGCTTCTTCGCCATAATTTTACTTGCTCATCGCCATATTTTTTGGCTGTTTCTGCTTTATTTAAACCTTGTAAGGCTCCGTAATGTCTTTCATTTAGTTTATAGCTTTTTTTTATAGTTGGACTGTCACCTAATTCATTTAGAATTATTTTTAATGTGTTTTGTGCTCTTTTTAAATATGAGGTATAGGCTAGATCAAAGTGGAGATTATTTTTTTTTAGTTTTTGACCGGCTTCTTTGGCTTCTTCTATTCCTTTTTTTGACAAATCTACATCGGTCCATCCTGTAAATTTATTTTCTAAATTCCATACGCTTTGTCCGTGCCTTACTAATATTAGTTTATACATGCTTTTTCCGCCTTCCATTTTATAGTTTATTTTTTAAAAAAACGTCACTTTTGGTGACGATTTTATCATTATGGTGCCGCAACGGCGAATTGAACGCCGATTAAAGCCTTACCATGGCCTCGTAATACCTTTATACTATTGCGGCATATAGAAATTATATAATATTTTATTATTGATTTCAATACTATATAATTTATTTTAATTTTTCTATCACTGAATTAAACTCTTTTTGTATTTCACTAAGTCTTTTACCGCTGCTTGCTTCATATCTAACAGTTAAATTAGGGCCTGTGTTACTGGCTCTAACTAAGGCAAAGCCATCGGAAAATGTTACTCTGATTCCATCGACTAAGCTGTAGTTATATTTTTTTTCTTTGGCATATTTTATAACCCCTTTGACAATTTCAAACTTATTTTCATCAGTAACTTTTATTTTTATTTCGTCGGTTGAAAAATATTTATTAATGTTGGCGAGTAGTTCACTCGGTTTTTTTTCTGTCTTTGACATTATTTCTAGCATTCTTAATATACCATAAATTCCATCATCAAAACCTAGGTAACGATCTCTAAAGAATAGATGTCCGGAGTATTCACCCCCAAAGCTTAAATTATTTTCGGCTACAAAGTCACGACAATAGACACTGCCGGTTCTATTCATTATTGGCTCTAATCCTAATTTTTCTATTTCATCGATTAAGGTTTTAGAACATTTAACATCGAATACGCCTTTGCGCACTTCCATGGTACTGGCTAAGCTACGATAAAATATAAGCATAATTAAGTCGGCTGAGATAAATGTCCCGTCTTCTAAAACCATGCCACATCTATCGGCATCTCCATCAACAGCAAGTCCAATGTCATATCCAAGTTCTTTGACTTTTTTTCCTAAATCTTTCATATTTTCTTTAACGGCTGGATCTGGAATATGATTTGGAAAATCGGAATTACTTTCGCAGTATAAAAGTTTATATTCAATATTAAATTGTTTTAAAATATTTTCAATAAAAATGCTGCCGGTTCCATTTCCACAATCAATAACGGCTTTCACTTTTTTATTGCCAAAGTTTAATGACTTTTTTATGTTTTGAATATAGGCTGGCATTATGTCTTCTTCTATTACACAACCTTCCCCATCATAAAAATCATAACATTCTAAGTAACTTTTAAATGATTTTAATTCATCGGCATAAAGTGATTTTTCTTTTTCTACTGACATTTTAAAACCATTATATTCTTTTGGGTTATGACTTGCGGTAACCATTATACCGGCATTAACGTTATAGTGTATTTTGGCAAAATTGTGCATTGGCGTTGTAATAAGTCCTAGGCTTAGCACATTAATTCCGCTATCTAGTATTCCTTGCATTAGAGCTGGATAAAGCTCGCTATGGCTTGCTCGATTATCATGACCTAATGCTACTTTACTTTCTCCAAGGTCACGAACAAAGCTGCCAAAGGCTTTTCCTATGGTATATGCTACATCTTCATTTAAATCAGTACCGTAGATTCCTCTGATATCGTATTCTCTGAAAATATCTGGATTTATTTTTTTTGTTATTTTCATGCCCCATCATCTCCTACTTTGATTATATATTAAATAAAAATAAAGTGCAATATGATGTATTATATTTTGCTTGTTTACATATGCTTTTATAGGGTGATTTGGTGAAAAAAAAGTTTATTATTTATATTGTTTTTTTTGCCTCTGCTAGTTTTTTTATTTACTCAAAATTTACAAAAAGCACGTCAACTGTTCCTAAAATAATACTAAATGGTCAACATATTGTGACTATTAATTTGAATGAAAAATATGAAGAGGCTGGTTTTAAAGCTTATGATGATAATGGTGATCTTACTGATAAGGTAAGGATTAAGGGAAAAGTTTTAAGTAAAGAAGGAACTTATGAATTAATATATTTTGTTACAAATAAAGAAGGAGAAATTGCTAAGGCGCATAGATTTATAAAGGTTATTGCAAACAATTTGCCTATTTATAAAGACGAGTATGATGATATTGATAATACTTTAAGGGGTTGGTGGAGTAATAATAAAAAAAATGGTGAGAGGCCTTCTGGTGGAGCTGATATTAATGAACTTAAAAAATTTAATGCCTTTTTTATGGGGCCGGATGAAAAGACTTTATATTTAACTTTTGATGAGGGCAGTAATGATACGTATTTGAAGGAAATAGTTGATGTTTTAAACAAAAATAATGTCAAGGCTACTTTTTTCTTATGTAGAAAATTTATTGAAGATAATGCTACTTTGATTAAGCAAATGGATGAGATGGGACATACTATTGCTAATCATACTTCTCGACATTTGTCTATGCCTTCTTTGGCAAACAAGGAAAATTTTGATAAATATTTAGAAGAGATTGTTAGCGTAGAGGATACATATAATAAGGCAACTGGCAAGCAAATGGAAAAAATTTATAGGGAGCCTCGGGGTGAATGGAGCTTTAGAACTCTTCAAATAATGAAGGATTTGGGGTATAAAACTTATTTTTATAGTGCTGATTATTTGGATTTTGAAGATGATGTTACTAAGGAAAAAGCTTTAAATGAGCTTACTATAAGAGCTCACAGAGGTGCAATTTATTTGATGCATCCTAAGAATAAAGGTAATTATCTTGCTTTGGATTCTTTTATAAATAATATGAAAAAACAAGGATATAAATTTGACCTTGTTAAAAATATTGAATAATTTGTTTAATCGGTAGTTGGAATTTTTAATGTTTGTCCTATTGTTAAATAATTGTTAGTTAAATTATTTAACTTTTTTAATTCATTAACAGTTGTTTTGAATCTGTTTGCAATATTCCAAAGACTATCACCTGCTTTTACTGTATATATATTTGTCTCATCTTTTGATATATTGTTTTTTATTTTTAACTTTTGGCCAATTTCTAAATTATCACTTGTTAAATTATTTAATTGCTTTAACTGATTTACGGTAAGACCATATTGGCTTGCAATTTTCCATAGACTATCGCCTGCTTTTACTGTATATATATTTGTCTCATCTTTTGCCATATTGTTTTTTATTTTTAATTCTTGGCCAATTTCTAGATTATCGCTTGTTAAATTATTTAATTGTTTTAACTGATTTACGGTAAGACCATATTGGTTGGCGATTTTCCATAGACTATCGCCACTCATTACAATATATTTATCGCTGTCATTTGTTTTTTCACTTAATTTTAATGTTTGACCGACTACTAAATTGTTGGATTTTAAGTTATTTAATTTTTTAATTTCATCTACTGTTGTATTATTTTCTTTAGCGATTTTCCATAGGCTATCGCCTGCTTTTACTGTATAATATTTTCCATTTGATGGTAAGTTTTCTATTGTTTTACCTTCATAAGTTTTTATGACTGCATCAACCACTGCATCAACATATTTTTTATAATTTTCTTGAATTTTTGCTAAATCTTTAGGATTATCAATAAAACCATATTCTACAATTACTGGTTTTGTATTTTGACCTGTATTTCTGTGGATAAAGTAATAATCTTTTGATGTATTACTTGGTAATCTTCTTTGAAAATATTTTCTCATTTTTTGGCCAGCATTTCCTAATGAGGTTAATATATTTTTTGCTAAATTACTATTATCTCTTAAAGCGTATATTACTTCAGCACCTTCTCCTCCCCCGAAGTCGTGGAATGTAGGCAGGTATTAACTAACCTTTTATTTATTAAAATTATATATTATTTCTACATTTTTATCTTTATCAACAATTATTTTATCTACTAGTATAAATAATAATTCTCTAGTAGGTTTTTTCATACTAATTAATTCTTTTATTTTTTGTTTTATTTCTTCATCATTATGTTTTTTAGGAACTTCATTAATAGAATTTTCTAATTCTTTTATTCTAGAGTTGTATGTTCTTATTAGATTTTCTGTATTAGAAGATAATCTTGTATAAGTATCAACTGAGATTATCCCATTATATTTATCTTCATATAAAGCATCTATTTTTAGTTGTAGTTCTTTGATATTACTTTCTAATTTTTGTTTTTCTATAATCAAATCTTCCTTGTTATCCTTCTCACTTTTTATATTAGATACTAAACTATCAATGTCAACTTTTTCTATATATTTTTTACAAGTTTTTTTGATTTGATTTAAAATTATTTTTTCAAAACTATTATATTCTGAAAAATGTGGTTCACATAATCTTTGTCTTGGACTTCTAGAATATTTATTGCAATTTATAGACCAGTAATTGCGCTTTTCCCTATAACTAACCGTTAGCTTATTACCACACTCTTTGCAATAAAGTAAGCCCTCTAATAGCCTCTGTGGACGGTTTAATTTTACTGTTCTAGTTCTATTAGCACTTGTCTGTATTTGATTAAATATTACCCTATTTACTAATGGTTCATGAGTATTTTCTACAATTATCCAATATTCACTAGAAAGACATATTCTCTTTTGTGATTTATAGTTTAATTTTGTCTGAACATTTTGAATCATATCACCAGTATACATTCTATTTTTTAATATTTTGTTAATCGTACTACAAGTCCAAATATATCCATTTATTTGTCTTTTTGATTTTTTTATTTGTTTATATGCACTTGGTGTTGGAATATTCTCATTATTTAATCTTTCAATTATATCTGATATTTTATCTCCTCTTGATACTTCATTAAATATTCTTTTTACTATCCATGCTGTGTCTGGGTTTGGCACTAGATGTCCTTTATCAAGTGGATCTCTCATATAGCCAAAACTGGGTTTACTACCTATAAACTTACCTTTCACTTTTTTATCTCTTAATATTGATTTTATTTTCTTTGATGTATCTTTACTAGTCATATCATTAAATAAAGCTTTGAAAGGTGCTATATCATTATTTGCAGAATCTAGAAAAGTATCTACATTATCTAGTATAGATATATATCTAACTTTCTTTAATGGAAAATATTGTTCTATATAATAACCACATTTGATATAATCTCTACCTAATCTTGATAAGTCTTTAGTTATGACACAATTTATTTTTCCTTTTTCTATGTCTTCAAGTAATCTTTTAAATGCTGGTCTATCAAAGTTAGTACCTGAATATCCATCATCAACATACTCATCAGTTAAAACAAATCCATTATCCCTCAAAAAGTTCATAAGTAAACTTCTTTGATTTAATACACTTTCGCTTTCAGACTCTCTTTTATGTGCTTTATCCTCATCTTCTTGCGATAATCTTATATATATTCCTACATTATAAAATGATGGCGGTTTTACTGTGCTATACATTATTCTCCTTTCTTTTGCATAGCATCTTGTTTGCCGATTCCATTATAACTCTCTTACCATCATTTGTGTCATCTATTTTACCATTTTCATCTTTATATTTAAGTATTAAGCATACATATTCTTGTAATAAAGCCCCAATATCTTTACCACCATTTTTAAAAGTTTCAGTTATTATCATACCAATCTACCCCTTTTGGTTTCATACTTAAATATATTCCTAAAACTTAAATTTATATTACTTTTACATCTTATAAATCACTCCTCCTTAATAAATTTTTTTATTGTTTTTATATAAAATTGGGTACATAACTTATGACTTTAATTCTCTAATTTTCTAAATATTCCGCGTGTTTGTTTTTAGCAGGATAAGGATGGCTGACAAACAACTTCCCAGTGGGGAGTTTAGCCCTATTTTAAAGGGATTGTGAAAGACTACTTTGTCATACATTAAAATAAATGTCATACTATTGGGTTAACTAAAAATAGCAAATTTTGTATCAAAAATAGCAGTTAGACACACAAACGGTTATACAAATGACATACTTTTGGATTAACAAAATTGCTAATTATGAACCTCTTTTCACACATAAACCAACTTTTTTAGGTACCTTAATTATTTATTTTTTTATAATTTCTTGGTACATACTTTTTGTTTATATAATTTTAGATAACAATTCCTCCTTACAAAAAAATACTATACTCATAAACTGAATATAGTATTTTAGCATCTAATAGTTCATATCCTAGAACTATTGCTATATTATAATAATTATATCGTAAATAAATTAGAAGTCAATGTCAAAAAAGAGAACGTTATTAAGTAAACGAAAATGACAAAATTATGTAAAAAAACATTGTTTTTTAACCATTAATTTTTATTTTTCCATATTTTTTCATCAGGTATTTTTTTAATTTGATTATATAATTCAAACAAGTATTTTCCATTTATGTCAATTAATGGTTCATACATAAATGCATTAGCATGAATAAACTCAGGTGTTGATAACTGTACTGCTTCAAGATATTTTTTTACATTTGGAAATAACTTTTCACCGTATAAATCAAGAAGCTGTGCAGTTTGATTCGTATTAATATTAGTTAATAAATTAAAATTGTTTGCAATTATTTTTCTTTCTATTAAAAGTCTGCAAGAAAGTGATAAAATTGTTTTTTTTACAATATCAAAATCATCAAATCCAGATAAATTGTCTGCTATTTCAAACAACTTTTCCATGTAAATATCATTTTCATCTATTTTAAGACTTTTTATAGCATTACTTGGAAATTGTAATAATATATCTTTAATTTGTAATTTAGAAGTGTTTTCTTTGTAATGAAGGCACGAATCTAATGTTTTGGTGTCTTCCAATAAAATTGTTTTAATTTCTCTTAAATATGGAATGGCACAAAAGAAATCATAAATATTTGAGCACTTTAAAACATTTTCCATGTTTTTGTTAATTCGATTATTAGTTTGAATATCTACAACGCCGTTAGAGTTGGCAGATGCAACACTTTTTCTTAATTTTGGTATTCTTTTACTAACTGTTCTATAAAATTCAAAATTATGCGTCATAACAATTGTTGGAACATCCAAATTTACTAAATCATTTATGTATTCCATAAAAGCATAGCGATTGGAATAATCAAAAGTTTCTACGATATCATCTAAAATTATAAATGGGTGATATTTTTTGCAATTTTCATATTCAACTATAAATTTTAATATATTAAGCGTTGTTTTTTCTCCAGAAGATAAAATTTGGCTTAATTTTGTTTCTGAGACAGGAATCTCACAATATCTATTATGATAAAAAGTAATAGTAGGAGTTTTTATGCCTAACATGGACTCTGCCTTATTAACTATTTTGATGTCAAAAATTGGATGAAATCTATTTTTGTATATTTCAATTGCACGTTCAAAATTCGTTTGTTTATCCTGCGCAATTTTTAAAACATTATTTAATTCTTTTTTTGCTTTTTTTACAACTTCTAACCAATAATTGTAATCTATACTTGAAGATTTTAAATATGATAAAAGAATATTTTTTCTACCAGCAGATAACTGTTTAACAAGCAAAGGGTTTTTTTGAATTGATTCTTTTAAAAACTCAGATTCTTTAGCAGTTCCCATTAATTTAGTAATTTCTTTACTTTGTTCAATTATTTCAGGGTCTTTTGATATTTTTTTAATTTCTTCTTCAAATATTTTTTTTACTTCGTCAATATCATAGTATACTTTATCTTTTAAAAATAAGCCCCTAGATTTTGTTTCTGATAAATATTTTGCTTTATCAACATTATTTATAAACTGTAAGCAATTATTTTCGTTAAAATTTTTGTCAAAAAGTTGAGCATTAATTTTATTTTCTAATACCTGAATGTAATTTGATATTTTGCTTTGAAATTCGCTCTGATCAACAATATCATATGCTTTCTGATATATTTTTTTTATATTTATTTCACTAATGTCTTGAGCTTCATGATTAATAATTGTATTCAGTAATTGAATTATTCTATCTAAGTATCCATCTTCTAAATTAGAAAACATATCAAGTAATATTTCAAAGTTTAAACCAGTACCTTTTAAATAATTATCAATCTGTAATTTGATTTCTATAGTTTCCTCAGTTAATAATTCATTTATATATTCACTATTTTTTTTATCGATAGTAAGTGTCTCTAATTCAGAACTATAATCAGACAATAATTTAGAATGCTGTTCATATATTTCTCTAGAAAAAACAACAAATCGATTGTCAAAATTTTTTATTTCTTTACCATTTTCTAAAATAGATATATCTAAAATAGCTTTTTCATCTGTTAATCTATCAAATACATTTTCTAACGTACCATTACTTAAATTATATAAAGTATTTGAAAAAGAAGTTTTAAAAGAACCATTTTTAGAATATATTAATTCTTGATACATTTTCTTATCATTTTCCAAATTTAAATGTAAACTTTTAATTCCAAATGCGTTTTCAACTTTTTTTAAAAATAATTCCATATTTCATCTCCTACCTCATCCATGTAATAGTATAACTACTAAATTTTAGGAATTAACGAATTATAATCTATATTGTTAGTTATAATATTCCACTTCCCAACTTGCATTTTTTTAATCTTTTTACCATCACCAAAATCTAATAAATCATCTCTCAATAAATTATTGAATAATTTGTTTAAACTTCCCAATCCATATGATGATAGTAGAAAGGCCTCAAGAGGATCACACAACTTACAATAAGCCCATAATTGTCCCAAATCATGAAGATTAAGTTGCGTCTTTTTTGCCTCAATGAAAATAAGATTAGTACTATTCTTGTACTTTACTATACCTAAAACATCTACCTGAATGTCTAGCCCAACAGTTAGAGGATATTGATCAAGCAAGCCAAATTGATTCAAATATGAATCTAAAGTTCTAGCATGTGAATCAATAGTTATTACTTCAGCATTTTTATACTTTTCCTCTAAATATTTTTGCAACCATTTTCTCATTGGCTCATACAATTCAATTTCTTTAGAAACATTATTTATCATAACCCAATACCCTTGCTAACTCTGTCCATGAATTAAAATGTTTTCCCCGTATTTCCTTAGGTAAGGATGGGTCATTTTCACCTGGATGTTTTAACTTTTCTTTACCTTTCTTTATGTTTTTTTCCCAATAATATTTATGAGTCTTTTCTGGATTAAGATGTTTTAAAAGTTCATCACTATATTTTTCTAAAGCCTCTTGTTTATGTTTTATATTAAACCCAATTGGTAAAAATTCATTTGCATATATTTTAATTTGATGCTCTTTTTTCCAATAATTAGGCATACCTTCATTATACTTTATTAAATTACTATCTCTAAAATTAGGATGTCCAAAATCTATTGTTTGAATTGGAATATCAACGTCTTTTAACATGTTTGCAATATCAATAACCATTTTCCAATTACACGGAATTTCAATGTACACTCTATGAGCTCCCTCTTGTCCAAAAGCAATGTTACTTTTTCTAAT
The DNA here is from genome assembly GCA_934183155.1 of uncultured Bacilli bacterium. GTDB lineage: Bacteria > Bacillota_I > Bacilli_A > RF39 > UBA660 > Coprosoma. The sequence goes on along the minus strand of CAKPSB010000002.1, from coordinate 70,920 downwards.
ATATCCTGTAACATCCGCAATACCTCTAAGCAATGATTTTTTTTCATCACTTGTCATACTAAATAAATCGGGATTCATTTCCATAGTTGAATGTTTACGACCATTTCCAACAAATTTCAGTATTTGCCTCATTACATATTCTTCATTCGGTTTAACAAAAGAAATTATAGTTGATCTATCTTCCTGTGTAAGTTTTAAGTTGCTTCCAATAAGTGGTTCAACAATATCTCGTATATCAGTAATACTAGCTTTTACATATATTTTTACATCCTTAAAATCGTCAGTATATAAATTTTTATGTGGTATATCAATAGTTACAATTGTTTCGTGATTACCCTTTTGAATTTCTCCATTGCCTAATATCATTCCAATTAAATATGCCATTTCTATATTCATAATTCCACTCCTATCTCATTATATATTTTATCAGCAATTGCTTTTGCCAATAAAGGTGGCACAGCATTACCGATTTGTTCTCTTACACAAACTTTTGTACCTAAAAAAACGAATTTATCGTCAAAAGATTGAATTCTAGCCGCTTCTCTTGGTGTAATTGCCCTGTTTAAAAACGGATGATTATTTGTCCCATTCGATGAAGCATCAAATCTTGTATCAATTGTTGGAGAAACATCGTCCCATTTTAATCTCCCCCATGTCCCACTAAATTTTTGTTTTCCAAGCATTTCCTTTGGCAAATGTTCTTTACCACATTCTGGTGGGATCATTTGAAGTTTTTTTATTGCAACCTCAGAATGATTAGAGGCTTTATGATTATATAATTTAACACTTCCTTTTCTCATAAGTTTTTGATATGAACTTATAGGCGATGTTATATATTCTTGTTCAAATTCTCCATCGCCAGAATTTAAATATGCCAAATCAAATATCGCATCTCTAATTGTCACCTTTTTTCTTTTTTGTATAGTTGGCAATTCAATTTTTTTGTTTTTTGAACAAATAAATATAGCTCTTTGTCTAGATTGTGGTACGCCAAAATCCGATGCTGTCAAAATTCCACAATCAACATAATAACCCATACTTTTTACTCTATTTATTATTTGTTCCTTAAACCATCCTGATGATGTAGACAATAATGCTTTTACATTTTCTATCACAAACACTTCTGGTCTAATTGATTCAACTATATTCAAATATTCGTTAAATAAAAAATTTCTTGGATCACTTAATCCTAATTTTTTCCCTTTTAGTGAAAAACCTTGACATGGTGGTCCACCTATAATCATATTAACCTTTTTCTCTTTGCTTAATTTAATAATTTTTTGTTTTATTTCTTCATTAGTAATATCACCTAAAACTGTTGTTGTATTTGGCATATTGTGTTTAAATGTTTTTAGTGCAGATTCATTTATATCTAACGCAATAGCAGTCTTAAAATGTTTGTTTTTTTCCATACCATAAGAAAAACCACCTGCACCACTAAATAAGTCTAAAATAACAAATTCTTTTTCTTTCACTTCTTTACACCTTCTTCTAATCAATATTTTTTTATATAATTCCTTTCCATTTAAAACTGGTTTAAATAAATCATATTCATTATCAGAACCATGATTAGCTTCTCCAACAATTTCAAATTGCTCACTATTATACCTATTTATAATAGTTATTGGTACTCCCATAATACCAAAGTAATCATATGGTATGTCATTTATTGTTTTTACATTTATTGCATCAAAATTATCATATTTTGGGTAATCTTTTGAATTGTATTTTTTTGTTAAATTAATTTCTCTATGCCTTCGTTCATTATCTATGTTTGTTAACCACATTGCATTTCCTAAACTTCTCCATTTTTGTCCTGTATCATCAACCCAGTATCTTGTAGTTCTAGGTTTAGAAGTTTTGGGCACTCTAAATTTCATCTCTCCAAACTGATACCCAGTCCATAATTCATCATTCTTTATCAACGGAAATATTTCTTTATATGTTAGTGCATTTTGATTACCAACAATTAAGAACTTCTTTTTATATTTCATGATAATAGAGACAAATTCTCTAAATAAAGAAAATGGTGGATTAGTTACGACTATATCTGATTCTTTCAAGTAGTTTAAACATTCATCACTTTGAAAGTCTCCTGTACCTTTTAATTCTTTTATATTGCCTGATTCTTTTAATAAATTACAAATTACATCATCTGATATTACTTCTTTTGTATCTACAAATTTTTGTATATCTAATACGTATCCTTTAGTTCTAGACTTTTTTTCACCTTTTTTTAAGAAATTTAATTCTTTTGATATAATTTTAGAAGAATAGTATGATGTACATATTAATCTTTTTATTTCCAATACATTAAAGTTTTTCAAAAAATACTTGCAAAAGTTAGATTCAAATGGATCATCACAATTACAAAATACTGTTTTGTTTTTAAAATGTATCTTATAATTTATTATTTCTTTTTCGATATCCTCATATGTTGTATAAAATTCATCATCTTTTTTATTTTTAGCATTTTGTAAATTTGTATTTTTATTTGCCATTTCTAACCAACTCCTTATAGAAATAAATACATGATGTCATTTTAATTACATGATGTCATTTTAATTAATAATTAAAATATATCTTTAATCAAATTAATTATTTGAAATTCCATGTTTTTGTATTATTTTTTTAACAACCAATCAATTATATTTTTATGAATTATTCCATTTTGTGATAAATCAAATTTATCCATTGAAAGAACATATTTTGGATAGTTATCTTCAATCTTTTTATAAGCATTAAATTCTCTTTCAATTACTGTTTCATCACTTAAAATATAAGTAACTTGAATGTATATTTTTTCATTGAACCTTGTTGCTATAAAATCTATTTCACCATTTTCTAATGTACCAATATTAACACTATATCCTCTAGCAATTAGTTCATTATAAACAATATTTTCTAAATAAGCACCTATTTGCTCTTTCTTACCTTCACTTAAAATATTAGTAAAACCTAAATCAGTTAAATAATATTTATATTTACCTGTAAGAATTCTTTTACCTCTAACATCATATCTTTCTGCTTTTGAAATAAGGTTTGCACGAGTTATATAATCAAGATAATTATATAATGTTTCTAATGATACATTTCTAGAATCACTTTGCATATATTTTTTTAAACTATCAGGTGAAAATACTTGAGATGGAGTAGTTAAAATATAAGTAACTATTCTATTTAACAAATCAATATCTTTAATATTAAATCTTTTTACGATATCTTTTATTATTATTGAATCATAAATATCATTTAAATAAGTTTTTCTTGAAATGTCATCTTTTTGCATAAATCTTTGTGGCATTCCACCCCATTTAATATAATCATTAAATGCATCTTCAATATCTCTATTATCTGTAATATTTAATAATTTACAAACTTCATCAAATGTAAATGGAGTTATTTTAAAACTAACATATCTTCCTGCAATATGGGTTGCTAAATCACTAGATAATAAATCACTATTAGAACCAGTTATAAAAATAGATGTGTTCTTTGTTGCTCTTAATGAATTAACAACTTTTTCCCATTTATCAACATTTTGAATTTCATCAAAGAATATATAATATTTTTTATCATCAATTATTCTTTCTTTAACATAATTGTTTAACTTTTTAGGATCAGTATATTCCTCATAATCGTAATCTTCAAAGTTAATATAGATAATATGATTATCATCAACATTATTTTCTTTTAGCTCATCTATTATTTGTTTTAAAATAACTGATTTTCCAGAACGTCTAATACCAATTAACACTTTAATTAACTCTTGATCATAAAATGGTCTTATTAATTTTAAATATCTTTCACGAATAACCATAATCCATCTTCCTTTCTTATATATACATTATAATACTATATTTAATTTTTGTCAATTTATTACGATACAGAGTAATTTTTTTATAAAAATGTCAAATTATTACGATTATTCTTCATATATTAACTACGAAACAAACTTTTTAACGATATACAAAAAAAGAATTTCAACATTGAGCCAAAATTCTTTTGTTTTAAAGCAAACAAGACACTACTTGCTTTGCCTACATTCTTACCATTCGCACCAGATGCGTTAATGTGATTAGAAATTATTATAACATTGGACTTATCACCATAGGCATCTAATATTCTTTTTGTTCTTTCAGCTGGTGAAATACTTTCATCTGTATTTCTAATTAAGGTAGAATCTATTCCTTTATTTTTAAATTGTTCAAGCATATATTTTGAAATCATTAACGTTAAATCTTTTTCTTTTACATTTCCACTTACCGCACCACTATCTGTGCCTCCATGTCCTGCGTCGATTACGACTTTTAAATTGTTCATTTTATCACCTAAAATATTGTATGATTGTTGCCTAAATTTGTTATCTTTTTATCAACCAATTGTTTTTAATAAGCGTTCGTTTTTTCAAAAAAGATATACATTTTACTTGATTATTCTAAACCGCACAAGTGTTTATTTTATTAAATTGATAATTTAATAAAAGGCATTATAAAAGAGTGATAAAAATCACTCTAATATTTGTATTTATTAAATATATATCAATAATTATACTATTTTTAAGCTTCTGTGCTCATTTTTAAACTGAATGAAATTTTTCCACCTGATGCATTGTTTTCACAGTCGACATCTTGTCCTTCAATCCACATATAAACTCTGATTTTTGTAACTCCGGCTTCTAAATCAACAAGTTCATTACTATCAGTATTAGTTTCTGGTGTTTTAATATCTGGAGTTACAGTTTTGAAGTAGTCAGCAAATGATGCTTGTTTAGCATTACCTAAAGTAATTCCAGCGGCTTTATCAAAGGTAGCTTTAATTCCATCATAAGCTACTGCTGCGTTACCTGCAGCGGCAGTTAATGTATTAATAGCATATGTGTCACGGGCATTAGCAACACCGAATGAAGTATGTACATCATAATTTGGTTCCCAAATTTTAACTGTTGAAGATGTTCCGGTATTTAATCCTTGAATGTTAGCAATAGTATCATCACTTGTAGTATGTCCTAATGTTACGAAGCCAACTCTTGTAGCATTTTTGATACCAGTATCTTTTGCATCAGCAAATACGATTTTAGAATCAGCACCTAAATAAATTTTAGTAGCTGTTTCAGATTTAAGGAATAGGTCATATGCTACAAATGCACCTGTTGAGGCATCTCCTGAAGCGTTTGTTTCAGTAGATTTTGTAGAACTTAGAATCCAGTTACCTTCATCATTTGCAGTTACTGTTCCTAAGAACATTTCCATTTTACCAGTTGTATCAATTGTTCCAACTGATGAAACTGGTTCCAATGTGTTTGGAATTTGGTTTACAGCTGCTTTATAATTTCCGCTTGCTCCTGTTATATCAGTATTTGTTAAAATTGATTTCCAATTTTGTCCATCAGCTGATATTTGTAAACCACTTTTAGCTGTTACGTTAACGTCAATTGGGTTAACAGAAACAGTCTTATTAGCAGTAAACCATGCATAAGTTGCTGTTCCTAATAGGGCAGCTGTTCCTATTAGAGCATATATTGCTAATAATAATCGTCTTTGTTTCTTTTTCTTTTTATTATTTTTTGTCATATTTTTTCTCCTTACTCTTCTATTATGATATTATCATGTTTCGACAAAACTTGCAAGTGAAGCTTTTAAAAATTTGTATACTTTACAATTTTTTTATTTTTGTTTTGCCGTAACTGTTATTTCTACACTATCGATTAAACTTTGATATGTTTCATCTGAATATTTTTCATCGAAACTAATAGCTAATTTATATTTGTCAGTTTTTTTTATGTTTTTATTAAACTCTGATGAGATACTATTATATTTATAAAAATACATATTATCTTTATCTGTGATTAACTGTTTTGTTCCAATGATATTTTCTGTATTATCGTTTAAATATAATTTATATGAAACAGGGATATTGGTTGTTGTTTTAATTGATAAATTATATGTCATATCTACTTCGCTTATTTTAGCTTCATTGTAATTGGAAACATTTATAATATAGTATTTTTCTTTACTGTCTGGTGATACTTTGCCAAGTTTTAATTCTTGTGTTTCAGTGCCTGCATTTATCATATAAAAAGCAATTTCACTAATAGCTGTGCCTTGCCCTTCATTTTCAAAAGCACTAAATGATTTGCCTATTACTAGAAGTAACATTAAAAAGCCTATAATTATTAATGATATTCTTAATGATAGATTTAACTTGGCTTTATTTAGCATTTTTTTTATCCTTTAACTTAATACCAGAATAATAGATTCCAAAATCGTCTGAATTAGTAAGATGTTTTTTACCTGTATATGAAAATGCTATTGAAAATAAGAATAATGTAGTACAAATTAGAAATATTATTTTAGGAGTTGTTATAACTTTATACCATACTCCATAATTGGATAAAATTTTTATTGTTTTTCCTATAACATTATTTTTACTAACAATTTTATCTTCGGCATTATTGGCATCTCCTTTTGTGACATAACCATTACTGGTTTTGCTTATAACTCTATGGGTTACTAGAGCATCATCTTCATAAAAAGTGATTATATCACCTTTTTTGGCATCTTTGGTTAATTTTACTAAGATTAGGTCATTGGTTGTTATTTCAGGGGCCATACTATTACTTCCTATACTGAAGATAGTGTAGGAAAAAAAATTAACATATTTATTAGATAATATATTTAATGAGACAAACGAATATAGACATAAAATAATGACAAAAGAAAGCAGTCCAAACATTATATTGCTTGCTACTTTTGTAATTATATATATGTAGTCCCTTTTCATTCTATCACCTACTTTTTCTGCGTAAATTTAATATTTATAGGAATTTCTAAACTTTCTAAATTTGAACCAATAAGTGAATCACTTTCATTATTATCATCATTGTTTTCCCATGAAAAAGTTATTTTAATATAATCTTTTTTATTATTTTTTATGTCTTTAACAGTCATTACATTTGAATAAACACCGTTTTCTAATGTCAAATTAGTATTGTTGATTCCTTCGACATTTGTGATACTTATTTGACTATAATCACTGATGAGTTTGGTGTCTAATTCATATTTGAATGAGACTTCTGTATCTTTAGGGTCAATAACTAAGATAAATGTACCTGTAACCCCAGGGGCAAATTTTTGAGTTTCTTTGCCTGACTGATCTTTATAAGTTATATTATTTACTCTAAATGTTTTGTTTTCACCAGTAATATCACTATCGTTTACACTAATATGCCATGAGGCAATTTTTAGGTCACTTTCTGTATAAACTTTTGTTTCAAATAGTCCGTAGCTTTGAATTATTTGAAATGTTGTTAATGTAAAAAATAATATACCTAAAACTATTAATATTTTTTTCATTCTTCAGCTGGAGTTTTTATTTCTACAATAAGTCTATAAAGTTCGTATAGGAACAATACTAATGTTGGTAAGATAACTAATAATAAGAATACATATTTAGACTCTAGTGTTAATAGAATTTTTCCTATGCCGACATATCTTTTTGATTTATCTGTTTTTCCTATTAAGCTTTCTGAAGAAATATCATGATTATTATTTATTGTAAATGTACTTTCGGTTTTACTTATTTCTTCGTTTCTAGTTACTTTTCCATATTTTATTGTAGGAATGCCATTTGTAACTTCATAAAAATATACTTCGTCGCCAATTGAAACATCACTATTTTTTACTTTTTCAAATACTATTAAATCTCCTGCGTTATATTTATCACTTTTTTCATCGATAATTACAAGGCTGTTGCCATTTATAACTGATACTTTATATTGATTGTAAGAAAATAATAATATAGTTAATATAATAGCTACAATTAAATATATAGTACCAATAATTCCACCTGTTATTTTTAAAGCTGTTTTCATCATTCACACTCCCTTATAATAATTCTATCATAAAATTTAGCTTTTTAAAATTCTTTTTCGTTCTTTTGAATAATTGCCTTTATTTGCTTTACATTTTCAAGTTCTTTAGTTGAAATGCCATATTCTTTTAATTTATAAAATATTTTTAGTTTTTGCATATCAGAAATAATATTATCTAAGTCACTTTCTAATAAACTTTGATCTATATTTACGCCTAATAATCTATAGTTTTCGGAAACAATTTCTGCTTTATTACTATCATCTAAAAAGGTTGAATTAGTTATGACTGTATTGTTTGGGTTTAAAGTAAAATGTAATAGTGCGTTTATTTCGCTATCAATTGTTTGCATTTGGTCATCTTTTTCTTTAAAATAATTTGCTGAAAGAACGTAGTTATATGAAAAAAGTAGTAATACTAAGAATACAGTTGAATTTTCTTTTAGATACTGTTTGATTTTAATTTTCATTATTGTATTATCAATCTCATCATATTTTTCTTTTATATTATTAATAATATCCGCTACTACTAGTTCGTTTTTATCAACCTTTGTTACAGTATGCCGTCTTGTTATTTTTTTATTTAAGCTGAACAATTTATTTTCTAATTTTGATATTTCTTTTAGTTTTTTGGTCAGAAAATCTTTTTCTAAACTTTCATTATATAAATTTTTAACTTGGTCTATTAAGCTTTCATATTTTATATACCCTTTTAGTTCATTTAATGAATTTAAAATTTTTATTACATTTTGTTCTATATTAGTTTTATCTTCAAAATATTTATCAATAATATTAGCAATTTTACTTTCTTCATAATCTGATGCATCATATATTCCATGATAAAAATTATATAATATATTATCTTTGTCATTTTCTAGTAAATTATCATATTCTTTTCTTTCATGAGCATAATCATCTATTAAACTTTTTTCTTTGTTTTTAAATTTATCTAAAAGTTCGTTGTTAATATTTTTTATATAGTTTTCAAATTTTTTTATATTTTTTAAATATAGATATCTAATACAAAGTTCTATATGTAGTGTTAGTTTGGGACACTGCCAGTAAATATTATTAAATGTTTCTTTTAAATTGTTACTTGTTAAGTCATTTTTATATTTGAAAAATTCAGACATATATGTATATACTGGATTAGTATATTTAAAATCATCTACATTGAGATTAATTCCGACAAGATTAAAAATATGGATTGCTTTTAAAATGTTTTTATTTAAGTAATCTAAATCATCGTTTTCTTTTTGATAATTTGTTAGATTATAAACAATTTTATCTATTCCTAATTTTTCATAAGCTGTATTTAAATTAGTGGTATAAAGCAAAGCTTTAGAAAACATTTCAATGCTTTGCTTTTTTTCACTGTAATCATTAAATTTAATGTTTTTGTATTTTTTACATCTGTTTGTTAGCTCTAGATAAATTTCTTCTAATTTGTTTTCATATTTTTTTATTTCTTTAGCTAATTCGTTATTGAACTTTTCAACGTTTTTAGGATTATTAATTGGCATACTATCGAGTATTTCTGTGCTTAGTTTTATTTCGTTTTCTAGATTTTCTAACATTTAACCATCTGCTTTCTTATTTTTTAGTGCCTTTAAATATTCTTCTATTTTTTTATAACTTTTAATTAGCTGTTCTGTTTTTATTTCATTTAAGTTCATAACTACTTGGATAATCATTTTTGAGGGAAATAACCCTCTTTTATTGATTATTTTCCTTTCTAGTACCTTTGTTATTACTTTGGTGAATTTTATAAATCAAATTGATTCAATATATAAAATTCTCGCTTCGCCGGTACATGACGAAGGCTGCCTTATTTAATTATAATATAAGTTTTACTATCGCCAATAAAATTATCACCGTCATATAGACTAAATACAAATTTATATGTTCCATTTCTAAGTGAATTTTTTAAATATAATGTTTTTTTACTATTTGAATTTGGGCTTTCTATAAACATGTAGTCATAATCATCCCCTATTTTGTTTAGTCTATTTGTTATGTAATCATCAAGGCTTATTTTTTCATATTCGGTGTCATAGATTTCATTATAAAGTCTTCTATATATTGATACTCTTATATTTGGATTTGCTAGATTTGATGAATACCCTGTATCAAAATCTAAGGCATTAGTTTTTTTACTATTAAGGCCTTCTTTTCCATTTATTATTATTTCATCATCTGGAAGTTTAACATTTAGTCCATACACACTATCAACTATTTTAAAATCGATTGCTAATTTTGATGATGGGGTTGCTCCAAAATATATTCCATCAGAAGAGCCAAATGCTTCAATTATAAATTTATATGAACCACTTGATAAATTTAAATTTTTGGTGTTTACTTTTATTTTTCCGTACCAATTTGCGACTTTTTCTGCAACAGGTATACGAACACTGCCGTCCATTCTAGGATAATATGTTTTATTATTATACTCGTATGTAAGACCTAGTAAACTACTATTATTTAATTTATTTCCTTTTTCGTCATATATAGATATTTTAACACCCATTTTTTTATCAAAATATGTTGTATCTGTTACAGGAAGTGAGTTTATGATTGGCTGTGTAAAATTGGCCGTTAATGTTAAAGCTGGTATATCACCTAAATAAACATTTTTTTCAGTAAAATCGCCAGTTAAATTAATTGTAGCTTTACTATCATCATATAAATTATAAGTTAATGATGAGTGCTGAATACTAAGAACACTATTTAATGTTTGATCAGATTTGTTTCTAAGTTCCAGCAATAGTTTTTTGTTATTTACATCGCCAGTTATATTTGTATCTTCAAATGAAACGTTGAATATAAATTCTTCATCGACATATCCAGTTTTATAATATTTATTATTATTTTGACTTTCGTCAAATGTGTTGTTAGGACTAGTTGATCCCATGGCAATAAATTCACTTAAAGCATATGAACATTCACCATATTTTTCATATTCTTTTTTAGCTTTTGTAACATCTTCTTCAGTAATTACATAGTAGTAATATTTTTTGCTGGCTAGGTCTATCATTGTTATTTTAGTATTTACTGGTAATACATAATCAGACACAAGGGCATGGTAATAACCATCTTGATAATATTTTTTGCTTGATTTCATATATAAAGAATAATAAGCGCTGAAATTCGATTTGTTGGTTATATTGGTTGCGGTTGATGCGAATAGATCATATTTTTCTCCAGCGGTCATGGCACCTTCATAGTCGTTATCGCTATATAAAGCTGAGCTTAATGTGATGTTTATATTTATACGGGTTACTTCGTTATTTAAATCATCTATTGGTTTAATGGCAAGCAATGATATTACAGCTGTTCCTATTTCTTTTTTTTCTGTGATGTTTTTAGAATGATATAAATAGAACAAGAATGAAGGTACTATTGAAGAGTTTTCAGATATATAATCTTTTGTTCCTTCAATTGGTGTGGTGGAATTTGTCAAAAAGTTTGTTTGTCCTTTTGAAATAAAACCGGTATTTGATGTTTCCATGGAAAGCGCCATTTTATTATCGGCACTACCACTTGTGTTTATTCTTGGGACTGATGATGGTGATACAAGTTCAAATCCTTCTTCCAAATTTTGATAGTTAAATCCAATTATTTCGTATGTCATATTAGCGCTTGCTGAAGCGTTTAATGGAAGTTCATAAGTTCCAAGTGTTGAGTATTTTGATGCGGTTAGACTAAAGTCGTATGTTGTAACTTTTTCACCAATTACCCACATGTAATAACTTGCATCACTTGGGGTTGGTTCTATATAGCGAGATTCAACAGTTCCTTGTTTATCTTTATTTTCATAATTAGAATAGAAACCATCTGTTTGAATATCATGATTTTTATTATGCATGCCAAGAACATAACTACCGGCTGTAAATGTGTAAAATTCTCCGGAGCTTACTGTGTCACCACTATTATATTTATTATCATAAAAAGCTGTATAAACTTTTCCATTACGATCTAATTGATACATTCCAAAGAAAGTCATTCCACTTACTTTACCATAACTTGTAACAGCTTCATTGGTTGCTATATTTAAGTTTTTATTTTCAAGCATATATACTCTGTTATTTACATTTTTTGTAACTGAATCACCATTTATTTTAACGGTTGCTTTTTCTTCGGTTGCACCATTTATTTTAACACTTGTAAATTTTTCTAATAAATTTGTTCCATTTTGTAAGAAAAGTGTACTATTATTTGCAAGTTTTAATTCACCGACTCTACTGATGCTAAATTTTGTACTTGAATATTCATTTGTTCTATCGGTTGTTCCTTCTAATTTTATTGCGGAATTTTTTATAGTTACTATATCTGTTCTTTGAAGAGATATATTTTCTTTATAGTTTTCGAATGTTCCATAATTGCTTATGTTTATATAACTATATCCTTTTGTACTTGAGGCATTACCACTACCAAATATTGAACCTTTTATGTCGAAGTTTTTATAATTTTTACCATCTATATTGATAGTTATTCCTTCGGTTACACTTATAAATGAATAGTCATAGTTCGCATCACCATTTGCGTTAGCTTCGCCACCACCAAATACTGTTCCACCTATTTGTATATCTGTTTTAACATAGTCATTAACGTTAGCTCCAATATTTAATATTGTTTTTCCATATAATATTGCAGTATTAGCTCCGCCATAAACATTACCGTTTATCGTTGCTCCGGCTATATTTACTTTGCTTATTGATGAGGTATTATCTTTACTACCGGTATTTGCGGCATTTCCACCACCAAAAACATGTTTACTTACGGTTGATGTATTGTCAATGGTTAATGTTGTATTACCTAATACTGTGGCTGTTTTACCATTTCCACCAGCGTATGCGCTACCTTTTATGACGGCATTTGATAAATATACTACGGTGTTTCCTTCAACAGTTCCTAAATTTCCCCCACCAAATATATCATAATCAATACTAGAATTTAAAAATTCAACATTTGTATTGTAAATAACTGAGGCATTATTTCCACCACCATAGAATTTTCCTGTCATTGTTATTTTGTCAGTGTGAACATTAGTATAATCTACATCAGCATTATTTCCGCCGCCGTATATATTATTATAAGTGCCACCGCTTAAATTAATATCTGTTTGTTTTACTTTACCACCGTTATTATTTCCACCGTAAATTGTGTCAATAATTAAATTTTGAGGGGTTGCTGCTTTTACGTTACTTGTTGTTACTGTACCACTTTTATTACTACCACCAAAGACTTCGGTTGATGAGCCGGTAATTAAATTTACGTTTGTGGTTGTAACTCCTGCTTCATTTCCACCACCATATATAGTTTGAACGGTAGAACCATTTAATTTTATATTTGATGTGGTGGATGTTGCTTTATTACCACCACCATAGGCTGTATTAATATTTCCACTATTTAAGTTTATATTAGTTGTGGTTGTTACTCCGCCTTGATTGTTTCCGCCATATACTGAATCTATTATTCCGCCATTAACGGTTATATTTGATACGGGAACGCTGCCTAATTTGTTTGAACCACCATATACACTGGTTATTGTTCCATCTGTTATATTTATTGTTGTTTTTGAAGATATATTAGCTTCTTCGCCACCACCGTATATGTTAGTTATTTTTCCGTTTAAAACATTTATGTCGCTGGCTGTTGTATCAGCTTTTTTACCACCACCATAGGCTGAGGTTATTTCTCCACCATTAACGGTTATGTTTGTGTTTTTTACTGTTCCACCTATATTATTTCCGCCATATAAATTAGTGGTTTGCCCACCTGAGACATTGATTGTTGAGGTTTCAACTTCACCACTTTCGTTACTTCCGCCAAATATATTTTGACAAATACTTGAATTTTGATATACATGTGTTTTGGTTACTGCAGTTTTATTACCACCACCATAGGCAGAGGTTACTTCTCCTCCATTTAAGTATACTTTTACTTCTCCATTTGGGGTTCCTGCGGCATTATTTCCACCAAAGGCATTATTTATTTTGCCATTATTTATTGTTAATGTGACATCTCCTGCTACATATGGTGTGTTATTTTCGTCACCTTTGCCGCCACCAAAGACATTTGCTATGTTTCCACCGTTAACGTTGACTAATGTTTTATATGTGCTTACTGATGTGGTTTTTGTTTTATCATTTACTGTTCCGTATGCACTTCCACCGTAGGCTGAGCCTGTAAGATTTAAACTATTAGTATTATCTCCTAGATTAACGGTAACATTTTGAGAAACTACAGTATCTTTTCCAAGGCCTCCACCAAAGGCGTTATTTACATTACCATTTAATATATTTAAAGTTACATCTCCATAAAGTGTACCTTTTTGGTTTGAACCACCATATATACCGCCGGTTACATTACCACCTGTCATTTTAATGTTTGTAGGTATACTAACTTGCCATTCTTTGCCAGAACCACTGTTGTTTCCTGAACCAAATACTGATCCTATTGTTCCACCAAAGATATTGATATTTACACTACCATCACTACTAGAACTATAACCTACTGTTCCATAGTTTCCACTACCATATACATTTTTTTTGATTGTTGCTTCATCATTTATTACAATAACAGAATTATCTACTGAACCGATGGTTGCATAGCTAGTATTACCGTTTCCGGCGCCAAATACTGATCCACTTTCAGCACCAAATAATGTGCTTTTATTTTCTATATATTTATCATTTCCGATGGTTGCTGTTCCACCGATGTAAACATAACTGCTTCCTGTTAGCGTGCCATCTGAGCTTGTTCCATCTCGGCCATTACTACCGCCAAAAACGCTATAATTAACTGTCCCACCAGTTACTTGAATTATTCTGTTGCCGTATGTTGTTGATGTTCCTGCTCCTCCGGTAATCATATCGATTTCGCCACCGGTCATATAAATTAGTACATCGTTTTTAGTTCCACGAGTACTATCAGTAAGTGGGCCACCTATTAGGTTATATATATAACCGCCTTCAACTTTTGCGGTTTTTTTAGCATAATGGGTTCCTGAATATCTTCCACCAACATATATTCCTGTTGTTAAATCTGATTTACTACTTCCGAATGTGCCGCTTTTAACTATTGTATTTAATGCGGCTATATTATTATCGTCAGATGAGTGAACATTGGCATACCAGCTTCCAGATACGCAAAAATAGAAATCCAAATTACTATTATTTTTAGCTGCTCTATCATAATCATTTCCATAAACGGCATTCATCTGTGTATATAATGATGAACTCCATCCTTGATTTTTGGCACCGGTAGATGAACTTGCAGAATTATAAAAACCGCTTTCTACAGTCATTGTAAATTTTTTAGGATTATCACTACTTCCTACGTCAGAGCTATCCCAACTACTTGATGAATTTGCGCCAGCAATAACTGAATCAAAAGTTTTATAGTTACTAGTTTTTTTAATTCCTCTTCCTATTTTAACGTTTTGATAATTTCCGTAAAAGGTGCCTGATCCATTTGCACTAGATGTTGGAACGTTTGTTGAACTGGATTTTCTACTATTGATTGTCATGTTTTCTATTCTTAAAGCGTCATATGCTTTGACAGCTATATTTGATACGGTCCATGTTGGATTATAATCTTTTCCGTTATATATACCGGTTAAGGTAAATGGTTTAGTTGAAGATGATCCCCAAGTACTTGAGGTATTAGTGTTCATGATTAAAATATTAGTATCTCTTGTGGTTAAATAGTAATATTCTTCATTTTCATTGTATAACTCTTTAGTACCATCTGATTTATAGAATTGAATAAGTTCATATAATTTACAACCACTATTTGTTGAGCATGTTCCATTTTGCATTACGCCAGTTTCGTTATAATAACCAGTGATGGAACTTCTATAATTTATATTTACCTTACGATAATATCCAGCCATATTGGTTGTTGAGGTAAAGTTTTCATTTTCTTCTTTGCCTATTAAGGTTGGCTTTAAATTGGCTTCTTCAAATCCATTATAGTTATTATATGTATAGTATTTTGAACCCATATCGAAGGTGTCATTACTAGTTTGTTTATAATATATCTGACAGTTATTTGTATATGTTCCTTGACTTTGGCCCCAGCCAATATCTGGTGCGGGACATCTATATGAGCTATGATAACTACCAGATGAATCATAACAATCTGTACAAGTTCCATATGTAGTATCACCACGACCCCACCAACCTGTAACTACTGTTTTGGTTGTAATACTGTCTCCTTTATAGTAACCATCAACACTTGGATAATCATATATATATTTGACTGTTTCTACTTTATTCATGCCTTTGGCTTTTAGGTTACTAATGGCTGTATCAAATGAGTTATTAACATATTCGGCTTGGCCTGTTGTCCAGTTTGCATAAAAATCGATGTTTATGTCTTTGGTAGAATTAACTGGAATTTTTGCGGTTCTTGTATAATATGTATCATTATAGCTTATATTTGCTCCATTATAGTTTGTAATCCAACCATTAAATACTAAATCATTAGGGTGATATGAAAAGGGATTATCTATTAGATCTATTTCAATATAACCATTTATAATTGGATAATATTTATAATAAATATATTTACTTTGCTTTTCGGTTAAAGAAACATAACCTGTATTTTTACTACTATAATCTGTTCCATTATATGTTACTGTTACTTTTACTAAATTATTATCATTGTATATATTTTTGTTTTCACTTGTTGGAAGACTATTTGAACTACTAGTATAATTTTGACCTGTGTAATAATAGTAATCCGCATCTAAGTCATCGATATAAACGGTGTCACCACTTACACCATTTTGTACTTGTGCATTTTTATTTCTAAGTACACCATAAGTAATGGCGATGGTTGTTGCAGGGATAATTATGGCTAAAACAGTCAGTAAAAAATTACGTTTGTTTTGTTTTAATTTTTTTAACATATTATCCCTCCTTTTTCTTATGTTGGATTTGTTGTGAATTCTATATTATAACTTATATCACCATATGATGAATTGTTTTCACAATCTACATCTTGGCCTTCAATCCACATGTATATACGAATTTTGGTGATTGATGGGCTTATGGTTAATAGTTCTATATTTTGTGTATTGTTTTTTTGCGTATATGCTTTTACATTAACTGATTTAAATAAATTTGGATAAGCACTTGCTTTAGCATTTTGAATTAAGACTGCATTGTTAGTGCTTATTTCTGATATAACACCATCATAGGCAATTGGGGCAGCGCCAGCGACCGAGGTGTTTATTCCATATGTTTTGCTGGCATTGCTTACCCCATACTCGGTGTGTACGTTATAATTTGGTTCCCAAATTACGGCTTCACTGGCTCCTTTTAGGCTTTGCGCTCCGCCTGAGGTCGTAGAAGCTCCCTCATTTAAGAAAGCAATTCTAGTGGCATTTTCTATGCCCGAATTTTTATCTCCTTTGTATTCTACTTTAGAGTTACTAGACAGATATAGTTTTTTTTCTGAACTAGCTTTAAAAAATAAATCAAAAACGATAAATGCGCCATCACTATCTTCGCCAAAACTACTTGTTTCAGTTGATTTTGTGGCTGTTAGAATAAAATCTGTTGATTTATCATTAGTTGCTTCACCTTTATATAAGTTTAGATATCCATTTGTGATGTTTCCACCGGTAGATACTGGATATACTCTATATGGTATTTGATTTACGCTTGATGGATAAGATTTGCTTGCGTTCATTATGTCTTGAACTGTTACAACTTGTTTCCAAGTATTTGCGTCTGTGCTCACTTCGATTCCGCCTTCGGCTTGAACATGGACGTCAAGTGACTCTATGCTAACTACTCTATTAGCAGAGAACCATGCATATGTTGTTGTGATTAATAGTATAAAACTAAAAAAAAGAGGGAGTACTGTAATCTTTCGTCTTTTTTTATTATTTTTCATTAGATACATGCTCCTCTCTTATTTCCATGTTTAATTTAATTTCTCCGCCTATAATAGCGTCAACACATTCAGGGTCTTCGCCTTCTAAATATACAACTATAGTATATTTATCAACATCATTTGGCAGCATATTTTTTCTTTGTTTTAATACTGCTACATCTTTTGAAACAAATGGTGTTGTTCCTTCTTCTTTTTTGTTTGTTAATTCATTTTTTTTAGCGTATACTGTTTCTTTACCGTTTTGATAAATTATTATTCTTATTGCTTCATCGACGTTTTTTATGACATCTAAAATGTTTATTTGATACCAGTAATTGGTTGCTTCTTTTCCTTCATTTGCTACGTAAAATGTGTAGGCTATATAATTTTCACCGTTATGATCGCCATCTTTTTGTGAATCAATATTTTTAGGTAACCAAGATTTGGTTATGTTGTCCATAAAAGGTATTTCTTTAGCGTATAGTTTATTTTTGGGAGTTTCTTTTTCTTTTGAATCATATAGAACAATATTATTTTTTAAAGTTAAATTGGGGTCTAAAGTTACTGTAAAATTGCCACCTTTATATATAATCATTAAAACAAAGAACATTGAAAGAAGTAGTAAAAATAATATTAAAACAATTATTTTAGTTCTTTTTGCTCTTTTTTTCCTTTTCTTTAGTGTTTCAGCGGTTACCTTAACTGTATTCATACAATCACAACCTTTATTATTATCAATATGATTTTATCATAAAATCCTAATATTCACAACATATAAAAACTAGGATTAAGTCTTTTTTACAGCAATCCTAGTTTTTGTTTAAGTTTTTTTCTGTTCTTTTTAATCCAAAGTCAAAATCAGAATCATTTTTAATGGTTTTAAACGAGATTGTTTTAAATAATTCGTCTAAATTGAGAGTTTCTTCCATCACTTCTTTTTTTACTTCTTCTTCAAGTGGAGATGTATTTGTATTTGTATTAATTTGATAGTTTGTTTTTTCTTCTTTTTTTTGCTTTGGCATTATTATAATAATTGTAACTACGATTATTGTGACAATTAGTAATGGTATAAATAGTAATGGTATAAAACTCATATGATCATCTCCTACAATAATATATTAGCATATTATATTATTAGCGAACAAGCAAATAGCTTTAAAATACTTTTTGGTTTACAATTATTAACGGTGTTTATAAAAATAACTTTTCATTATAATAGTTAAACTGAAATTGGCATGTTATAATTATTAAAAAGGGGGAATATGCATGAGTACAAAACAAAAATTTAAAATTATTTTAGCACTTATTGCTTTGGTTACATGCGTATTTCAAATTAATCAAACGTATGCAAAATACTTAGAAAAAAAAGATGGAGACACTGATTTTAATATAGCTAAATGGAAAATTACGGTTAATGATAAGGATATTACTGAGGCGGCTACGATGTCATCTATAATTACTCCAGTTTATACTGAAAATGATAATGTTGCTAATGGAGTGATTGCCCCTGGCAGTGAAGGATATTTTGATTTAAATATTGATGGCTCTAAAACTGAAGTTTCGTTTAGATACAATATTTCTATTGCAGCTAGTGAAACTAGTGCTGTTAAAGATTTACAGATTACTAAATATCAAATAAATAATGAATCTCCTATTACTACTGATGGTACTAGTGAGGTGGCAAACACTATTAATTACAATGCACCTAATAAAAACATATCTATAAGGGTTTATTTTAAATGGTTAGATGGTGATGGTGAAAGTATGAGTAATGAAGATGATACCAACGCTTCTTTAAGTGGTGATAGTGCAAAATTAAAAGTTAGTATGACATTTACACAAGTTGCTTAAGGCAACTTTTTTATTTTAAATTTGCATATAAAAAGATGTAAATATACATCTAATTTGTTTGAGCTGCTGTAACAAGAGCTCTTATTTCTATTTCTGATTTACTATTACCAGATTCTTTATAAGCAGCGGCTTTTTTTCCATACGTTGTATCTAATTCATCATTGCCGCTTTCATATGGCCAACTTAATTTAAAACCAAAATTAGCAGTTTGTCCCGTTTCTATTGATTGATTGTCAATAGTAAATGTTATTTTGAAAGGGTATTTTGTGTCTAAAATTTTTATTATTTCATCAGATGAATAATTTTCATTACTATACTCTTCATCAAATATTTTGGCATATGTTATTTCATATTTTAAGGATGCTTTTAATTGTCCAGCATTTGTAATGCTGACTTTTTTTTCATATGTTTCCATTCCTGGATAAGCCCAATCTACTTTAAATTCAATATTGTTTGTTAAATCAGCCCCATCTTCTTTAAAATTAATTTTCCATGATTTTACACCAGTGGTAATTGTTCCTGATACTTTATTACTATATATAAACCAGGCAAAAGCATTCGCCACTAAAGCAAATACTAAGAAAAAAACAGTACTTTTTCTAACTCTGTTTTTTATTATTTGGAGTTTCTTCTTCATCGTCATCCCCGCCTTTTATTTTATCTAATATTTCGAGAAATATTAAGAAGGCTATTGGTACTATTATTAAAAAGTACATTCCATACATATTGTGTATTATATGGCTTAAAAAGCTTAGTAATAATGGTTTATAGGCAACTACACCATATACTTGGCTTTCACTTATTAATGGGTCGTTTTCTGTATTGGCGACACCTTTAGTTTGGAATGTATATTTACCACCACTTTTTGCTATGCCAATAACTCTATGGGTTATTATTTTGTCTTTAAAACTGCCTTCTTTTCCTAAGTAAGCAACATCGTCTCCAACTTTAATTGTATTGTATGGAACTTCTTTTGTAATTATAACATCATTTACTTTATAAACTGGTTCCATTGAACCTGTTGCGACAGAAAACATTTTATATCCACCAATACTTATTTTATTATTAAAAAATCTTTGAACTAAAATTACTATTACTATAAGTATTAAAACAATGTATAATACTACTTTAATTATGTTAAATAAGAATTTTAAAAAGTTTAAATCATTTTTTTTCATTTTTTATCACCTTTATATCATGAGATTTTTTTGTATAATCGCTGATTGCTTCTTTATATGTTTTTGATATATCTTTAGTTGAAGCTACATTTCTATATTTTATTTTAACAAATTCATCGCTTGTTAGTTTTAGCATATCTTCAAGCGTTAATGAATCTTTTAGTGATAGTAATTGGTTTACTGCATTACTTACTACCTTTTTTTCTGCTTCTTCTTTGGTGGCCGAGTTGTCTTTTTCTTTTAATGTTTGGATTATTTCATAATTAAGCAAAAAAGAATCATCCATAAGTTTTTTTAATTTTCCATCATCATTAAAATTTTTATTGTCATTAAAATTTTTTAAAGATGGTTCCATATGTGATTGAAGGTAATTCCAAAGATCAAGAGCATATTGGAAATTAACATTTTTTAATATTAAATTTGTTTTTTTAATTGGCGAGGTTACTGGAGCAACGTGTAATTTTTCTAGATTTTTATAAATATCACTACCAGCAAGCATTTTGACTTTCTGTTCAACATCATTTATTCTTTCGGTTAAGTCATTGGCTTTAGATGTTCCTTTTTCCATCTCTGTTATTTTTAATGAATAGTCTACTTTTCTATTTTTAATATTATTTGAAGCGTTATATTCTACTTCTATATTATTATTTGATTCTGCCTGTGAAATTTGTTCAGTTTTTTTTCTTTCAATATACATTTTCATATTTTTAATAAGTGAATGTATAAATCTATTTTCATAAGTATTGAATGATTCTTCTTTATTTATGTTTAATATTTTTGATGGTCTTACTTCTCCTGTTTTAGGATCATATTCTTGAATGAAATTGGTATTTCTTGATAAGTGTTTTATGCTATCAACCGTAATTCTTCTGGCAAGTTCTATTTTAACTATTTCTTCTTCATTAACAATAAATCTATTGGGATTTCTTAAAATATTATCAATATATTTTACTGTATCTTCCATTTTAATAAGCCATTCATCATCGTAGGAAGTTTTATGACTTTTCTGTTTAACTGATAATGTTGAGTTGGTGTTATTAGTAAATTTTTCTTTTTTTTCTTCATCAATATTACTATAAATTTCTATTATATTCATTTACGTCACATCCATTATGTTAATTTTTTTAATCTAAGCAAATACTCAATACATTCTTTCATTTTATCTTGACCAAATGTTGTATTAAGGTAATCAACAAAGCCATCAATTTCATCTCTTATGTAAGAGACGTTTAATTGTTCAAATTTTCTTAATATTTTTCTAGCTATAAAATAATCTATTCCACTTACTTCATCGCCACCGCAGGCTACATATACTGGTACAAATTTTTTCATGTGAGCAACAATACGGTTACCAAAGGCAATACGGAAATGTTTAATTACATAATTATCCATTTGTTCTATTTTGTTTAATGTATCTTCACTAATTGGATTATTAGCAATTGCATCAGTGAATAGTTTATCTAAGTAAGAATAATTTATTTCTTGAGCAGGGGTTGGGATTGGTTCAAATGCCTCACCTTTATCATTAATATCTATTGGCATAGCACGGTCATATACTTTATCTGTAACCATGAATGTTGAGTCATCGTTGTTGATTGTTCCTATATACCATACGTTGGGACTTATTTTTAGTTTTCCATCTATTAGTTTGTCGGGGTCATTGGCCCAACTACTAGATACAAGTTCTATTAACCATTCATCTTTGTTTGGCATTTCTAGTATTGATAACATTTCAGCAAAATAGTATTCTACTCTGGCGATGTTCATTTCATCTAGGATAACGGTAAAAACATCGTCAGTATATCCTGCTTCATATATTGTTTTTAATACTTCTGTTTCGTTGAATTTTTTAGTAAATTCGTTAAAATAGCCAAATAGTTCTGTACGGTCACGCCATGATGGTTGAACTGACGCTACACAAGAATCGTGTTTTAAAAATTTTCCCCATGCATAGGCAAGTGAGGTTTTACCAGTACCAGATATACCTTGTAAAATTATAAGTTTGGTGGTGGCTAGACCTGACAAGAATATTCTAACCATCTCGCTTTTGTAATATAGTTTTAGTTCACTGGCGGCGAAGTTTCTGAATAGTTCTACTAATTCAAGTAACGTAAATGAGTTATTGTAGTTTTTAATTTTATAATTTGCATATACTTCATCAATATTTTCAAGTTTAGCAAATCTAAATCCTTCTCCACTTGGTTGTTCTTCTTTGACTTCTTCTTCTTCGCTTTCTCCTGGCTTAAGTCCTAAATGAGAAACTTTCATGGCAAGAATGTCTTCTTTTTCTTTTACTAGTGAAGATACTTCATCATTAAGTTTTCCTACTTCTTCTAAAAGTTCTTCTTGTTCAACAAGTGTTTTTCTAAATCGAATATATTTTTTTACAAGCATTACGATTAAGAAAACAACACCTGCGACAAGTACTGTTAAGCAAATTATTAAAAGCCCAACAAACAGCCATTCTGGTCCATTAAAATCTTCTTTGTAAAAATTTAATATTTTTAAATATTCTTTAAAATTAAACATTTGTTTAATGGCAGAAACTAAGGCAGAACCTATAGTAATGAAACCGCCAAAAAATTGACTTAGAAATTCATATAAAAATCTAAATAATGTGTCCATTTAATCACCCTTACTTGGAATATATAGTGTGTTATACATTCCTTTTAATTCATCATAATAATCATCAGTTATAACATAAGCAAAAACTTTTAAAAGCATTATATTTTCATATTCTAAGGCAAAACTATCGTCAAGGATAATTGCTATTTTAAATCCAGCTTTAGTTAATGAATAAACTTCTTCTTTGTTTTGAATAAAATCGGTAAATGATATTTTAAGGAACACTTTTTCTTTTACTATATCATTATCAATTATATTTAATAATTTTTTCTTTTTTGGTTTGTTTTTGAGAGAAATTTCATAATCAACTAAATATTTTTTGGTAAAATTACCTTTTATAATATCTTGTAAAACTTTGCATCCTAGTAATGAATATGTTACAAATAATTTTTGTTCTCCAATTTCTTTACTATTAAAAACTTTATTTATTGCGTAATCGCTATATATTTTTGAAAATTTTATGTTATGTACCAAATTACAGTCAAATATTTGTTTTTCAACTTTTACATAGTCAATACTAAAATTTTTATCATTAAAACTATTAATAAAGTTTTGTTTGGCTAATAAATCATCTTTTAGCATATTGTAAATTTTGCTTTCAAAGTCTTCATCTATTAATTCAAGTTTACTTCTATATTCATATATTTCATGTATTAATGGTCTTACAGAATCACATTCAATGACACTATCAAAATATAAAATATATTTGAATGTTTGGAACATGTATTTTGCTTTGTTTTTATAGGCTTCATCGTTTTTTATGTTTTCTAATGATTTTTTTAAATAATACACTATGTTAACTTTAAATCTTTTATCAACTCGATCATACATATCATAATATCTGGTATTTATATATGCGTTTATCAAGTCATCAAATATATCTTGATCGTAATATCTTTCAAGTATTGTTTTTACATATTTTTTTATTGATTTTCTTGAAAAATCAACATATTCATTTACAATGTTACAGCTCACCTTTTATCAACTCCTAGTAATCATAGCTAACTTTTATTATATTATCTCCACTTGTGGAATAATCTTTATCTGTGTATTTTTTATATATTTTTACTGTACTACTTGTATTTGCCTCCATATTAAAGGTAAATTCATTTACATAATTATAATTATCTATCACTTGTGTTTTTATGTTATATGCATTTAAAAATGTTGTGCTGTTATTGTTTATATACACTACATTAGGATCAAAGCTTACTTTTATTATTGCTGAATAACATTTTTTCTTATTTTCGTCTGACAAGTTACTATATGTATCAATGTTTATTTGATCTCCTTTTTTATAATTATCAAAAGCTTCTTTGACGGTGTAGGATTCTAAGGTGTTTGTTACTTTAACTTCTAAATATACATCTCCACTTTTGTCAGAAATTTCATGACTTAATCCATATTTATGCACAGTTAATTCAAATGAGGCAGATAATTCTTTTTTATATGGACTTGTTGAGGATGCTTTAACATTTATTGAGGCACTTTCACCATCTTTAAATGTTTTACTTGGGGTTACAGTAAGTATAAAATTATCATTATTTGAAGTGGAATGTATTGTTCCTGCATTTTTTGATATATTACAAATAACACCTTCTGAACATTCAAAACTTGTTTTATAATCAACGTCCATGTCACATTTAAGGGAATTGTTCTTATATGAATTTAAATTTACAACTATTTCATATGGATCTACACCATTCCAATAATCAAGTGAATAATTTGTTCCTCCTAATTTTAATTTATCACTTTCAAAATAAAAGTTTTGAGTCATAAAATATAAATCTAATATTTTATTATAAACATAACGTCCTAGTGATATTGTAATTGGTAAAAATAGCATGACAATAAATATAGCAATTGCAATTTTAATATTTTTAGGTATTTTATTTGCTTTAAATTTATGCATTTTTTTTATTCCTAATTTGATACATAAAATACGCTAATACAGGGATTATAACGGATACTAGATATGTATATTTGTTTGTTAGAAACAAATAGGCATATCCAAGTAATGGTATAGTGTATGTGTTTTTAGTATTACTAACAACATAATCAGATGATATAAATTTATTATTTTTAATAACATATGTTATTTCTTTTTTATTAGTATTTATGATTTGTTCTACAGTTGCTTGGGCTAAAAGGCTTTTACCATTTATGATGTCGTAAAACAATATTTTATCGTTTTTATTTATTTTTGTTTTTTTGGCTATAAGCAAATTACCTTTTGAATAATTATCTATTTTTTTATCTAGTCCTATAATAGTTACGTTTCCTAGTGAACTATTTGAAAATGGTGTATATGTAAACATAAAAACCGTTGCTAGTAAGATTATTAAACTATAAATTGTAATCAATATCTTCTTTGCTATACTCATTTATTATCACCATAATAATTGTATCATAATTAATTTTTTTTTAAAATATAAAAAGAGAAATTTGCAAAACAATGGTTAAAATTTTATAATATGGTTTATTTAAATTTGAATTCTGATTATTTTTTATTTGACCATTTAATACTTTATTGAATAAATAAAAACAACATTTTGTTAATTGATGTTGTTTTTATTATGATTGTGCAATGATAAGTGATATATTCATCTGAAAATCATCATCAGAGATATATCTACAACATTTTTGTTAATTTTGACTGGTGCATTTTGAATACGTTTTTTGTTTGTTATATTATCACAATTATTAGTTTTATTTACTTTATTTCTATTTTTATTGAATGATTTACAATATATATTTTTTCTACTATGCTATTTTTCAAATATATTAGTATTTAATGTAAGCAATTTAAGGGCACTCGATAGCTTATAGTATCAATTTTTCTTAAATTCTTCTTTTTATGACACAAACCCACTTATAGTGGACAGGTCTTCATCTAAATATATTTATGATTATAATTCTACAATTTCATATTTATAGTTTAAAGAGTCTAAAAATTTATACATGTCTTTTATCTTAATAAAAATTGTTGCAGTATTTTCATTAGGATGAAACGTTATAAATTCTTCTTCATTAATTTTTTTATCGATATATATATTTATATCGTGTTCATCATTATTTAATAAACCAAATATTGATACAACCCCAGGCACTAATCCCATCTTATTTAATAAATCTTCTTCTTTCCCAAAATGTAATTTATCGTTAGTTATTTCATTTAGTTTTTTAATATCTAATCTTTTTGAGTCATCCATTACAATTAAGTAAAATTTTTTATCTTTCTTACCACCCATAAACATTGTTTTTGATGGAACGCCTTCTTTTCCTTCTATAAATTTATCAGCTTCTTTCGTTGTTAATACGGCGGGATGATAAACAATTTCATATTTTATTTCAAGATTATCTAGATATTCAAATACATCATTCATAATTTTTACTCCTTTTTATGAAGTTTATCATAATTATATAATTATGTAAACAGTAAAATAAGAGTTTGATTTTTCTTATACTGTTGAAAAAATTGGACATATTACTTTTGAATTTTATGTAATTATTCTAAAAAAGAGTCATAAAATTAATAAAACATATAAACTTCTTTTATAAAACATCATTAAAGCTATAAACTGACGAGAAATTTAAATACCTTAGGATTTGCTTTTGCTTAACAAAATAAAAAAAGGATTATTAAAGAAATACCTTAATATTTCTTTAATAATCAATATCGGCTTTTGATACTTCAATTACTGGACGAACACCAATCAAAACATCAGTTCTTTGAACTTCTACACTATGAACACGTCTTGCAGTGGCATAAATCATCCATCCATGGTTTGACATCGTATTTCTAGGCGTTTCTAACCAATATCCGTCGAACTTTGAATTGTCTTTTTTAGAAAAGTTGGTGTTTTCAGCAAGGTATAGCTGACTATCTAATTCTCCATTTTTCCATGATGGAATATAAAAGTTAACAAGTTTTTTTACTTCTGCGAATGTTAATAAACGAGCAGAATATTTTGAATAGCTGAATACTTCAGGAAATTTATGACCATCTTTTGTACTTGTTGTACCATATTCATTTACTATTTTTCTTTCTGTGTTTGATAGGCTTACGTTGCTCCATTGACTAGTTGTTGGAAGCTGCTGTATGGCGGTTAGTGGTCCGTGCCAATTTTCTGATGATGTATAGTATTGATAATATTTATCATTACTAGGTTTGCCACCACTTACGTTATTATAATAAATTAAAACTGCTATATTATTATTTTCCATATCAGTTAAATAATAAAATCTTTCGGTATCTGGATCATAAATGCCATCGCCATTGACATCGCAATCAAAAGCATCTCCTGAAGCGAGAGTTCCCTTACTGCCTAATTTTCCATAAGTTATTGTTTTAGTTCCCATACTGCCATTTACTTTATAGCCTATGCTAGAGCAATAATTTCCTAGGCATTCTTCTGTATGAAGAAGTGTTGCTCTTTGACATATTGGCATTCCATAGTAAATTTTAACGTCGCCTGAGATGTTTGAAAGAACTAGTTTATCATTCAAATATTGATAATCACTACCATTATATAGAAGCTTATTATTCATAAATATTTTTATGAGATATTCACTATTATTTGGTATGTTTAGATTTAATGTGTCACCTTCCACTGCCTGTGTTGGTAATTTGTCGCTGTTTGATATATTGTAATATGTAACAGTGAAAATCCTTTTAAAGTTGAAACTTAGGACAAATTTATTTTCTTCATTACTAATACTTGCATCGTCTTTATATGATACTTTGATTTTAAGTTTTTTCTTGATTCCTAAAGAGCATTGGTCATTTTCACAAATTTTATCTTTTAAATTATAATCTAAAAATTCGAATTTTAGATTTTCGTTATCAATTGAGGCACTACTTATTCCCATTGGAACATTACCTAAATTATGAACTTCAACTTCATAAATTATGTAAGAATTGCTATTTTTTAATTCTATACTACCCGAAATGTTAGAGGCATTATAATCTTCGTAGTGGCTGGTAGCTTCATTTACACTATTTATACTAACCTTTGTTACTCTTATGTCTTTGTCTATTCGTACACTTGCTCCGATATTTTCTATTGCTAGTTCATTTTGAAAGGCAGAAAAACCTATGCTTAAAAATATAACTGCTAAAGTTATTACTATGGAACTAAAATAAATTAAGTTATTTTGCTTTTTTAAATTTCTTTTGGGAATTTTCATTTTTTCACCACCATTGCTTTCAAAATGACTTTTACCATTTTTCATTTATTAATACTGTTGGGTATCCTATTGCTGGAATTTTTAGTTTAACTATTCCAATAAACATATCTTTTGTTATTTTATATTTGTCATAATCATTATTGGCGTCACCTTTTGTATATATAAAGTTTTCGCTATTACTATTGACTATTTTATAAATTCTATGAACGACTACTTTTCCATCGTGTTTATATGCTAGGACATCGCCAACATTAATTTTATTAATTTTTTTATCAACGATAACTACATCCCCTTTTGATATATTTGGTTCCATAGATCCACTTGCTACGGCAATGGCATAGTATCTAAAGTAACCAGATACTGTGTAAATTAAAACACAAACTAAAATAGTTAAGGGAATGAACGATAAGATTTCTTTTTTATTTTGATTATAATTTTCAAAATTGATTTCTTCTGTTCTATCTTTTTTAAACCAATTTTTTATTTTAATAAGTACAATTAGTGGGAAAAGAAGAAAAATCAAAGAATAGAGATATTCGTTAGGATTTGGAATTATTGGAAATATGTATTTATACAAATTCATAATTAACAGATATACTATTCCTGGCTGATAACCAAGGTTTAAACTTAAATATGAGCATAAAATGTTTTCAGAAATTGAAGGTAAAAAAGTTAAGGCAATTAATAAAAATGTGTCTTTGCTAAAGCTAATTGAATGAGATGAAAATGGTATAGCGCTATCAATTATAATGAATAAGACACAAACAAAAACGATTAAAGTTTTTGATTCACTTGCCTTCATTAGTAGTTGGTATCTTATAAATTCTTTTATAAAAATATAAAAGATGATAGGAAGAATTATATTATTAAAGGAATTTATTGTTAAATAGTTGGTGTTTTTGGCAAATCCTATTAAGATACCAGATAAATAATAAAACAGAAAAAAAGCTATTAAAATAATAATAATCTCTAAGATGATATCTTTACTGTAGCGGTGCCTATCTTTTTCAAATCCGAAAGTTAAATATACAATTAATAGGGATACTAAAAGTAAGATATCTAATTCAATTTGTCCTAACATTTTAAATTTTAAACTATTTAAAAGTAGAACAAAGCTGAATATAAAGATAAACAATATTATTTTAATGTAGCTTTTTTTCATTATTATCTCCACCCTTTAAAGAGACCGTTTTTTCAACGTATCATTTTAATCAGCAGAACTGTAATTTAAAGTAATATCACCAAATGAAACAGTAAAGTTACCATCAGCTCTTTCAGCACCTGCTTCATATTCTAAAGTTACGGTAACTAACTCGCCAGTTCCTTTAGCTAAATCATGTCCTGTTATAGATGCTTTACCAGTTGATGTTTCAAGTTCATTTCCGACTTTTACTTTCACAGAAATTTTTTCACAAGCCTTTTGAACTAAAGCGTTGGTTGTTCCTTCAGCTGCTGTACAAACTTTAGTAGTATTTTGACCAGCAACATTGCCAAATACTATGCTTTTTAAATAAGCTTTTAATTCTCCAGCATTATATGCATAAAATTTGTAAACAACTGATTGTCCAGGCTCAGTAAATGTTGCACTTAAATTTAAAATTGTTGGATCACCGCTGTTATCAATAACACCGTTTGTTGTTGTTAACGTGTTTGGTGTAGCAACTGGTGTAATTTCGGCAATTTCTACTTTGTCTTCAGCACTAGAAAAATCAACGTTCATAGTACTACTATCTGGTTTTACATCTGCACTAGTTTGAATGTTTAAAACACTAGAAAATGCAGCAAATCCAATTGATAAACCTACAATTCCGATAACTAAAGCAACTATTGCTATTACCTGAGTTTTCTTGTTTTTTTCCATTTTTTCTATCCTCCTATATTTATGATTATAGCATATTGGTTTTTTTTTCACAATATTTTTTTCTAAAATATACTTAGCTTTTATATTATTTATTGTTAACAACTTTCTTTGAAGCTTTCGTCATATAACCTTGTTATAATGATAAAAATTTAGTCTTTTAAATTTTTGTAAAATGTTATATAATTATATTGTTGATTGCTGGAATAGCTCAGTCGGTAGAGCAACTGTTTCGTAATCAGTAGGTCGCGGGTTCAATTCCTGTTTCCAGCACCATGTTAACAAAAACCTCGAGGAGTTCGAGTTTATAATACTAACTAGAAATAGTTAGTTTTTTTATAAATTATCATGCAAAAAAACATGCTGTCTGTCAAAACAGTCATGTTTTTTGGTGGATAAATTAAATTATAAAGTACATTGACAGGTATAAATTATAATTTTATCAAGATTCCACATTGTGCACAATACTTAGTAGCTTGATATGATATTCATATTCTTTCATACCCTATACAATAATCGTCCACGTATAAGATATGCAAAGATAAACCATTTATTAATTAATCTATTTATTATATTTTGAATGGAATAATCACATTACAAAGTATAATACAATTAATTATAAATTAAATATGTTATCCTACTAAGTACTTTAATGATAGCACAGCTTTCTTTTAGATGTCAATAAGTTTATTTGTTTTTTAGTTTTTTGGTAGTAACATTTTTACTTTTTTCTTTATTTTATATTCAATTGTGTTATTGTCGTCTAATGATACAAAAGTATGATCACCGTCGTGATTAAAACCAGCTTTAGGTTCCCCACTGTCAAAAGTTATCTTAAAATTATTTGTTTGAAACATATCTATATATTTTTCATATGCTTTGGGATTAAAGTTTTGAGCATCTTTATATAAAAGTTCTGATATTAGTTTTGCACTTTTTAATCCTGGGGCTTTTCTTAACACAGTTACTTCAAATATTCCATCACTTATATTTGCTTTTGGAAATATCTTAAATCCAGCAAATGTTTTGGTATTTGATACAATCATTGTTATGGCTTCGGTTACTCTTGTTTTGCCATTCATGTCATAACTTATTTTTAACGGTCTTTTGACTATATCTGGTATTGTTGATAAGCCTATTAAACCAGAAAACATATAATATCCAGTTTTTCCAAATTGTTTTTTAAAACTTTTTGGGGTTTCATAGGTTAAATTTGTGAATGTTCCACAACATGATACATATGAAAATGGTATTTCATTTGCGGTTATTAAATCTACTGGAACAATTGCACAATTGTTTAGGTTTTCATATAATTTCATTGATGAATAGACATTACCTTTTAAAAGATGTAAGTTATCAGCAGTATCATTTGCGGTTCCAACGCTCATATGAGCATAGTATGCTTTTTGATTTATATCTCCAAAGGCTCTAAAGGCTTCACCAAGGGTTCCATCACCCCCCATGGTGAAAATTAAATCACTTTTTTCGTTGGCTTTTTTTACAAGTTCTATTGTATTTCCTGGATATTTGCTTTCTAAGCTTTTTACTTTTAAGTCTTGTTTTAGTAGTATATTTTCCATGCATTTTAATGTTTCATCATTCATGCCTGTTGCTGATGGATTATATATGATAGTTGCATTTCTCATGTTTTTAATCATTCCTTTTTATAAGTTATTAACTGCACATTGGTAAATTATACTTTAAATTTGTTTTTATGACAAGTGAGGTTTTAAAATTTAACATATTTATCTGTTTTATAAACTTTGCCGTTTATTTCAATATATATAGAGTATTTTCCATTTAGCTTTTCACTGTTTATATATTTTGTTGCGGTGATTAAAGGTGTATCTTTATTATTACCTAAATCAACACATAATGCAGTATAAGGTGTTTTACTTATTCTCATTGAATAAATATACTCCATATTATCTTTATATAAAATAATATTTACTGGTGTACCTTTTTTAAATGTGCCCTCTATTACTAATCTATCTTTTTCTTTAGTAATATTTATTTTATGTTGTTTATAGGTTTTGTCTATTTTTTTAGCGTTCATTTTAAATACAAAGTTTGATTTAGTTGGTTCTGTTTTACCAAGTGATCCTAAAGTTTTTGCTTTACCTAATTTGAAGTTTCCAGAATACAGATTCATTTTTTCTACTCTATATGTATTAGTTGGTAAAATCATTTCAAATATTTCTTTTCCATCTAACAATTCAACGGTATCACTTTTTAATTCATCAGAGCCTACTAATCCAGCTGGTTGATTTTGAATAACACCATTTTTATATGATATTCCTCCGGAAAGGATTATATAATGTTCTTTATCTAGGTAATCAACGTCTGAGATATATGGCGAATAAAATGCGCTACCTCTTTCTTTTCCATATTCAAATACTTGTTTTGCGGTCATGGTTTTAGTATCTAATTTATACATTACACCTCTTGAGTAAGATTTATCGGCTTTTACATATTCTTTTTTATTTTTAGATTTATTGTTGCCATTATCAAATAAAAATACATATCCTTCTGGGGTTATCATTGCGGCATGTTGACTCCATTGCCATTGTGTTCCATCTTCTTTTTTGAAAAAATATTTTTGGTATTTTTTATTCCAATTGGTATTATCACCAAGGATCCAATTTAATTTGCCTGTTTTATAATCAATATTAACAACTGCATCTTGATGTCTTCCTGATAAGGTTATGGAGTTTGTTTTTTTATCATACCAAACTGAATTATTGTGAAACCAGTCATATTGAATCCAATTTTCACTTTTGCCACTGTTCATATCGAGTATTTTTTTTAAATCTATTTTTTTGATAATTTCGCCTGTTTTTCTATCAAGTTCAATTACATAATCTTCAACGGTTCCATCTTCATTTTCAAAGTCGTTAGATGCTACTAATAGATTACCATTATCCATCTCATAATAATCATGATGATAGCCTCCTTTAAGTGAGTATTCAGTATATATTTTACCAAGCATATCTATTTCGTATAGTCCAGTTGAGTAATATGGAGTTGAGATTAATCTTTCGGTGCTTAAAAGTAAATGGCCATTTTTTAGCCGGTCTATTTTCCAAAGAGCTGTTTGTTTTAAATACCATCTAACATCACCGTTTGTGTCATAAGCACATGTATATCCTTTGGCTGATGGGGTATAAAAATATAAATTGTTAGTTAATTTACTATCATCTTTTTTTATACTGGTTGGTAGGACAATATCTTTAGGCAGATTATTTGTTTTAATGTTTAATTTTTTTTCATTGTTTCCTATTTTAATAATTACTTCATTGTTAGTGCCAGCGTATAATCCATATATTGGGATGTAGTGTTTTTTACT
Source organism: uncultured Bacilli bacterium (assembly GCA_934183155.1). GTDB lineage: Bacteria > Bacillota_I > Bacilli_A > RF39 > UBA660 > Coprosoma. The sequence goes on along the minus strand of CAKPSB010000002.1, from coordinate 37,114 downwards.
TTTATTTTCAAATATATGAGTATAGGTTGTAAGTTCATCTTTTCCTTTAATAATGACACTTACCATTTCTTTTTTTTGAGTTTCAAACATTACTAGAGCAGTAAGCGGGCTATTGCCATAAGGATTTACTACAACATTTGGCTTGTCAAAGGTGTATCCTTCTGTTTTAAGTTGACTTTCAATTTTGCTTTGTTTATCTATTAATGATGAGATTTCTTTTACTTTTCTACTGGCTTCATCTGATATACTTATTATTTTTAAGAATAAGGCTAAGCTTAAAAATATAGTAGCTATAATTACTAATATAATGTTTCTTTTTTTCATAAAATCACCTTATTTTAGAGTATAGCACAAATTTATTTGTAAAGTCCACAAATTGTTTTATTGTCAGGGATGTCTTTTAGAATTATACTGCCAGCTCCTATTTTAACATTATTTCCAACATTTATATTTCCGAGAATTTTTGTATCACAGCCTATTACAACATTGTTTCCAATATTAGGGTGTCTTTTACCTTTTTCTTTGCCAGTTGCTCCTAGGGTTACTCCATGATAAATTGTTACGTCATCACCTATTATACTGGTTTCTCCTATTACTACTCCAAAACCATGATCAATAAATAATCTTTTACCGATGTTTGCTCCTGGATGAATTTCTATTCCAGTTTTTTGTTTCCCTTTTTCCATAAAATATTTGGCTAAGAAAAATCGTTTATTTAAATAAAAATATCTTGCTATTTTATAATATATCAAGGCTTTGAAACCTGGATATAAAAATATTTCTAATTTTTTTTTGAAAGCTGGGTCACTTCTAGTTACGCATTTTAGAAAATCTTTATACATTTTATCACCTATCATATTTTATTAATAAGCTTTAATTGTAATAATTTAAAAAAACTAAAAAAGATGTTTTATAACATCTTAGGATTTTGAATGTTGATTTTGTTTAATAATATTTTTTAATATTTCATTATTTTTAAATGGTGTATCACAAATTGTCACTAAATCATAATCATACTGTGGATCAACTAAAATTGTTGATTTTGTTTGATCAACTTGTTCTATTTCTCTAGCAAGCACAATATAACAAATTTCGCATTTACTTTCTAAATTATATCTGCGATAAATATCTTCTAATATTTTTTTGCTTTCTATATTCATTGAAATCATTGGAATATATCCCAATTTGGCTAGGCCATCGGTTATAATTGTATAAGCGTTTACAAAACTAAGTAATTTCATTTCTTTTGATTTATTCTTTAGAACATAATCATCATTAATTTCATATATAACAAGACCTGTAAAGTTTAGAGACTGAAAGTTCAATAATTTGCTTATTCTTTTAAGTTCGATAGCAGCGTCCCCTTCATCATTTGCATGGCCATATAAAAAAACTCCTGTTTTTATCTCTTCGTCTTCACATCTTTGCATGTTGTCTAGGAACAATCTTTCTTCTTTTGTTTTATTTATATCACGACATGGCACAATGACAAAGCCTTCTTTTTCTTTTAAATTGCTAAAATCTATGTCGTCTAAAAGCTCGCCATCTGAAGCTTTTTGAATTATAAAGCTATCGCTTTTTTCTTTGTTTATATTTTTTTCATTAATATTTTCTAATGAGGTATTTACTCTTTCTTGCGATGTTTTGGTAAAAACATTTTCCTTTGTTATTTTTAAAGGCCTTTTTTCTAACTCTTCGGTATATATATTACCTATTTTAATTTTATCTACTGGTTCTAAAGAAATTGTTCTTGTGGAAACTTTTATCTCATCTTTTTTTTCGTTTAAAGCTGCTTTGTATTTTTTAAACTCTTCAAGCATCATTTCTAAAGTTCTAGCATACTGGGCATTTGTATAGTCAAAGGGAGGGAGAATAATATCATAATTATCTCTATTTCCATATTCTTTTAAGGAATTTTCTAAATATTCGATGGCAAGATTATAAACATCAGCCCAAGCTTTACGATAATTTGGATTGCTTTTGTCTGGAATTCTTATAAATCTTGATTCAGAGTCATTTGAAAAGCGGACATAAACCATTCGTCCTTTAGCATACATAAAATTATCTTTTTTAATAAGTTGCGATTTTATCCATTCGATGTGATCTTGTGTAACATCTTGAATTCTTCTTGGATTTAAATCAGTCATGCCATCACCTACTATCATTATTTATCTAGATTATACAGCCTCTTTACTTTTGTTGTCAATGAATTACTAGTAAAATGTCTTAAAAGTTGTTTATTTATAATGTGTTTATTAAAAAATAAAAAGGCTTTATGCCTTATTAAAATTACCAAACCGGTTTAATGGATACAATGCAAAATTTGTTTTCCCATTAATTTGTTTTTTTGATATAGGTCCAATTAGTCTACTGTCTGTTGAATTTGTTCGGTTGTCCCCCATAACAAAATATGTATTTTTAGGTATTTTGGTATATCCAATATCTTTTAAGCTAAAATCATATGTTTTTGTATATTTATCTAAAAAGTTTTCTTTAACATATCTATCATTAATAAAAAGTTTATTATTTTTATATTCTACGGTTTCTCCAGGAAAGGCTATTATTCTTTTGATTAATTTTTTTCCATCATAATCAAATACTACAACATCAAATCTTTTAAACTTTTTATCATATTTTTTCAGCAATAAAATTTCTTTATCATCTAATGTTGAATACATGCTCATACCCTCAACTTGAATTGGTGTTACAATAAAACTTCTAATTAAAACAACAACAATTATGATAACCAAATAAGGATATACTGTATCAAAAATTTCTTTTATTTTTTCTTTCATATTAACCCCTCCAAAAAAAATAAAGTCAAAATGACCTTATTTTCTTTCTTTAATTTTTGCTTGTCCTTTAAGATCACGTAAATAATTAAGTTTGGCACGTCTAACTTTACCTTTTCTAATTACCTCAACGCTATCAATTTTTGGTGAACTATATGGGAAAGTTCTTTCAACACCAACACCGCTTGATTTTTTTCTTACAGTGTAGTTTTTACTTACGCCACTTCCTTTAATGGAAATTACAACGCCTTCAAATGCTTGAATTCTTTCACGTTTTCCTTCGATAATACGAACGTTTACTTTAATTGTGTCACCAACACGAAATTCTGGCAAGTCTGTTCTAATTTGACTTTTAGTAATTTTTTCTACTAAATTCATACAAACACTCTCCTTTGCTTAAATCTATAATCATAAGTTATAATCTTAGCGGATTACGACATGAAAAATTGTACCATATATTTATTATAAAATCAACATTTAATAAAGAAAAAAGTTAGTAAAACTAATTGTTTCCTTCTTCATATCCTTTGGTTTTGTAATTGTCACCGCACTTTAAGAATGGTTTATAGCTAATTTTAGCTTTGTCTTGGTTAAATTCTACATACCCTGTGCATTCAATTTTCTTGTCTTTTATGTCGTAGATTTTTGAAAGATATTTTTCTTTTCTTAATAATGAATATTTTAAAATCCAAGTTACTTGTTCATCACTGTTGGCTGAATAATTATCATTTTGATATCTCTCAGCTGCTTTTAAAAGCTCTTCTGTTAAATCTTCATAAGTTTTGCTTTTTACAGTTTCTTCGTTAGTTTGTGAAGGTAAAGAAGCAATACTTTGACTATAAAGAGAGGTGGCAATTATTATTGAAATAAACATAACAGCTATAATTATTATGAAATTTTTTATTCCAAATCCTTTATTATTCATATTCTTTTACCTTTCATTTTTTCTTTATCAAATATATATAGTGTACTTGGTCTACCATTTTTTTTAGATGTTTTGAAACCGGTATCAATTACTAAGTTTTGACTTACAAATTTTTTATGAAAATTTCTTCTATCTAATTTTTTTTGTAATATATTTTCATAAAGGCACTGTAATTCTGGTAGTGTGAAATCACTAGGAAAGAAATTTAATAAAATATCATCATAATTGGTGACAATCTTTTTTTTGATGTCTTTTGTTACTGTTTCTATAATATGTTGATGGTCATAAGCCATTTTTGGTAAGTTATCAACTTCAAACCATGATTTGTTATCGTCATTTTGTTTAATTTCAGTTAATTGTTTGTCTGTTATTGCTATATAACTTACGCCAATAATCCTTTTATCTGGATTTCTATCTATTTCACTAAATGTTTGACTTTGATAGATAATTCCTTTTTCTAATCCTGTCATGCTTTTATATATATTTAAAGCATCTTCTTCTAGTGTGTTTTTACTTTCTAGCATTTTACTTGGAATTGTCCAATAGCCTTTATATGGTTCTTCTTCCTTCTTTTTTAAATATACTTTAAGTACACCATTATCTATGGCATAAGTAATTAACAGTGTTTCTAAAGTAATGTAATTTTCCATAATATCACCCTTTGCGTTAAAATTTACGCATTATTATATACACTTATTTGGAAAATGTCAATTTCTTATTTTTTTATTTGGACTATTGTGCAGCCTCGATTATTATAGACGCTTTTATATTCTATAACGTTTTTATTTTTTTTTAATGTATTTGTGGTAACATTTCTTATTATTCCTGTTCCGATGCCATGAATTATTAAAATTACTTCATTGCCCATTTTTAAATTGTCATTTATAAAATCGTTTATAGCAACTGCGGCGGTTTGCCTGTCAAATCCATGCAGATCAAGTTTAGGCAAGCTTTCTGTAAAAATTACCTCATCTATTTTCATTTTATCACCTTTTTTCTTTTATAAGCTTATTTTTAGCTCACCTGTTTGTCCTGTATTTTTTGCTTTCTTATATTATAACATGTATATTATTATATTAGTCTCTACTTTGCTGAACTTTTTTCTATTTATCTTTTTACCTTTTTATTTATTCAATTTTTTATTGAATAATTAAAAGACTATTTCTAGTCTCTGTTGGTTATATAGTTTGCCTTTTTCTTTAGTTTTTCTTCTTCAGGCATTTTAGAAATAACAACTTTTTCTTTGATTTTTCTCTCTTTTGGATTACAAAATGGACATTGATTATATCTTAATATTGAATTATATGATGATTCCCATTCATTATTGCATTTTGAACATTTTAATAAAACTTTTTGACCATATCCATTATAAGTTAGAACCGAAATATCTTTATTATTTATTTTCTTTTCATAATTACTCTTTCTTACTTCTAAATCTGAGGTCCTTTCTTTATATTCAATAGAATTTACTTTATATATAGTAAATTTCAATCCTTTTTTGATATTTGCAAGCCAAAATGTTTGTAACAAATAAATATTTCTACCATTTGCTTCATAATACAATTGATACTTAAATTTATCTATGTCATTATCATTAAAAGCCTTGATTTCTAAAATAGTATTATTTGAAGATAAATCACACTTTGCCATGACATTATCATTTTTATTTAATACTAATTCTTGAGAAATAATTTCTTCATTATTAAATATTTTATTTTTTATAAATGTTATTAAAGGAGAAATCTCCTTTTTAATTGCAATAGTCACTTCGTTGATTTTTTTTACTCTTTCTTCGTCTTCTTTATTTATAGCTGTTATTGTTCCATCTTTATTAAAGATAGCAGAAATATTGTGAATCATTGATGGTAATTTACCAATCATTTTTAGTTTACTTCTATTTTTTGCTTGGAATAAAAGTGTTTCATCATTAACATTCCTTGCTTCAAGCATTGTATTTATAAGATGCTCTATTGTCATACCACTGATATTAGTATCAAATTTTTCTAATTCTTTAGATTTTATATTAAATGATTTAACTGGTATCAATTCATAATTAATCTTTGGATAATTCTTTATACTATATTTAAAATTAGGATATGTTTGTAGATAACTTGCTGGTATCATATATTCATCATTAAACTCATTTACAGTGTTAGAAATAATAATCAATTTATTACCATTCATCTTTTCAAACAATTTCCATTCTAAAATACAATCATTTAATCCACTATGAACTTCTCTCGTACCATCAATTTCATAAATGTCACATAAATTATCTTTTGTTATATTTCCTTCTGAGAATTTACTTGAAATAATATCATGTTTAAAATTATAAAAATTTAATTTTTCAAATCCATTAATCTTTTTTCTTTTTAAATAATTTTTTATAAATTTCTCATCAATACTTCCATAAGTTAATATAGTTCTTCTATCAAGTTCAAAATTATTAACTAATTCGTCAAATTCCTCCTGAGTCAAAGGAGTTTTATTTGCTAACATGTCTTCATCTATACCATTTATCCAATAAGTTTCTACAAAATCATTTAATTCAAGAGGTAAAAATCTATCGTAAGTTTTATTATCATCTGGTTTATAAATAGATATAGATAAAAGGTCATGTTTTAATGATGATAAACCATTTGTCTCAACGTCTATGACAACATAATCTTTTGAATTGATTTTACCCATAGTAATCACTCCATCTAAAAAATATTATATCATATATTTTTGACGTTATATCGTTGGTTTATCTATTTTTTAATTCAATTTCCAATCTGAAAACTCTTCATCGGATATTTCATAGTTTTCTCTCCTTTCTCTCATTTTCTTCCATTCTTGAATTTCATTGTATACATTTATGTTGTATGCTGAACCAGCAAATCTATCTGGATTCTTACTTCATATAGCTTTGCCAATTCTTCCAATCTACTTGGACTTGGACTAGTAGTATTGTTTTCATACTCACGAATTGTTTTATTCGGTTCCTTTCCTCCAAATCCAAAATAAGCTACCACATCCTCTTTAGTCATATGTCTGACTTCTCTTATGTACTCAAGTCTGGCTCCCTGAGACATATTCTTTAAATTAGGTTTAATGTAAAACATTCTATCTACCTCCATTTCAGTTTTACTTTTTTACCAACAAAAAAAGTAGCCCTAACCTTATTGCTACTTCTTTTTACAAAAATATAATAATTTAGCATCACAACACCCAATCCATTTTTATTATTTATATAATATTATCATCCTTCCATTTTATCCTTTTATTCCAGCAAAAAAAGACTCATTTAAACTAGACAATAAAAAGTAGACAGTTAAAAAAGATACTTTAAAACCCTGATTCGATTTTATATTGAATTGGGGTTTTATATTTTAATGCATAACTAGGTCTTTCATTATTATAATAATCAATGTATAATTTTATTAGATTTGGAGCATCATTAGAATGTTTTAAATCAAAATCAATAAACAATTCTTCTTTAATCCAACCGTTTAGTGATTCATTAACTGGATTGTCAGTTGGTGTACCAGCACGGCTCATTGATCTTTGGATGTTAAAATCATTAAGAAGATTGTTGTATCGTTTAGAAGAATAAACAGAACCTTGATCGGTGTGCAAAATGACTGGTTCATCAATTTGTTCTTCTTTTATTTTGTCTAAAACTTGATTTAAACCATCATAATATGATCTAATATCGCCTTTACGAGATACTAAACCATATCCAACTATATCCATGTGCTTTATGTTTGTTATGTATTTCAGTTATTAACTCAATATCTAACTGTCTTGAAATCATTTTCATTGTAGGGTGTTCTTGTCTATATTTCCATTTATAATATCCTGACCTACTTACAGACATATATTCACATAAAGACTTTATAGAATATGTATTTTGATATTCATCTATTATTTTGTATTCTTGTTGAATGTAGTAACGAATTCCTTTTCTTGACCAACTCCTTTCACGTTGTAACCTTTTTTTAAGCGTGCTATCTCAATATCTTTCTTCATTATTTCTATTTCTAATTCTTCAATTCTATTTTTAGGTTTTCTTAAATATATTCCTTTATGATTTGAAATAAAATTGTGTTTTCCAGTATTTGACTTTAATCCATCAATACCATTTTCTTCATATTTTTTTAACCATTTGTAAATAATTTTATGTCCGATTTGATATTCTCTTACTAATTCAGCAATAGTTTCGCCATTTAAATATCTTTTAATTATCTTTTCCTTTTCTTCTGGTGTTTTCATATTATTTTTTCTCATAACAAATCCTCCTTATAAATATTATTACATTAAAAAATGTAAACAGTATCTTTTTTTACTGTCTACATTTATTTTATCACTTTAATTTGAGCCTTTTTTATCTTACCATTTGGAGTGTGTTCTCACGCTATTTTTGGTGGGACTTGATAGCGGCTTGAGCGGCAGCTAAGATGGCTGCTGGTACTCTATATGGCGAACATGATACATAATCTATACCTATTTTGTTGAAAAAGTTTATGCTTTCGGCATCACCACCGTGTTCTCCACAAACTCCCAGTTCTATTTTTTTATTAGCTGATTTAGCTAGTTTATTGCCAACTATCATAAGTTTACCTACACCATTTTCGTCTATTGTTTTAAATGGGTCAAATGATAAAATTCCTTTTTCATAGTAGTCATTTATAAATGAGGCAGCATCATCTCTTGAAAAGCCAAATGTCATTTGTGTTAAATCATTTGTTCCATAGCTGAAAAAATCGGCTTGTTTGGCAATTTTATCGGCGTTAATGACACCGCGTGGAACTTCCATCATTGTTCCTACTTTATATTTTATATTATATCTTGTAGCTTCATGACATATAATATTTTTTAAATATTCAAATTCTTTTAGATTACCAACAAGTGGTATCATAATCTCTACATTAGTATCTATACCAAGTTTTTGAACTTGCTGTGCAGCTTTAAATATGGCTCTTGTTTGCATTAAAGCTAATTCAGGATAAACTATTAATAATCTACAACCGCGCAAGCCCATCATTGGATTGAATTCTTTTAATGATTCTATTTTTTCATTTAAAACTTGCTCTGTTATATTTAAACTTTCGGCTAATTGTTTTACTTCAGTATTTGTTTTTGGCAAGAATTCATGAAGTGGTGGATCTAAGTATCTAATAGTTAAAACTTGTCCGTTAGCGGCTTTAAATAATTCTATAAAATCTTTTTCTTGTATTGTAAGTAAATCTTTTATGGCTTCTAAACGTTCTTCATTGTTAGGCGCTACTATCATTTTACGAATAGCAAATATTTTATTTTTTTCAAAAAACATATGCTCTGTTCTACATAATCCAATACCTTCTGCGCCAAAGTTTAAAGCTACTGTGGCGTCTTTAGCAGTATCGGCATTAGCTTTTACTTTTAATTTTTTATACTCTTTTGCCCATTTGAGCATTGTGATAAATTTATCTGACAAGGTTGCTTGGTTGGTCGGAATAAGCCCTTCATATATGTTTCCTGTTGTCCCATCTAATGATAAAATCATGCCTTTTTTATAAGTTTTATTGTTTATGGTAACTTCTTCTTTTTTTATATCGACTATGACATTTTCACAACCACTTATACAGCATTTTCCTATACCTCGTGCTACAACGGCGGCGTGGGATGTCATTCCTCCTCTTACGGTCATGATTCCCATAGCGTATTTCATGGCTTCAATGTCTTCGGGTGAAGTTTCTTCTCTTACTAATATTGTTGGAATATTTTCTTTTGATTTTTCTATTACTTCATCTACGGTAAAACAAATTTGGCCAGAGACGGCACCTGGTGAAGCTGGGAGTCCTTTTGTTATTGGTTTTTTTGCATTTAAAGCTTTTAAATCAAAGCTTTTATGGAGCATACTGTTTAAATCATCTGGATTTAATTTCATTAAGGCTTCTTTTTTACTTATTAATTTTTCTTGAACCATGTCAATGGCAATATTTAAACTAGCTAATGGTGTTCTTTTTCCGTTTCTTGTTTGTAACATATATAATTTTCCTTTTTCAACGGTGAATTCCATATCTTGCATATCTTTATAATGTTTTTCTAATGTTTTGCTTATCTCATATAGCTGGTTATATATTGTTTCATTTTCTTTTTTTAAATTGTCGATAGAAATTGGTGTTCTAACTCCCGCTACAATATCCTCACCTTGAGCTTTTGTTAAATATTCTCCATATAATTTATCTTCTCCATTGGCTGGGTTTCTAGAAAAAACAACGCCGGTTAAAGAGTTTTCATCTAAATTTCCATAAACCATTTCTTGTATATTTACAGCTGTTCCTAGGTCATCTGATATATTATTCATTTTACGATAAATATCGGCTCTTTTATTATGCCATGATTTAAATACAGCGCATATGGCTTCTATTAGTTGAGTTTTAACATCTTCAGGGAATGCCTCTTTTACTAAATTTTTATATATTTTTTTGTATTCTTGGGTTATTTTTACCATGTCGTCTGCTTTTAGGTCTAAATCGTTTTTCATATTATTTTCTTTTTTATAGACTGTTAGATATTTTTCAAATTCATCTTTAGAAGCTCCTTTAACGACATCAGCAAACATCATGATAAGTCTTCTATAAGAATCATATATAAATCTTTTTGTATCCTCGTCTTGGGCTATAGCGTTGGCCACTTCATCGTTTAATCCTAAATTTAAAATTGTATCCATCATACCTGGCATACTTATAGGTGCGCCACTTCTTACTGACAATAATAATGGATTTATTATACTACCAAAATTTTTTTGAGTTTTCTTTTCTACTTCCTTAAGTCCTTTTTCTATTTGGCTTTTTATTTCTTCTTCTAATTTCTCGCCATTTTTGAAATAAGACTTGCAGCCATCTGTGGTAACGGTAAAACCATAAGGGACGGGTAAATTCATATTGGTCATTTCGGCTAAATTAGCTCCTTTTCCTCCTAATAGGTTTTTTAAACTTTTATTTCCTTCATTAAATAAGTATACATATTTCATTTTATAGCCTCCTTTTTATGTGCTCTTGGATGAGCATTTAAATAAACTTGTCTTAATCTTTCATTAGAAATGTGAGTATATATTTGGGTTGTTGATAGATTTTCATGTCCTAAAAGGTCTCCAACACTTTTTAAGTCTGCTCCTTCATTTAACATATGAGTAGCATAGGTGTGTCTTAATGTATGTGGAGATACGTGAACAGAAAGTCCTGCTTTTTTTGCGGTTTGTGTTACTATTTGTCTTATTTCTCTTTCGTTTAGTTTTTCTTTATTTTTTCCTATCAACAGATACGGACTATTTTTATGATCTAGTTTTAAATATTCATTTAATAGTTTTTCACATTTTGTTCCATAATAAACAAATCTTTCTTTATTGCCTTTTCCTAAAATTAGTATTTTTCTTTCAGCAAAATTGATGTTTTTTAATTCCATGTTTGCTAATTCACTAACTCTAGCTCCTGTTGAATATAACATTTCTAGTACTAGGGCATCTCTTAGGCCATATTTACTCATAATATTTGGATATGCTAGTAGTTTTTCTAAATCTTCATAGTTTAAATAATTAGGTAATGTTTTTTCTATTTTGGGATTACTAATTAATCTCATTGGGTTTTCTTTGATTATATTTTCACTTTCTAAATATTTAAAATAGCTTTTTAGCGAACTTATTTTTCTTGAGATTGTTTTATTTTTATAATTTAATTCATATAAGTTTTTTAGGTATTTTCTTATGATGTCAATGTTTATTTCACTATCTTTGCAAAAACCATAAAATTCACATAAATCAATCTTATAACTTTTGATTGTGTATTCAGAAAAACCTTTTTCATATTTTAAGTAATCTAAGAATTTACTAACTTGTTTCATAGCATCACCTATATTATAAGTATACCACTATACCACATTTTTTAAAAGAAAAAAGAAAATTAGTAATTTTCTTAGTAACGTGTTTTTGGTTTAAACTTTTTAATAATTGAAAATATAAGGGCACTGTAGGCAAGATTGATTATTAATGATTTTATAATACTTAAAAATAGCTCTATGAAGTCAAAGGAAACGTTGCCAATGAGTGCTAGAATACAATATGTTATTACTCTATACATTATTATGCATAATGCCATAATTATTATTTCATTTGCATAGTTGTCACTTAAAACTAAGTTTAATCTTAATACTATATAGGCCATAAGGCAAAAAATAATGGCATGAAAACAAATTGTATTTGTATAAAATAGGTCATACATAAGGCCAGTAATAAAGGCGTATTTATAATACTTTGTTTTTTCATCAAAAAGTGGACATATGGTAATTAAAGCGGTTAAGGTGAGCAGTGGTGCGAAAAAACCATGTATTGATACAAAATTAGATATAATTGCTTCAAGTAAAAAAGAAACTATAATAATTGCTAACATTAGTTACTTTTCCTTTTCAATACAGTTACATAATCTAAATTATTAAAATCGACTGAAGCTTTTACAACTGCGACTTTTGATAAATCAAAATTATCTGTTGTTACCTTTTTTACTTTACCAATAAGTAGTCCGCTTGGAAAAACTGTTCCCATGCCGGTTGTTACGACGTCGGCACCTGTTTCAATCTCGTTATTTTCACTTATTCCTTCAACTGTATAACTATTGTTTTTGGCATCATATTTTGAAATTAGTCCATAGACATAGTTATCTTTTGTTTTAATTTTTACACTTATTTTATCACTCATTTTATCTGTTGAAAGTAGTTTAACTGTGCTGGAGTAATTGCTAACTTTGGATGTTTTACCTATGAGGCCTTTGTTGGTAACTACGGCCATATCTTTTTCTACTCCATTTTTACTTCCTTTATCAATTGTAAGTTCTTCATACCAGTAACCAATGTTGCGTGTTACTACAGTTGCATTTAGAAGATATTTATCTGATAAAATTGTTTTTAATTCTAAGTTTTCCTTTAGTTTTTTTACTTCACTTTTTAAATCCTCATTTTGAGCAATTATACTATCAGTTTGTGTTTCTTTGTTTTTTAGTTCTTTATATTTTTTATATAAATTTTCTTTATCTTTTATTTTAACTATTTGGTCATGAACGAAATTAAAAGGAGCTTCAACTACTTTTAAAACAACTGTGCCTATATCTTTAGAAGCTCTTTCAACGGAAGTTAGTTCACGATCTTTTTTTAAAGAAAATGCTAGTATAACTAGGATTAAGGCAACAACTATTACAATTACAATAAATAAGTATCTTTTATCAAATTGTTTTTTGTTATACATATTCATCACCCAATAATCTTTCTTTAAAAATTATATCACATTTTCTTCTAAATTTTTCCATTTTCTAAAAAACTATAATATTTATTATTGCATAAAATTATATGATCGTTGATTGGAATTCCTAAAAGATAACCTATTTCTTTTATTCTATTTGTTATGTTTATGTCTTCTTTGCTTGGGGTAACATCCCCGCTAGGATGATTATGAACACATATTATTGACGAAGCGTTTAGTAAATATGATTCTTTAAATATGTCTCTTGGATGAACCAAACTATAGTTATTAGTTCCAATAAAAAGCAATTTTTCTTTAATAACTTGTTTATGAGCATCTAAATATATACAATAAAACTGTTCTTGAGATGCACTAATTTTATCTTTGTAAAATTCAAATACTTTTGTGGGGGTATTTATTTTAACTCCTGTTAATGTGACTATTTTTCTATTTATTCTTTTTGAAAGAGCTACTAAGGCAACTAATTCACAGGCTTTTGCATCCCCTATTCCTTTTATTTTTTTTATTTTAAAATAGTCAATATCTTTTAGGTTTTCTATACCTTTAAAGTAGCTTAAAATATAAGCCGCAAGGGCTTTGGCGGACATGTTTTTATAACCTGTTTTTAGGATAATTGCTAACAATTCTTCATCACTTAAACTAGCAGCTCCTTTATTAATTAATCTTTCTCTTGGTCTTTCATTTAGGGGTATTTCTTTTATTTTTACATTCATTTTATAAATTCCTCATATTTAGCTAAAACTTGGTTACAAATAACTTTAACTGATTCATCTTCGTTTGATTTTGCTAGAAGTTCATCGTATTGTTTTAATATTTTTATAAAGTTTTTATTATCTGTGATTTTTGATTTTAAAAATGTATCGTAGCCTATTGATTTGTAGTATTTCTGAATTTTTAAAGAATTTTCTTTACTTGATGTTATTCCAATATAAGTATAATATTTGTTGTTTTCGACATTGTATATATAATGGGTAAATTCTTTCATATTATTTTTCATATTATCAAAGTCTGAATAAACTCCTCTTTGAATGTAATATAGGGTTTCTGCCTGTGATGAAACCGCTAATGAAGGCATGGTTTCATATTGTTTAATTATGAAATAAGCCATACCAATTCCGATTGTTAATGATGTTATTATGGGTAAAGCATATTTTTTCACTTGAAAATCACCTCTACTATACTATACAAAATTTATTAAACTTTTTTTGTCGATAAAAGTTGTTCACATTTATTAACATAGTAAAGATATTTTTAATTTCCTTTTATTGTAATAAAAAAACAATATAAATTGAAATCTATATTGTTTCCTATTTTAATAATTGCTTCTTTTACGTAAGAATGCTGGAATAACTGTATCTTCGTCATCAAGACCAGGTATTGGTGTTTCTTCTTCTTTCTTTTCTTTTTCTTGGTCAAATCCAGTAGCTATTACAGTTACAATTAGTTCATCAGTGAAGTTTTCATTGATAACGGCACCAAATATTGTATTTATATCAGTATTAGCTGATTTTCTGACTGTTTCTACGGCTTCTTCAACCTCGAATAATGTTAAATTAGGTCCACCAGTTACGTTAATAATGGCATCTGTTGCACCATCGATTGAAGTTTCTAAAAGTGGACTCAATACAGCTTGGTTGGCAGCTTCAACAGCTCTGTCTTCACCTACTCCTGCTCCAATACCTATCAAAGCATTTCCACGTTTTTCCATTACGGTTTTAACATCGGCGAAGTCAAGGTTAATAAGTCCTGGACATGCTATCAAATCTGAAATTGATTGTACACCACGGCGAAGAACATTATCTACTTCTTTGAATGAATCTAAAAGTGGTGTTGATTTATCGATGATTTCTCTTAATCTATCATTAGGTACAACAATTAAGGTGTCAACATGTTTTTTTAACTCTTCTATTCCGGCTAAAGCTTGAGTCATTCTTTTTTTACCTTCAAATGAAAATGGTTTAGTAACAATTCCAATTGTTAAGGCTCCTGAGTTTTGAGCAATATCAGCAATAACTGGCGCTGCTCCTGTTCCGGTTCCGCCACCCATTCCACATGTTATGAATACCATGTCGGCTCCTTTTAATGCTTCTTCTAATTCGGTTTTAGATTCAAGAGCAGCTTCTTTACCTATTTGAGGATTTGCTCCTGCTCCAAGGCCGTGTGTTAATTCACTACCTATTTGTATTTTATTTTCTGCCATTGAATTATTAAGTACTTGAGAGTCAGTATTAGCTACAATAAATTCGACTCCTTCTACTGATTCAATCATTCGGTTAACGGCATTACATCCACCGCCACCGACACCAATAACTTTTATTTTTGCAAGTTGATCCATTTCAATTCCCATCATTTTTAATTCCTCCTATTCGCCGAAAAAGTATCCAAATACTTTTCCAAGCATTGTATCATCTGATGTATTTTGTTTAACTGATGAAATTTCATCCATCTCATCTTCGGTAAACATTGAATAATCCATTCCTTTTAGTTTTAATGTATTTAAGAAATAAATTATATTTCCAATTACGGTGCTATATTTATTATTTCTAGCTCCGATTAATTTCACAGTCCCTTTTTTACTATTTGGCAAAATATCATTTAAGCAATATTCAAAATCTAGCATATTACTAGTTCCACCAGTTACTATTGTATACTGAATTGGCTTATTTGTTAAGTCATTTAATGTTTTTTTTGCTAAAGATAGTATTTCTTCAATTCTATTCATGACGATTTCTGAAGCAGCTACTTGATTAATTTTAACTTTTACATTATCAATGTTTTGCAATTCATAAACTTCAGATGACCTAGCATTTCTTTTATGTGCTAGTGTAAAATCTTCTTTCATTTTTCTGGCATCATTAATATCAATTTTATATGCATAAGCTAAATCTTTATCAATATCACGACCACCGGCACCTATAATTTTAGTACTGACTGGTATTGCTTTATTATACAAAGATACTGTTGTAATATCTGCCCCAATATTAATGATAGCACTTATACTATTATCCAATTTTTCATCTCTAAAGCAATTTATATCACCAATGCTTCCAACTGAAACATCAACGATTTCTATGCCAAGACTTTCAATAATGCTGGCAGTGGAATAAATATTTTTCTTAGGGGTTGTTACCATCATAGCTCTACCTGTTAAAACGGTTCCAGGAAAACCTTTTGGATCTTTCATAACCGTTTTATTATTTATTTTAAAATCAATTGGATAGGCAGTTATAAATTCTTCATTTGGAAGAATATTTTTTCTAATACCATCTTTATAAGAATTTACCATATCTTTGGCCGTTATTAGGTCGTCGGCAACTTTGCACTGTCCTTTTATGATTTTATACTCAGCTAAATGATTAGGAATACAAACAATGATTTTTTTTATTTTTACCCCTATCATATCTTCAATGTCTTTTAAGGCTAACATAATAGATTTTTTAGCTAAATCCGGTTCAACGATTAACCCCTTTTTTATTCCTCTAGAAGGTGTTGTTGATGCAGCTAGTAAGTTCAAATGATTTTTGTAAAGTTCACAAACAACAATTTTAATTGAACTACTACCAAGTTCCATGCTTGCATAAACATGTTTCATAACATCATCCTCCTACGGTCTATCATTAATTATACTATAATTTTACATTATTGCAAAGAAATTGTAAACTAAATTTAATTTTTTTCTTGAAATAAATTAAATTTCTTTTGTTTTTTTAATATATTGTTTACTGGTTTTATAAATTAAAGAAATATGATAAAAACACCTTAATTAGGTGTTTTTAATAAAATTTGCATTTTAAATAAATCTTTTTCTTTTTTATAAATGGCTATTTCTTCGTCATTTTCATCAACAAACAGTACAGTTTCTGGATAATTTCCTTTTATGCTGACGCCATTGTATACTTTTTTTAATAGGTCACCTTTTATAGTAACTTTTGGTATATCTAGGATGTCTTTTATTTTGTATAGTTTATAATTATCTTTTAATATTTCTTCTAAGTTATTTGCTTGTTTTATGGAAAATACTCCTTGCTTTGTTCTTTGAAGATTACTCATGGTTCCAATAACGTTTAAATCATTTAATATATCTCTAATTAAGCTTCTAATGTAACAGCCTTTGCTTACTAAACATTTAAATGTAAATTCATCATTGCTAAAATTTAAAAGATCTATTTGTTTTATTTGGACTTCTTTTTTTGGCAAATTTACTTGTTCATTTTTTCTGGCATATTCATATAATTTTTTTCCATTAACTTTAACGGCTGAATAAATTGGCACTTCTTGGCTATATGTTGTTATATATTTATTTAATATGTTAATTAAATCTTTTTTATTTAATTTTATATTTCTTTTTTCTAAAACGTTACCGGTAATATCTAAGGTATCTGTTGCAATACCTAGTTTGACACAAGCTATATATTCTTTATATTTTGATGAAAGAATTTCGTTTAATTTGGTATATCTATTTAAACAGATAACTAAAACACCCGTTGCTAATGGGTCTAAAGTGCCGTTATGCCCTACTTTTTTTGTTTGAAATTTTTTGCTAATAATGTTAACAATATCTCTACTTGTGTAATCTTTTGGCTTATTAATAATTAATAGTGCGTTACTTTCTAATTTCAAATTTAACTCCATCTTTTGTGTCTTTAAGCAAAATTCCTTTAGACAAAAGTTCTTCTCTAATACTATCGGCTAGAGTGTAGTTTTTGTTTTGTTTAGCTATGTTGCGCTCATTAATTTTATCTAAAATGTATTGTTTTAAGTTATCATCAATAGTTTCTTCGTCTAATAGATTCAATGATAAAACTTGATCAAAATCTTTAATTAGATAAATTTTTGAAGCATTATTTAAATCGCTTTTAATTACGTTATATAGACATGTTAGCATGCTTGATGTATTCATATCATTTTCAAAGGCTTTTTTAAATTCATCTTGGTATTTTTCTACATTAGTTATTTTTTCATTTGGGTTTTCTTTTATTCCTTTTATTTTGTTTTTTAATTTATTATAAGCATTTGTTGCTGTATCTAAACTTTCTAAACTATAAACTAATGTTTTGCGATAATGTGATTGAAGGCAAAAATATCTATAAACAATTGGTGAATATCCTTTTTCTATTAGGCTGCTTAAATCTTTAGAATCACCTTTAGATTTACTCATTTTACCTGTTTTATCGTTTAAAAATTCCATGTGAACCCAATAGTTACACCACTTATGTCCCAAGTATGATTCTGATTGAGCTATTTCATTAGTATGATGAGGGAAGATATTATCTATTCCACCGCAGTGTATATCTAAATGTTCACCTAAATTTTGAATAGCGATGGCTGAACATTCAATGTGCCATCCTGGATATCCTCGGCCAAATGGACTATCCCATTTTAGTTGTTGGTCATTAAATTTTGAGTTGGTAAACCAAAGACCAAAATCAAAAGGGTTTCTTTTGTTTTGATCAGCTTGTACATCTTGTCTTACAGCTAGTAGTAAATCGTCTTTGCTTCTTCCTGAAAGTTCGTAATAATTAGGAAATTTAGTGGTGTCAAAATAAACATTGCCACCTGCTTTATATGCATAACCATCTTTTAATAATTTATTTATCATTTTTATATAAAAGTCTATATTTTGAGTGGCGGGAGAAATAATTTCTGGTTTTTTTATGTTTAACTTTTTTAAATCTTCAAAAAAAGCTTTTGTATAAAATTCGGCAATATCTAAAACTGATTTGTTTTCTTTTTTGGCTTCTTTAGAAAGTTTATCTTCTCCTGTATCACTGTCACCAGTCAAATGACCTACATCGGTGATATTCATACATCTTTTTACGTTATATCCTAGATACCTTAAACCTTTTTCTAAAATGTCTTCTGAGATATATGTCCTTAAGTTACCGATATGAGCGTAATAATAAACGGTTGGTCCACAAGTATACATGGTAATCATATTTTTATTGTATGGTATAAACTCCTCTACTTTTTTTGTTAATGTGTTATATAATTTCATAAAATCACACCTTTCTTTAAAAATTATATCATAATTACAAGAAAATTTGACATAAATTAAAAAATGTGTATAATAAACACCGTATTTTTAAAGGGGGAATTTTTTATGGAAAATACTGAAGTTATGCATAGTGATGCAACTATTTTATCAACTATAATTGCAAATAATTATAAAAAAAAGCTTGGTGAAAAAGAAAAAATTGAATTTTCACAAATGTATCATGGTATATTTGGAGATACTAAAATTGTTAATATTTTAGGAGATTGTTTGGTGGATGATGATCAGAAACGAACCATATATAAATTTATTTGTTGCAATGGATTAACAAAAAAAGCTAGATATTTACTTCAGGAAAACGGCAGATATGCTTTTTATTCTACTAATATTGGTGATAAAGCTTTTGAGGGTATTTTGAAAAACTATGATGATAATAACTGGCTTGAAGAATATGATGTGGAAAAACAGTTTGATGTAAGTAACGCTAGAAAAATGCCAATTATTTTTAACTATTTAAAAAAAGATGGTTCTTCTGTTACAATAAATAAAGAGTGTGCTAAAGCAATTAAAAGCAAACTTGAGGAAAATGGAATTTATCCATCAAGATGCGTTGTTGAAGGGGCTTTTAGGCGTTTTGCTTCTGATACTTTAGATGACTATATTAAAGAAATTAGTGATGTCGATGAGAAAAAAGAACCTCACATGACTGCTGTTACTAGTGCTTTAATTAAATTAATTGAACAAAAACCTATTATTTTAGACACTACAGATAAAATTAGATTTGCTCAAGCTTATCATCATGAAGTTGGTGATATTTCAATTATGGATATTCTTGAAAATAATATTGATAATAAAGAAGTGAGAGGTCAAATTGTTAAATTTATGACAGTTAATAAAATGAGCAAGCCTGCACCAAATTACCTTGCTAAGGATATAACATCAAATAATTTTGGCTTGTCTTATGTAAAAAATGGTATAAATAGTAAGTCACTACCTTTATTCAAATTTGAATATAATCCACAAAACTGGTTAGAACAATATGATGAAGATATGCAATTTAAAGATACACCAATAAATCACCATGTTAGACGTTCAATATTATGTAAAGATAAAAGTCAGTTTGTTATTGATAAAGAAACTGCTAGAAAAATTAAATTAAGTTTAATTGAACTTGATATATTCCCTGCAGTATGTATAATGGGAGAGGCTTTTAAGCAAATTGGTAATAAAACTTTTAGTGAGTTTACTAGTGATGTTAAATCTTTAACACTTAAAGGAGGTAGAAATTAATGAACGATCAAATACAAATTGAAAATGTTAGCCAACTACTTAAAAATTCATTTACTAATAGTGGTGCTCCATTTAATAAAAAAGAAAGAATTAATTTTGCTTATAAATATTGGAATTTAACTGATTATGAGATTGAAGATCTATTTACTTTAATAGCTTCTGAGACAAAAAAAGATATAAGTTTTTCTGAAATGAATAATTATTATCTTTTATTGAATGATTTAATTAAATTTATTAATAAAGAAAAAGCTGGTGCTACTAGATATACAAAGGGGTTAATTGGAAAAGATATTCAAACTATAAATATTACTGCAGAGTATTCTAAAGAAAAAGGCGGATGGCTTCATAAGTATGATATTGAAAAGGAATTTAATGTTGATTGGTCTAAGCGTCTTTCTTTACCTGTTTATTACAGTTATTTAACAAAAGATGGTGGCGAGGTTAAGATGAACTATCAAACTGTTGAGAGTGTATTAGAAACGCTTAATGACAATAATATTCCACTTGCTGAATGTATTGTTAAAAACAGTTTTCATCATTACGCTTTTGGAACTTTAGATGATTATATGAATAATTTACATGACAATGATAAAAAAATAAAACAAATTGAAAATAAAGTATTAAAAAAGCACATTAAATAAATGTGCTTTTTTTATTTGCTTAATTCTTTATAGAATTCAAATCTTTTGATTGCTTCTTTTTTGTTTTGATTAAGAATTTCTTTGGCTTTTTCTGGATTTATATTTTTTAGCATACTGTATCTTGTTTGACCGGCTAAAAAATCATCATATAAATCAAAATTAGGTGTACTACTGTCTAGGGTAAATTTGCTGCCATCATATCTAAAGATTGGAAAATATCCACATTTTGTGGCTAATGATTCTTCTTCAACTGAACAGCTCATACCTCCCTTAATTCCATGAGAAATGCATGGACAATATGCGATTACAATTGCTGGCCCTTTGTGATTGTTGGCTTCTGTTAATGCTTTAATGGTTTGCATCATGTTAGCACCAAGCGATATTTGTGCTACGTATGTATTTGGGTATGCCATAGCTATTTTAGCTAAATCTTTTTTATAATTCTTTTTTCCTAAACTTGCAAATTTAGCGACTGTACCGATTGGGGTACTTTTAGATGCTTGACCACCTGTATTAGAGTAAACTTCGGTATTTAAGACAAGTATTTTTACATTTTCTCCACTTGAAAGTACATGATCAATACCTCCAAAGCCAATATCGTAAGCCCATCCATCTCCACCTATTGTCCATATGTTTTTGAAGACGATATAATTTTCAAGTTTCTTAAGCTCTTGATGCTTGGAGAAATCTATATTGTCATAAACATACTTAGTAGTTTTATAATCATCACTATTGTTTAACCACATATCGAATAAATCACATTTATGATTTATCATATATTCTTTAACTTTATTTTGGCCTATTTTAAAGCCTAAAAACATGCCATAACCAAATTCGGCGTTATCTTCAAATAAGCTATTTGCCCATGGCAGCTTATAAGGTACACTTGGAAGCTCACCACCATAAATTGAAGAACATCCGGTGGCGTTAGCAATGATTAGATTGTCAGTTAGTTGAGTAAGTAATTTTATATAAGCTGTTTGTCCACAGCCGGCACACGCTCCATGGAAAGCAAATTTTGGAGTTTTTAATTGGCTGCCTTTGATTGTTTCTTTTTTAAAGTTGGTTTTTTCTTTGACATTGCTGATTAAATAATCAAAGATTAAATCATTATTATTTTTTTCAAAAATTAAGGCCTTGTTTTTACGCATTCCTGGGCATGTTTTTATGCATACACCACAGCCTGTACAATTTTTGGCTGATATACCAATAATGAAATAATAATCTTTTAATCCTAGGGCTGGTTTACATTTTTCTTTGATAAATGCTGGGGCTTTTTCATATTCTTCTTTATCTAGTATAAATGGTCTAATTACACCATGTGGGCATACTAGTGAGCACATACTACACTGGGTGCAATTTTCACTTATCCATTTAGGTGTATATTCGGATATACTTTCTTTTTGAAGCTCTTTATGTTCAAAGAAACCATCACCTTTAAATGATGATACTTTTAGCCTATTACCTTCTCGATGTTCTAGGGCTTTGTAAATGTTGTCAGTGGAAAAAGTTAATTCACTATAACTGTCGTCTAGTTTTATTTCATGAATTATAGAATTTTCCAAGGCTTTGATGTTATTTAAAGCAACTTCTTTACTTTTAACATAAAATTTTTTCATAATATAATTGGTTAGATATTCAGTTGCCTTTTCATTGATGAAGGGGCATAAATTGAATATGGCTTTTTCCATAATCATACTAATTTTTCTTGACAGATTATGTTTTGAGGCAATATAATTAGCATCTATGACATATACTTTGATGTTTTTTTCTTTAAGCATTTTTTTGTATGGTTTTAATTTTTGCAAAATTTCAGTATCGCTTTTGGCTGTATTGATAAGTATATTTCCTTTATCTTTAATTGCACTAAGACAATCAAATTCATCTAAATAGGTATCTTTAGAAATCACTATTAGACTAGGATTGTGAACAAGATAAGTGGAATGTATTTTATCATTAGAAAATCTTAAATGGCTACAAGTTACTCCTCCAGATTTTTTTGAATCGTATTCAAAGTATCCTTGAATATATTTTCCTGTTTTGCTGACAATATCTAATAATGATTTACTACAACTAACCATTCCATCACTGCCATATCCATATATTAATGCTTCATAACTATTATTAACATTAATATTGTTATATTTTAAGCTTAAATTTGTGATATCATCATCAATTCCTATGGTAAATTCTTCTTTTGGATTATCAAGCATATCATATATGGCTTTTATCATTCCTGGAGTCGTATCTTTACCAGATAATCCATATCTACCGTGACAAATATTAATATTTTTATTTTTTAGTGTATTTAAAACGTCTAAATATAATGGTTCACCGTTGCTTCCGGCTTCTTTTGTTCTATCTAAAACAGCTATTTTTGTGACAGTATTAGGTAGGACTGAAAGCAGGTGTTTTGGACTAAATGGTCTATATAAATGAACTTCTATAAGGCCTATATCATCGTTTAAATAATCTATTGTTTCTTTTATCGTTTCACAAACTGATCCCATAGCAACAATAACTTTAGTAGCTTTTTTATTACCATAATAGTTGAATGGTTTATAATTTGTTTTGGCTAAGTTGTTTATTTTGTCCATGTATTTTTCTACAATGTATGGTGTTTCGTTATAAAACTTATTTCGGGCTTCAGTTTCTTGAAAATATATATCGCTGTTTTGGTTTGTTCCTCTAGTTGTTGGCTTTTCGGTGTTTAAGGCTCTATTTCTAAATTTTTCTATTTCTTTAGTCGGAACTAGTTCTTTTATTTCTTCATCTTCTAGAATATCAATCATATTAAGTTCGTGACTAGTTCTAAAGCCGTCGAAAAAATGAAGGAATGGCAAAGATGAGGATATACTAGCTAGGTGACTTATTAAAGATAGATAATAAGCATCTTGAACTGATGATGAGGCCATCATACAAAAACCGGTTGCTCTTACACTATAAATATCTTGGTGATCACCAAAGATGCTTAAGGCATGAGTTGCTAGACTTCTGGCAGCAACGTGTATGACACATGGTAACATTTCACCAGCTATTTTGTACATGTTAGGAATCATTAAAAGAAGCCCTTGGCTAGCGGTATAAGTTGATGCTAATGTTCCTGTTTGTAAAAGACCATGAACAAGGCCTATTGCGCCAGCTTCGCTTTGCATTTCAACAACTTTAGGTATTTCATTAAAAAGGGTTTTTTTGCCACTTGCAGCCCATTTATCAGCCAATTCTGGCATAGTACTTGATGGGGTTATTGGATAAATTCCCATGGCTTGGGTTAATAAATAAGAAGCTTGCATACAAGCTTCATTTCCATCACATGTTATTTTTTTCATATTCCCTCCTATTTATGACAATCTTCTTGACTATTGCCAAATATAACTTTATAGTCTATTCCAGTTCCCATACTGACGTTAACAAATACTCCAGATGGTGATTCAACATATGGCTTTTCAGTTATAGGATTTATTAAATTATCTTCAATGTATCCGCCTTTAACTTTTATGCCATCAATTGTTCCGCCATTTTGTAAAATTGATACGGCTATATCAAGTGAACCATAACCACTTTCTGGGAGTAATTCTGGATAATCTATTAATAAAGTTTTAGCTCCTTCAATTAAATTTTTCTTTTGAACAAGGCAACTTTCATAACGACTTTGTTTAATGCTACTATCTACGGCAGTTACAGCAACCAAGCTTAATATTGTTAAAATAACGATGACTCCTAGTAATTCAGCTAATGTAAAACCGTTTTTTAAAATGTTTTTTAATTTCAAAACGTTTTTTTTATAATCTAAACTATCGGTTATATATGATCCTATTACAGCAATGTCGGCGTTTTTTACTTTTTTTATGGTTTCGCTGTTAAGTCCGCCATCAACTTCAATTAAGTATTTTAATTGATTTTCATCTCTATATTTTATTAGTTTATTAATTTTATTTGTAATGTCAATAAATTTTTGTCCACCTTTTCCGGGAACAACGGACATTACTAAAACTAAATCAATTTGAGATAAATATGGATAAATTTTATCTATATCAGTTCCTGGATTGATAGCTATACCGACTTTTGTTTTTAATGAATGAATATAATTGATGTTTTCGGCTATGTTGCCTACTTCATAGTGAAATGTAATACAATTAGGATTTACTTTTTTGGCATTTAAAGCGTAACTTTTAACGTCTTCAACCATTAGATGGACATTTATTGGTTTTTTTAGTTCTTTTAAAAATTCCATTTTAGATATATCTACAGTTGGCTTTTCAGTAAATTTGCCATCCATAACGTCAAAATGGATTAGGTCACAAGTTTTACTTAAATTTAAAATTTTATCTTTTTCGTTTTGAATTTTTAAAAATGATCCGGCTATTTTTAACATAAATCTACCTCACTTTGTAAAATTTATATAATTTTCATATCTACTTTTTAAGATTGTACCATCTGCTACTTTTTCTTTAATCATGCACTGTTTTTCGTGTATATGAGAGCAATCTTTAAATTTACATTTATCTTTATATTTATTAAATTCTAAAAAGCTATTTTTTATATTTTCTTTGGTCATAAATGAAAGGTCAATGGCAGAAAAACCTGGTGTGTCTGCTACTAGTCCCCCGTTTATTGATATTAATTCAGTATGACGAGTTGTATGTTTTCCTCTATTTAATGCTTTAGAAATTTCGTTTGTTTTAAGATTTAAATTAGGGTTTATTTTATTTAACAAACTGCTTTTGCCAGCTCCTGATTGACCTGTAAATACGCATACTTTGTTTTGGAAAATTTTAGTTATTTTATCTATTTCATCATTCATAAAGACATCATAAATACTTTTATAATAAGCAATAATTGGTTTTATATCTGCAATTTCTTTTTCTGTAAGTAAATCATATTTTGTAAATATAATTACTGGTTTTATTTTGTTAAATTCGCATATAATAAGTAATTTATCTAAAAGATTTGATGAGAAGTCTGGCTGTTTTAAGCTGGTAATAATTAGTGCTACATCAATATTACTAACAGGTGGTCTTGTAAGGATGTTTTTCCTTGGTAAAATTTTTAAAATATATTTGTTTTCTTGATCAAATAAGACTTCATCGCCAACTACAGGTGATAGGCCCATGTTTCTAAATTTTCCACGGGCCTTACAAATATAGTTTTTTTTACCATCAAAAACAGTATAGTCGTTACTAATTAATTTGATAATTTTTCCTTGCATTATTGCTCCTCAGTGATCTTATCATTAGTAGCATTTTTTACTACTTTAATTCGAAGATTATCCTTTTTATTTACTTTGCTACCAGTGGCCATATTTTTGTAAATAATTGTGCCGTCTTCTTTTGAGGCGTCTTCAACATATGTTATATCTAAAGTTACATCGTTTTCCTCACAGAACTTTTCGACGCTTTTTACATCATAGGTTCCATCAGTAAAATCTGGATAAGCTGTGTAAATGTTTGGAATAGTTAGGGTTATTGTATCACCTTTACCAAGCTTTTCACCGGCTTTAACATCTTGCTGTAAAATGGTGTTTTCTTTAACTCCATCGGCGGTTGGAACATCTTTTTTGTCAATAATAACGGTTATTTGGGCGTTTTCTAGTTTTGCTTTAACATCATAATAATTTTGTCCCTTGTAGTTATCTATTTTTATTTTAGCTGAACCTTTTGAAACAGTTAAAACAACTTTTGTGCCTTTTTTTATCATACGGCCGATTTCTGGGTCTGTTGATATAACTTTGTCTTTGTCTATTTTATCACTATTTTCTTTTTTTGTTTTTCCTTCTACTTCAAAGCCTTCATTTTCTAGGGCATTTTCAGCTTGTGAGATACTCATTCCAGTTACATCTGGTATTTCGGCTTTGACATTTTCGGTTATTTTAGGGATAACAAATAACATAAATAAAACGACGGCAAGTAGAATTCCAACGATACTTCCAACTATTACTAAAGCTTTATTCATTTTTTTATCATTTTTATCACTGTTTTTTTCTGAAGTACGTGTTTCTCTTGTTTCTCTAAATTTTGGAGTTATTTCAAAATCTTTTTCTTTATATCTATACACCACTTTTGGTTCGTTAAAACGGTCTTTATCTAAGGCTGTTTTTAAATCTTCGTGCATTTCTTCTGCACTATCATAACGATTATCAGGATTTTTTGCGGCAGCTCTTAAGATGATGTTTTCGATAGATTGTGGCATGTCAGGGTCATATTCACAAATGCTAGGAAGTGGTTCATTCATATGCTTAATAGCTACTTCTACTGGGTTATCTCCTTTAAATGGTACATGTCCCGTGACTAGTTCATACATAAGAATTCCTAATGAGTAAATGTCACTTTTTGTAGTTGCTGGTCCTCCATTAGCTTGCTCTGGGGGAATATAGTATACAGTTCCCATGACACTATTTGTTTGGGTTAATTCTCCAGAGTTTAAAGCTACTGCTATACCAAAGTCCATTATTTTAACTCTACCATCTTCTAGAATAATGACGTTTTGCGGTTTTATGTCTCGATGAATAATATAGCTGGCGTGTGCGTGGGCAACAGCACTGGTAAGTTGAAGCATAATATCAACAACTTCTGGCAATGTAAGTGATCCTCTTTTTTTAATAAGCTGTTTTAAGGTAAGTCCTTGAACGTATTCCATGACGATAAAATATTTACCATTGTCTTCTCCGACGTCATAAACTTCTACAATGTTAGGATTGTTTAGACTGCTGGCTGATATAGCTTCTCTTTGAAAACGTCTAACAAATTTTTCGTCTTCTGATAAATCTCCTCTTAATATTTTAACGGCTACTTTTCTGTTTAAAATGGTATCTAATGCAAGATAAACATTAGCCATTCCACCTTCGCCAATTGATCTAATTATTTCATAGCGATCATTTATAAGTTGTCCCCTTGTTATCATTTTATTTCCTCCTTTTGTAAATAAGCTACTGAAATGTTATCTGTTCCACCTCTGTTATTGGCTTTATTGATTAATTTTTGAGTTTTGCTGTCTATATCCATGTCACTGTCTAAAACAGCTTCTATGCTTGTTTCGTCAAGCATGTTGGTAAGTCCATCACTGCAAAGAAGAATACCGTCAATATCTGTTTCAACATCAAACACATCCATTTCAACAGATATGCTGGCTCCTAAAGCCCGCATTAAAACATTTTTCCTTGGATGATGTTGAGCTTGTTCTTTGGTAAGTTCTCCAGAAGCTACAAGCAAATTTACTAAAGTATGATCGTTTGTTATTTTATATATTTTTTTGTTTTTTATTACAAATCCAGATGAGTCACCAATGTTACCAAATAGTAAAAATTCTTTGGTGATTAATGCCATAACGATGGTCGTACCCATGCCTGATGATTCAGGATTATTTTCAGTATATTTATAAATTAGCATATTTGCTTCACTGACAATTTCTTTTAAAAAGTTAATGGCATCTTCTTTATTGCCAACGCTTGAGGTATCTACAAATCTTTTGCCGATATGGGTTATGGCTATTGATGAGGCAATTTCTCCTCCTTTATGACCACCCATGCCGTCTGCAACTGCCATTAAAATTTCGCCTGTTTCGTTTTTTACGATTGTTACACTATCTTCATTGTGATCTCTGACTTGACCAGGGTCTGTTAAATAAGAAAATTCCATTATTTTCCCTCCTCATAATTAGAACGTAGCTGTCCACAAGCGGCATCAACCGCATTACCAAATTCTTTGCGAATAGTAACGTTAATTTTGTTTTTTTTCAACACATCATAGAAATGCATTACTTTATCATGTGGTGTTTTTTTAAATTCTATATGGCTTGTTTCATTATATGGTATTAAATTAACATAAGCGTTTAGCCCTTTGATTAATTTGGAAAGTTCGACTGCACATTGATCACTATCGTTTACATCTTTGAGCATAATATATTCAAAAGTTACTTTACGGTTTGTTACTTTTATATATTCTTCTACAGCTTTAATTACATCTTCTAGAGGATAGGCCTTGTTTATTTTCATTATTTTTCCTCTAATTTCATTATTTGGTCCGTGAAGGGAAATAGCTAAATTAACTTGTAGTTTTTCTTTAGTAAATTCTTTTATTTTAGGAACAATGCCACAAGTTGATACGGTGATGTGTCTTGCACCAATGGCTATTCCAAAATCACTATTGATGATTTTGATAAATTTTAAAACGTTGTCATAATTATCAAACGGTTCACCTATTCCCATTAAAACCACATGTGAAATTCTTATGTTTAAGTCAGACTCAACCAATAATATTTGGCTTACCATTTCACCTGCTGTTAAATTTCTGATTTTTTTTAATCTCCCACTTTCACAAAAAGCGCATCCCATATTGCATCCCACTTCGGTGGAAACGCAGAGACTATTACCATAATCATGGTTCATCAATACTGCTTCTATTTTATTTGAATCGTCAAGTTCAAATAGGTATTTATGTACATCTTTAGCGTGCTGAACTTTTATGATTTTTGGTTTGGTTATTTTAAAGTCTGATTGTAATTTTTGAATAACTGTTTTTTTTACGTTACTCATTTCATCAAAATTTGTTACTCTTTTTTTATATAACCAGTCATAAATTTGTTTGGCTTTATATTTTTTTTCACCCATTGTCTCAAAATAGTTTTCTAAATCTGAAAGGGTCATATCATATATATTCATATTACCACCTTATATTTAATTATACCAAATATAATAAAAAAATAATAGAATTTGTCCTATTATTTACTTGTGTATTTTTATTTTATTTATTGTTTGGTCTTATTTGACACATTTTTGTCTATTTCATGAATTCCATGGCAATACAGATTGCAAAAAAGATGACTCCTAATATGGCTGTGAGACGTGTTATAAAAAGTTCGCCACCTCTTTCTTTTCTGTTTGAAAAAAGTTCATCATTGCCACCCATTATACTGCTTGATGGGCTTACTGCTTTGCCACTTTGTAAAAGAACTATTGCAATTAATAAAATAGATACAATTATTAATAATATTTTCATGAGTATCCCTCCAACTTCTAATAATTTATCATAAATGGCTATAAAAAGCAACTAATTGTACTATTATTTTAAAGTTTTTTGACTTGGTTTTTCTTTTAAATTTTTTATTCTACTTTCTATTCCTTTTATTATGTCATCACATTCATTTAATGATGCTGCTTTTTCAACATATGTTTTTACATATTTGCTTATTTTACTAACGTTTATGGTTACAAGCATATCTGACAATTTTATGTTGGCCTGCTTAAAAATGTTTGAGTGATAATTTGTTATAAATATGTCGGCATAACATTTTCCGACATAGTGATCACCGTTTAGAATAATTTCGTTATATTTGTTTTTTTGAATTTCTTTTATAAAAACATTATCTAAGCTTTGATAATTAGTTTTATCTACTATGGTGGCAATGGCTAATCTATATTTTGCTTTGGTTAATTTTAATATTCCTATATAGTTTTTCATTTTTCCTCCTTTTAGTATTTTATAATTATAGACATTCCTTATGAATTGTCAAGATTTTGTCTGTGTAATTTTAATGATATGCTTTTTGAATTTTTCTTATAATAAAAAAAATGACTTTTGCAGTCATTTTATGCTATTTAATTTCAATAGATTTTGATGTTTTTTTCTCGTTTTCTTTTGGAAAGCTTACTTTTAAAACGCCATCTTTAAATTCGGCTTCTATTTTAGATTCATCTATATCACCAACATAGAATTTACGTTCCATAGAACCATAAAATCTTTCTTGACGAATAAAGTCTTTTTTACTTTCTTCATTTTTTTCTTCTTTTGATGCTATTAAAGTAATATATCCATCTGTATAATCTACATTAACATCTTTTTTGTTCATTCCTGGCATATCAGCTTCAATAACGTAATTTCCTTTATCTTCATAAATATCACATTTCATATCTTCATTAGGAGTAAAAACATCAAACATGCTATCTAAATCAAATCTTCTTGGTAACATTCTCATATATATCCTTCTTTCTTTTACAATTATGTTATACCACTGTTTTTAGCACTTGTCAAGTATAAGTGCTAAATATTTTTTAAAAAAAAATTACTTGAATAATTTTTGAATTCTTTTATTAATTCTTTCTTTTCCAAGTAATTTCATGATTTCAAACAGATCTGGGGTGTTATGTTTGCTTGTTAAACTAACTCTTATAATTGTTGAAAAGTCAGCTATACTGCCTTTATAATTATCGGGATTTTCTTTATATTCTTTCATTTCACCAGCATATCCGCATTCTATTGCGGCTTGTTTCATTTTGTTAAACCAAGTATCTTTATCGTCTTTTTCATCATATATATTCAAATATGTAGTTAAGGCATCTATGATTTCTTTTTTGTCTGTTATTTTTTGCCATTCGTAGCTTTCTGGCATAAATAGTTCATCATACATATACCAAATTTGATTTTTTACATCACTAAAATATCCAATATCTTTACGTGGCTTTTTTTGTTCTCTTTCAATGTTAAATATTTTTATAGAATAATCTTTATATTTTTCTAAAAGTAATGCAAAATTAGTATCGTATGTTTTTGCATGTTGTAATGATAAATCATAGACTTCTTTGGCTTTTAATGTACTAATATAATTTTTAGATATGTTCATGAGTTTTTCGTAATCAAATAGTGTGCCACCTACAGGCATTTTTTTGAAATCTAAGATAAATTCGTTATCGTTTTTATCTTTATTTTGATTAAGCCACATTTCAAAATTAGAATTGGCAATTGTTTCTAAGTAAAGCATAACTGCTTTATTAGGAATGCCTTGCTCGTGATAATAACTTATTGCAGCCCATGGATCTTTTCTTTTGCTTAGTTTTCTTTTTGTTCCATTGTCATCAATCATAATTGGCGCTATATGGGCAAATTTTGGTAATTTAAAGTTTAAATATTCAAATAGTTGAACATGGACTGGAACTGATGAAAGCCACTCATCACCTCTTACAACATGCGTGGTTCCCATTAAATGGTCATCGACAGCATGAGCAAAATGGTATGTTGGAAGTCCATCTGATTTAATGATGACTATGTCTTGATCATTTTCAGGCAATTCCATTTTTCCTTTTATTTCATCTTTAAATTTAAATTTGTGATTAAAGTTACCTTTTGATTTTAAACGGATGATATATTTTTCACCATCGTTTATTTTTTTTATTACTTGTTCTTGGGTTAAGTTACGACATCTTGCATAAAATCCATAATAGCCTATTCTTTCTTTATGCTTTTCTTGTCTTTCTCTGTCTTCTTTTAGGGCATCTTCTTGGCAAAAACATGGATAAGCTTTATCTTCTATTATTAGTTTTTTAGCAAAGGCTTTATAAATATCTTTTCTTTGGCTTTGAATATATGGACCATAAGCTCCTTTTTCACCATTTAGGGTAACTCCTTCGTCAAAAGTAATATCGAATTTAGCTAAATCTTCAATAATTTTTTCTATTCCATTTTCAATGCTTCTTTTTTGATCAGTATCTTCTATTCTTAAAAAGAAAACTCCATTTGATTGATTTGCTAGTTTTTTAGAAATAAATGAAGCATATAACGCTCCTAAATGAACTAATCCGGTTGGGCTTGGTGCGTATCTTGTTATCATTGCTTTTTCATCTAAATTCCTTGGCTTATATACATTTTCATAATATTTATAATCATGATTTGTTTTTAAAAGTAAATCAGCATATTCTTCTTTTGTCATATTATTCCTCTTTTCACATGATAATTTTATCATATTTAAGTAAAAAGAAAAAGCCTGTTTAAGCTTTATTCTTGATTTTGTGGCGTAGATGTTTCTTTCTCTTTGTTTGTTTCAGTTTTTGTATCTTGTGATGTTGATTCTGTTTGTTTTTCTTCGGCTGCTTTTGTTTCTGTCTTTGTCTCAGCTTTTTGGACTTGTTTTACAGTATTAGTTGTACCACCGGCTGTTAATACAATGGACTTTACGTCTTCAACGTTGGCTCCAGCTTGTACGCTTTGACTTATGATATTACCATTTCCGCCTTTGATAGTCACCTTTATACCGTTTTTAGAGCAGAAGCTTTGGGCATAGCTAACACTTTGACCAACAAAACTTGGAAGTTGTGTTAATGACTTAGTTCCTGAGTCCATTTTTCCAATTATTTTTTCTTCATAAGGTGTATTTATATCAAAGCTGAATGTTTTTTCGGTTGTTGCTTTCTTTTTACCCAAGTTTTCTTTCATTGCATTACTGACGTCTTTTATGCTTTCACTATATAAAACATAATTGTAAAGTGATAAATTTGTTCCACCATAATCTATTATTCTTGCACTATATCCACTTAAATATAATCTTTGTAAACCTAATACATCGGCCATGTCATTCATGCCTGAGCTTTTAGCAGCAACATCTTTAAATACATTATAAAGTGATAAAATTTGATCAGTACTCATATTAGTTGTCATATTATTGCTTATTGTGTCTAGTAGTTTATAGATAGTGTTTAGATCTTTTATGTTTTCAAATTTATTTAAAAGAGCTTTTACGACTTCTTGTTGATGTTCACCACGTATAAAGTCATTAGATGTATAGTTTGTCCACTTACTTGAACACATACCTGGATTTGGGTGACGGTTACGTGAATATGCTAGGGCTTGCTCACCATTTAGTGTTTGCTTACCTTTTTCAATATAAATTGTTTTGGCACCCCATTCACGATTACTGTTTTGTTCGCATAAGTTATATGGAACATCTATGTCAACACCTCCTAGGTTATCGACAAGTGAAACGACACCTTTAAAATTGATTTTAACATAATAATCTATTTTTACATCAAGAAAATTTTGAATGGTGTTAATCATGCATTCTTCGCCTTTCCAAGCTGCGTGTGTTATTTTATTTTTCCTTTGTCCTTGGAAGCATGCTATTGGCACATAAGAATCTCTAGGGATACTTAATATTGTTGTACTTAATGTTTTTGGATTAAATGTAATAAGCATAAGGGAATCGCCATTAAATGATGCTCCTTTTAGTCCTTCTGCTTCTGAATCAACTCCCATAAGTAAAATTGTAAAAGGTTCTTTTATGGTTGTTGAAGTTGTCTTGTTTTTCTTTTTTTCTGTTTTTACTTGTTTTTTTTCAGTTAATATAATTTTTGTTTTATCTTTGATGTTTTCATAACCATCCATACTGCTAAACATAACGGAATAGTTGGTTGGTAAGAAAACGTAATCAATATCACCTTTTAATAGGGCATCTATTAAGGCTACATAACTATCGTATTCTTTGGTACTATTGGAAAGTTTTTGGTTTTTAATTATTTCTTTAGGTATTATGTTTCCTTCATAACTTGTTTTATCGTTTAAAATACCTAAAGTTTTGTTGCCAATATCTTTTACGCTTTTGGCTTTGTTTGAACTTAAGGTTACTAAGCTTGATGAGTATGTAGTATATCCAGTTGTATCACTAACTTTAACTAAAGTACCATAAACTTTATCAACGTTATAACCGCCAAAAGCTCCTATTACACCTATTAATAGCATCAAAATAATAATAAAGATTAATCTACCTTTTTTTTGCTTTTTTAAAAAGCGAAGACTTAAAAAAATCAATATTAAATCAATTATGCCTAAGCCTATGGAGCCAAATAATCTCAAATTGTTTTCTATATTGTTTAGTTTAGAAATAGAAAAAATTAAATATCCTGATCCTAGTAGCAATACTAATATTCCAACTATTGTAAATAAAAATTCGAATTTGTGCTTTGTAAGTTTTTTCATACTGATGAGCCTCCTATTTTTCATACTCTATAAGTATAACTTATATTTATTTGATAAACAATATTTCTATAAAAATTTGTCATTTTTTCAATCATTTTTACTGTCATTCTCATTTTTTTTATTTTTTTTTAAAAACTTTATTGACACTTTTCATAAATGCGGGTATAATTTGTATTGTCTATCAAATGCAGGTGTAGTTTAATGGTAGAACCCCAGCCTTCCAAGCTGACTACGGGAGTTCGATTCTCCTCACCTGCTCCAGATTGATAGGAAACTCGAACTTTTCGAGTTTAAGTAATAAATGCTAACTAGAAATAGTTAGTTTTTTTGTTATTTAAGAAAGGAAAGTGATGAGTTATGACAATAGAAACTAAAAAACTTGTAATAAGTGAAGAATTAAAAAGAAAGATTGAAATGATATGTAAGTTTGCTTATGTGGAATATTCCTTTACTAATGGATATATTATAAATCTTAAAAATACTAATATAGCCTATGTAAAACCCCATATTTTGAAAGTTAAAGGCAATGACTACTTAATATTTGAAGATAGTGAAAATGTCTTTATAAACGGTTATAATAACAAAATTAAGTTTAAAGATTTAGAACAATACTTAAAAATGAACTAATATGGTTTGACAAACTAAAAATAAATGATACAATATAAAACCAATAAAGGAAGCAGTATCCAGTCTTTTATTAGAAAGTGAGGTACTACATGAAAAAGCAAACAAAATATTATATTGAATTTTATAGGGAGTTAAAGATATTAGTTTAAACTAGTGTTTTTAACTCCCTTTTTTTATTAGAAAAGGAGTTGATACAAATATGGATGAAAAAATCAAAAGTGCTGGTATATATATTAGAGTTTCTACTTTTGACCAAGCAAGAGAAGGATTTAGTTTGAGAGAACAAGAAGAAAGATTAAAAGAGTTTTGTAAATTTAAAAGATATAATATTTATAAAGTGTATCAAGATGCAGGAATAAGTGCTAAAAATGACAAAAGACCTGCTTATCAAGAAATGATCGAAGATGTTAAAAAAGGTAATATTAATGTTATTGTTGCTTTAAAACTAGACAGATTAACTCGTTCTGTATATGACATTGAAAAATTAATGAAATTTGTTAATGACTATGAATGTGATATAGATTGTATGGCTGATGAATCAAACACTACTACATCCAATGGTCGTATGGTTATGAGAATAATGACTAGTGTTTCTCAAAATGAAATTGAAAAGTGTTCTGAAAGAACTAAATTTGGTATGGCAGGTGCAATTAAAAACGGTCATATTCCTAATAGAACTGGATTAGGTTTTAAAAGAGAAAACAAAAAGTTAGTACCTGATCCACTAACTAAAGATATAATAGTTAGAATATTTGATTTATATTTAGAAGGTAAAAGTCATCAAGCAATTGCTAATATCTATAATAAAGAAAAAGTATTAGGAAAAACTAATTGGTACGATTCTACAATACAAAAGATATTATCTAATGAACTTTATAAAGGCGATTATGTAAATGGCAAAAGAACAAAACACCCAACTTATTATGAAAATGTTATTGAACCTATTGTTTCAAAAGAAAAATGGGAAAGTTGTCAGTATCAAAAATTAAGAAATGCTAGACATTATGAAAGAACAGCAACTTATTTATTTACTAATAAGTTAAAATGTTCTAAATGTGGTAATTTTCTAGGTGGTCATGCTACTACAAAAACTAATGGTAAAAAATACTATTACTATAAATGTAATACTTGTAAAACTTATTTCAATGAAATAGATATTGAAAAAGAATTAAAAGCATTTATGCTAGAACTTGCTAAACAAGATGACCTTATTAATAATTACTATACGCCATTTATTAAATCAAAATTAGAAGATAAAACAGAAGATTATAAAAAAGAAATTAAAGATTTAGATAAACAACTAGATAGAATTAAAACAGCTTATATTAAAGGTGTTGTAAAACTAGAAGATTTTGATAAAGAAATAAAACATATCGAATATCAAAAATCCGATTTAGAAAAAAGACAAAAAGAACAAAAACAATATGAGGTTTTAAGTTTCACTCTTAATGATTTATTAATTATACAAGATATGCAAGAAATAGAATTTTATACTAACCCAGATGTTTTAAATAATTGGTCTAATAAATCAAAAGAAGATAAACAAAAAATAATTGGTAAATATATTGATAATATAACTATTGAAAAGAAAAACAATAAATTTGAAATATCTAATATTGAATTTAGAAAAAATTATTTAGAGGATATGATATATAATCACTATAAATTTAATACACCTTGTAATGTGTATATGTATGAAGATGAATATGGAATACCACTAAAACTAAATCATGAACTTAAAACTATGAAAGAAGCAGAAAATTATTTTAAAAGATTAGAAAAATATGTTGGAGATTATAAATTAAACTATTATATAAGTGAAATTGATGAAAAAGAA
>CAKPSB010000001.1 GCA_934183155.1 uncultured Bacilli bacterium | reverse complement strand
TGAGTTAAATTATTCTTTTTTCTACATTCAGCTATAAATTTTCCTATTTTAATCTGATTCATATTTTTTACCTCCTTTAATTTAAGTATAAATTATTATCTAAAAAAAATACACAGACTAATCGTTGAGTGGGGTATTTTTTTATCAACGATTAGTTGAATTGTTATAATTTGTGTGATAACTTGTAATTTGTTATTTATTCTTTTTAATTAGTTTGAATATATTTATAAATATTAAAACTAATAATATTATAAATAAAGCCAGTATTAACCAAGGTTCCAGCATTCTATCAATAGTAGCAGTTTGTATCATAAATTCCCAGTCTGTTCCTCCAAATACGAAATTTTCTTTTTTCAAGCACCATAATGAAATTGAAATAGGAACAATAATAGTCAATATCAACTGAATAATTCCCATCTTCTTATCTCGTTTTATTAGAGTAAGAATACCAGATATAATACCTAGTCCTGTTATCAATCCAATTACCCAATCCATAATATTTACCTCACTTTCAAATTACTATTTATCTGTCACTTCTATATATAATTATACCATCGTTTTGATAAACTTAATTGAAACATCCAAGATTCATCCAACATTTCTAGTATATATCCAACATTTGGAAGTAAAATAGAACCTTGCAGATCCATTAATTAAAAGTGATAAATCAAAAGTATGGTAGAGTTCTTCCATATTTTAACTCGATTTTGCAAGTGCAAAATAAGAAATGGTAGCACTATAATTTCTTTATTTATAAGACATTAAATATAGTTGCGCTATCAATTTCTTTATCCTGCTTAATAGTTATTTTAGTATTTGCCAATATCCTGCTTTGTCAGAGCCAATTCTTTCAATTATTAAATTATCTATTAATATTTTAAAATGCCTTTTAATGGTTCTTACATTAACATTAGTTATATTAGCTATTTCGTTTTGTGTAATTCTATTATTATTTGCTATTAGTTCTATAATTTTATTTTGAATATCATTACAAACAAAATTACTGTTTTTTATCAATTTATCTAATGATGAATTAATTGTCTGTAAAATAAACTTTATAAATGCATTTGCATTTCCATTATTATGACATTCTGCTATAGCTAAGTAGTAGTTTTCTTGATTTAAATATATTTCTTCTTCTAGTGGTATAAATTCAAAATTTTTATCATAATTTATTAGCATTAATGTTACCCAAAATCTAGCACATCTTCCGTTTCCATCTGAAAAAGGATGAATAAAAACAAAATAATAATGAAAAATGGCAGATAAAATAATAATATTTAAATCACTACTACTTATATATTCAAATAAACTTTTCATTAAAGGTGGAACTAAAATAGATTCAGGAGCCATATATATTATTTCATCTTCTTTTTTTACTTCTTCACCATGATTTCTATAATTACCATTATCTTCATCAAAGTATTTCATCATTAACCCGTGTAGCTTTAATAAATCATTTTCACTTTTATAATTATATTCATTTATATGATTATATGCTTCAATTGCATTTTTTACTTCTTGTACTTCATCTTTTTTACCCAATATTAGTTTGTTTTCTGATATACTTTCTACATCAAATAAAGATAATGAATTAGCTTCAATTGCAAGTGAAGAATGAATTGACCTTATTTTAGATTTTGAAATCATATATTTTCTTTTTTGTTTATCATTAACATTTATATTTTTAAGTTTAACATTTATATCATTTAATATATTATTCATTTTATTATCAATAAAAAACACTGGGTTTATTTCATCAAATAATTTCACCTATATCACTCCTCATACTAATATAAGCATAACACAAATGTCACTGTAAATGTCACTGTATTTATATTTTTTGTGCTATATTCGTATTTTCATGGTATGCTTCTATCAGTTAGTAGTTTATTACTGCCTATAATTTAGATAATTAGAGGTTGTCTGGCTTCAACCTTTATGGCTCCATTTGAAATCAACTTACGATCTTATTTGTTCGTAAGTTTTTATTTTATACTGTCAATTGCATCGATGTTAAAAACTCCGTCCCAATTGACACAGAATAATATTAATAATTTTGATAAAGATATCCAAAAAGAAAAAGACAATTCTAGGTATTAGATACCGGATTGTCTTTTTCAATATCATTTGCTTTTTTTGATAACTTTTTTATAGAAAGCTTAATTGAAATAAATATTATCGTAACTATAGTAACCGTTATTATTCCTATAATTAATATGCTATTCCATCCTGAATTCATAACATATTCATTAGGATTATTAGGATTATATTTTACAGTTGCAGTTTGTTTAAATCCTGAACGATTACTCAACAAGTTGGGTGAACCTTTATAGGTAACACCATTTACAGTATATTCATATATACCGTCACACAATTCATCGCCATCATCGTCGTATTGGCAATTTTCATAACTCACGAGTTTTCCTTCTGTTTCTAAATAGTTTTTAGATTTACTGTTATCAGTTATTTTTGAATATGAACTAACACCAATAAAAGTTAAACCTATAAGAAACCATGGAGCAAGTATAAATATCAAAATTGCACTAGTTATGTGTTTTGCCTTCCTACTTCCTAAATCGATGGTTTTGACATTTGTTTGAGAATAATCATTATTTAAAAAATTGTTACTCTGTTCAATGTGATTTAATTCTGTACTACAAGATTCACATCTAATATTTGTATTTTTATTTTCATGTCCACAATTAGGGCATTTAATTGTATACATTAATCACTTCCTTCAATCTAATATTAAGTGAAGGATGACTACCAAGAGCCACCTCCACCACCTCCAGATCCTCCACCAGATGATCCTCCACCTGACGAACCACCAGAATCACTAGATGGACTAGATGACATAACACTTTGTGCAGAAGTCATTGTAGAATTCATAAATGATCCAAACGTCATCATGTCGAATGCATTAAGGCTATCATACCAAGATGGTGCTTGTAAAGATATTGATTCAAACTTTTTAATCCACTTATCAGAAACGCCTAATACATAAGCGTAAGGTAGAATATTATAAAAGTACGCTGGATCTTGTATAACCATAGTTTCTAATTTGTCTTTTTCAGCAGTTTCTAAAAAGTTTCTGAATCCTTTTAATTTTCCTAATATTTCATTTCCATAAAGGGTTCTCTTTGGTAAATATTTTAAGCATATAACCATACCAAGGACACATACTAATCCCAATCCATATCCTACTAAATAAACCGGGTCTTGTTTTAATGCTGGTAGCACCATAAATGCCCATGGAATACCGCCAAATCCTAATCCCCAGACAAGACCAAATATCTTTGTGACTATTGAAGAATAAGTTGCTCTACCATTTACATAAATAGTTTGTGTTTCCCCAAATACATATTTAAATAAACCAGTAAATCCAAAACCTGGAAATAGTAAAGCAAATAATAGACTTGAAGATTCGCCATATGCAAAGATTGGTGGTATAGTAATTAAACAATATGTTGCAATAATCATTAATATAATAAATATGGTCTTACTTGGTGCTGATTTTTCAAAAATTTTATTTTTATTTTCTTTATTATTAATATTAGATAATATTCTATTCATGGTTATATAAAAATTATTATATAAGTCTGTTGATGTTACTTCATTGGTATTATCTGTAGGTTCTTGTTCAACATTTTTACTAAATAATGAGCCAATTGATATTGATGGTCTTTTTGTAAATAATCCATTTAAAAATATTTGTTCATTAACATTATTTCCATCGTATTCTTTTAATTTTTTAATCAAAAATTCGTTCTTTTTATTTAATTTGTTAACTGTTGATTTAAGGCCATATTGTTTATAGTCAATTGGTTTATCAATATTTTTGTAAATATCCAACATGTTTTCATAATATTTTATTTTTTGTGAATTTGGGTTTGTTCTTTTTTCAACAGCAATTTTATCTTGTAATTCAGTTATCTTTTGATTAGCTCTATTTTTTGAAGTATTACTCAAATTAATTCTTTCAGCCTTTAAGTCTATCTTATCATTAACGATTTTTATGTATCCTTGATTAGCTAAATATATAAGTAAAGATGTTACATCTTGATTTTCTGCTTTTCCTTTATATAAAAATCCAACTTCTAAACTATTAAATCCTTGTGGTGGATAAAATTCAACAGTTTCTACAACTTGATCATCTCGTCCATATTTATACCACAATAATAAAGCAATAACTAAAAATAATATAGGAAACAAATAAAAAATATAATTCATTAAATCAAAAGTAAGTCCAGTTCCAACAAAATATCCTTCTGGCAGTTCACATCTTACAGTTAGAGCTTCACCAGAACCTAAAATACCATTATAACTACCTGTAATTTTGTTTCCACTAACATTATATTTTACTTTACTATTATCAGTGGAGCCTGTTGTTCCTGATGAAAACCCCAATTTACTTGAATCAAATTCTTTTGGCATTGTTATTGAAAAAGTAATATTTCCTATAACAGTATCCCATTCATTTCCAATTATATTATAATATAATTCGTCATAATCTTTTATAGGGTCTTTTCCTAGGTTATATGTGTACTTTATTATATATTTTTGTTCACCAGTTAGAGTTCGATTGGCAGAGCCTATCTTTAATTTATATTTATCTTTTTCTCTTGATATTGTATATTCACTGTCAACACTAACATTTGTCACTTGAGTATGATTAGTTGAAGTTGTTCCATCTAATCTAGTAATTGTATTCTTTAATGGAATAGTCCTAAATATTCCATGTTTAGGAACATTAAAATATGCAGTAATTGTTTCAGTTATATCAAAAGTATTGTTTTCATTAACTACTATATTAATATCATATTTATCAATAACATAATCATAAGAACTATATTGATAATTCTCACTAGGCGTTAAATTTGTCGTATTATTTAGTGACGAATTTGTATTATCATTAGTTTCAATTGATAAACGATAATAATATATCTCATTAACACTATGTCCATTCAAAATACTTAAATTAGACATTTGGCTAAAACTATTAGATCCTGATATTGCTGTTGCCGAATTATATCCCTGCGCAATCAACTTATAATTAGAATCATAATAATAAGCCGTAGAAGTATAGTTAATTTCCCTATTTGAATTATTTCTTACTATGCCGGCTAAGCCAAATGCTTGAGTAGACGTTAAGGAGTAATCTTTAAATGATATATTAGTAAAAGCTAAACCGCCCACTTCTAAGCTTTGGGTATTGTTAATATTTATATATGGAGTTTGTTCTGTTGAGGCATAAGTATTTAATGGATAAGTAAAAACTAGAGATAGTATAATTACCGTAAATAAGATAATACATTTAAATCTTTTTTTCATTGTACCCTCCATAATTATAATTCAACTTTTACATTTTCTCTTTCGTTTGCGTCTGCTTCAAACATCGTTTTTGATTTGTATCCAAACAATCCAGCAAAAATATTACTTGGGAACATTTCAACTTTGTTATTATAAATTCTTACTACACCATTGTAATACTTTCTTGAATTAGCAATATCATCTTCTACTTTTGTTAACTCTTTACTTAAATCTTTGAAGTTTTCATTAGCCTTCAAATCAGGATAAGATTCTGCTAAAGCCATGATTTTGCTAATACCACTAGATAGTTGCTCATTTGTCTTGATTTTCTCATCATTACTCATTTTGTCATAAGCACTATTTCGTAGTTCTACAACTTCTTTTAATGTATCTTTTTCGTGTTTAGCATAACCTTTTACAGTTTCTACAATATTAGGAATTAAATCCCATCTTTTCTTAAGATAAACATCCATGGTGGAAAATGCTTCTTTTACTTTATTATTTAGTTTTACAAAACTATTATATAAAGCAAAAGCGTAAATAATAATTAAAACGATAATTGCAATAATAATATATATCCACATAATTTCACCTCCTATCATAGTTTAATTTTATCATGTTTTTTAACTTTTTAATATAATATAGAAGGAATTTATTTTAAAAATCATAATATCTTAATATTTCATATAAACATTTAAAAACATGATTTTTTGTTATAACACTGCACTAAATTTATTTATATTCTTGTTATAATCAGCGATAACCTATAATAATTATCAATTTTTGACATTTCAATAAATCTAAATAATACAGCAATATTTTTTATTTTATGTTTTTATATTATAAATAACTTTATAATATCTTTTGTATTTTTCCACCCATTTTGTTTTTTAATATGAAAAGTTTTTACTTTTATTAAATAAAAGCAAAAACTATATATTTATTGTATGGTCTACTCTATATTTCAATTTAATAAAATTATAGTAAAAAACTAAATAATAATTTTATCATTATTTAGTCTAAATGTGTTTTTAAAATTTGACGTATTTCTTTGTATTATACAATACACCATTAATTTCTATAAATATTGAATATTTGCCTTTTAGTCCTTCACTATTTATATATTTTGTAATATTAATTCCTCGTTTGTTTTCCATTTCGGTAAATATGTCTATGCATAGGGCCGTATAAGGATGTTTACTTATTCTAACGTTATAATATTTAGCATTTAAATTTTTATATAGTATTATATTAACTTTATTGTTTCTTTTAAATCTTCCACTAAATACGAGTCTGTCTTCTTCTTTAACAAGTTTGATATTATGTTTTTTTGCTATGCTATCTATATTTTTAGTTTTGTTAATTACACCTTTTTTTGTTTTATTTATTGTTGTTTTTCCAAGTGTTCCAAGTTTTTTTGCTTTTCCTAGTTTGTAGCTTGTGTCATTATAAATATTCATTTTTTCAACACGATAATTATTAGTTGGTAAAACTATTTCAAAAATAATTTTGTCATTTAATAGTTCTACTGTATCAGATTTTAATTCAACATTACCGTTTGATAGTCCTGCTGGAATATTGGATGGTTTACCATTAACACTTACTATACCTCCCGAATGAATTATATAATGATTTTTTGCTATATAATCGACATCAGATATATATGGTGAATAGAAATTACTACCCCTTTCTTTTCCATATTGCCAAACTTGCTTAATGGTCATGTTTTTAGTGTCGATTTTGTACATTACGCCTCTTGAATAAGATTTATCAGCTGGTATGTAATTAGATTTTATTTTTGATTTATTATTTCCGTTATCGAATATAAATACATAGCCTTCTGGAGTTATCATTGCGGCATGTTGACTCCACTGCCATTCAAAATTTTTACCTATTGGTTTAAAGAAATATTTTTGATATTTTTTGCTCCAATTAGTTGAATCGCCAATAATCCAATTTAATTTGCCAGTATTATAATCTATATTTATAACGGCATCCATGT
This sequence comes from uncultured Bacilli bacterium, assembly GCA_934183155.1. Lineage (GTDB taxonomy): Bacteria > Bacillota_I > Bacilli_A > RF39 > UBA660 > Coprosoma. Next base: position 216,244 of record CAKPSB010000001.1, on the reverse strand, counting down.
GTCTTCCAGATAAGGTTATTGAGTTCGTTTTTTTATCATACCAAACAGAGTTATTATGAAACCAATCATAATTTGTTGAATTTTCACTTTTACCATCATTCATGTTTAATATATTTTTTAAATCAAATGTTTTTACAATTTTTCCTGTTTTTCTGTCTAACTCTACAATATAATCTTCAACTGTTCCTTTGTCGTTATTAAAATCATCGCTGGCGACTAATAAGTTACCACTTGGAAGTTCATAATAATCATGATGATAGCCTCCTTTAAGTGAATATTCTGTATATATTTTGCCAAACATATCTATTTCATATAAGCCGGTCATATAATAAGGGGTATAAATTGGTCTTTCTGTACTAACAAGTATATGTCCGTTTTTTAATCTGGTATTATCCCATAAGGCATAATGTGTTAAATACCACCTAACGCAGCCATCAACATCGTAGGCGACGCTATATCCTTTTACTGATGGGGTAAAAAAATATAACTCATTGTTTAGCTTATCTTTATCAGCTTTGACACTTGTTGGAAGCACTAAGTCACTTGGTAATTTGGCTGTTTTTATTTTTACTACTTTAGTAATTATTTTATTATTATCTTTATATTCTATTTTTACTATGTTTTTTTTATCTGGATATAAACCGTAAATGGATAAATAATGTTTTTTACTTTCTTCAAATGTTTGAGTAAATGTTGTGTTTTTATCTTTACCAATAACTGTAACTTTAGGGCTTACTTTATTATCCGTTTCGAACATTATAAGGGCTGTTAGAGGAGAAGATTTATATGGATCTAAAATTACATTTGGTTTATTTATTGTATAACCTTTGGTACTAAAATCTTTTTCATATTCATTTTGCATTGTGGTTAGACTTTTAGTTTCTTTCAATAATATTTTATTGTTACCTTTATTATTTAAAATAAAGAATGTAGTTAAGGCTACTGTTATAATTATGGTTAGTAACATAATTTTTTTGTTTTTTTTCATTTTATCACCTTTCTTTTATATGCTGTTATGATTTGTTTTTTTCTATTTTTTTCATACTTCTTCTCCCATAATATAATGTAACAATTGAAAATAAAAAAAACTATAACTTAATAGTTGAAAAAACTCAACATGATGTTGAGTTTTAAATGTACAGATTAATTGTTTGTCTTTGGACAATCTTTATTTAATTTTAGTGGCACTTTATATGTTTTTGTTTTATTGTTTTTATTTATAGTGGCTATTTCTAAATACAAGTTATCATTGCCATAATTTTTACAAATTTTATTATAATTATCTATTTTTAATTGTACTTTTTGCAAATATTCTTTTAATTTTGTATTTTTTTTAGAAACACAACTACTAATTTTTTTTATTTCATTGTTGTTTTTTTCATATAAATCGCATTTTATTTTTTTGTATATTGTATTATCATTTTCACTACAGTATTTTATATGTGATATATATATAGATGCTTTATTATTATCATAAGCAAGGCTCCCTGTTACATTAAAATTTTCACAGCTTGTAGATATTGTTTTGAAGTTAAATGTGCCATTGGTTCTGTTTATTAAAATAATTACTACGCTTATAAAAATTATTAAACTTATTATAACAATTTTGACTTTTTTATTTTTCTTTTTTGTTATTAACTCTCCATCTAATATATCTTCAACGCTTATATTAAAATCTTTACTCATTTGTCTAATTAGCGTTATATCAGGAAGATTAATTCCATTTTCCCATTTACTAACTGCTTGATATGTTATTCCATATTTGCTTGCTAATTCGGCTTGAGTTAAATTGTTTTGTTTTCTTATTTTTTTAATGAACTTTCCAACTTTTTCTGGATTCATATTTATCATCTCACTTTCGAGTAAATATAGCTTTGTATATAAATTATAGCATAAATGATTTTTAAAATACTATCCATATAAGTTGTTTTTTAAAAGTGAAATTAAATTTTACTTATTTAATATGATTGTTTTGTTTTTCTCTTAAGTTTGAATTAGAAAAAGTTTCTTCAATACTTTTTAATGCTGCTTCTAATTCATTAGCTGAGCATTCTAAATAGGCTTTTTTTATTAATACTTTTTTAGCAATTCTAAGCTTTAGGATGGTTTCTAAGCCTTCTTCTTTAAAGTTATTTGTTGCTCTTACATATGTCATAAAAGTACCATCTGGTCTAGAAATTCTACCATCTTTTATTGTTCCTGTTCCAGAGACTAATGTTGTTTGATAATGTTTAGGCATTTCATCATTATCATCACCATATATGTAATTTTCGGTGTCAATTTGTTTATGAAATAATCCACTTTTTATATTTGATAAATAAGTCATGTTAATTCCATTTTTTATATCAAATACTGAATATGTTCCGGTGGAACCTTCAGCGGCAAACGAACTATCTGAATATCTAGCTGGAATATCGCTAATTCTGACACTACCGGTGTTAATATATACTCCCATTGCATGATTAATATTAACTGGTTTATCATTTCTTAAAACTTCATTTCCTTCTTTATCGTGTAGTGTCTTTGATTCTGGTTGAATTGTTGTTACAAGAGCTTTTAGTGACTTTTCACTTAATAAACCTTGTGATAATGATTTAAACAATTTTTCTAAATCGGCGACGTTTGTTGTAACTCCTGCATGCCCTGATACATATCCAACTTCTGTTTCAAAAATACGTGCTTTTGGATCATAAAGGTACTCTTTTTCATATGTTATTTTTTCCTTATCAAAATTTGCTTTTACAGTTCCTCCCGTCGTTCCAATTGTACTATATCCTGTTTTAGAAAGACCTAATTCATCTCTATATAATTTATAGAATTCTTTTATATAATTTACAGTTGCCTCTTCCATTGTTTTTCCAAAAATTAATGGTACTAACATATATGGCATATCACTATATATAAATGTATCATTTTCAAAAACATGGGTACTTTTAAATCTTTCTTCTCTTTCTTCTTTGGATAAGCCTGATTCATCAAGTCTTCCATCAGTCCTTAAATTAACACCAAATTTTAAAGCGTCAATTATAGGGACATCAACATTACTAAGAAGCGGATTATAGTCTGAAAACTTTTTATTTAAATCAATATTTCCTTTTTCAGCTTCTTTTAACAATAAAATTGATGTAAACATTTTTGTCATACTTGATGCATCAAAAACTGTTTCTTCAGTTATTTCTTCATCATTTGGAATGTCAGACATTTTTCCATCATATGTATTTAAAACAATATTTTCTTTTGCATCATATAATCCAGTAGATAAACCTGGTGATAATTTAGCAATTGCTTTTACGCTTTCCATATAATCATCACATATATGCTCAAATATTGTTTTGTAATCCTCGTTTTGAGTTTCCATGAGTTTTTCTGCGACATCAACAAATAAGCTTTCAAATGAACCTTTGTCTTCCTTTGTTTTGTACTCTTGCATAACTTCTTCGTAAGTTTCTTTAATAAGTTTTAAGTAATCCATAATAACTTTCTCCTTTTTTTGCCATATTATATCAGAAAACAATATAATTTTAAATTAACAATTTTTTGTAAATCTTTATTTTATCTTGTTCTTCTTTTTGTTTCATTAGTCATTTGGTAATTGTATAGTCTTTCAAGCTGCTCATCATCTATTTGAATCACTTTACCACCTTTGGGATTAATTCTTTCACCACCAAAAACTATCCATATTGCATCTATTGGTGTTCTTGGCATTGAAGCTTCACCATCAGTAAAAATTATCTTATTTTCAACTCTTTTTGTAAATGCATTAACCGCCACTTCAAAGTCTGTTCCGCCACCTCCATAAAATGGCAAATTGTCAATATCAGATTCGTTTTTAATTTCAGTAAAACCATAAAATTGTGTATCAAAGCATCCAACTTTAACAATAGATGTTTGTAATATATTTTTACATTCTCTTAAAAAATTTCTGAGTAATGTTTCATCAATAGAACCACTGGTGTCTAAAACAATTTCTGTCTCTGGCTTTGGCATTTGTTCTAAATATGGAGTAACAACGCCGTCCTCTATTCCAGCATTTTGATATGACCAATCAACGTCATACTTTACTGCTTCTTTTAACAATCTTCTCCAATCAATAAGTGGTTTAGATATACCAATGTTAGTTATATTTCTTTTTTCACTATTTGTAGTGTTGATATATCCGTGTGACTGACTAGCTAATGCTTTTCTTAATTCTTCTAATTGTTTTTTTCTTTCTATTTTATTTTGTTTAAATGTTTCTTTTTCATCTATTTCTGATGAATTTTTATTTTCTTGTTCTTGCTTTTCATCAAGATGATTTTGCTGTTGGCGCATTTTTTCTACTGCTTTATTCCACATAGAATGAGTGTCGTGTCCAACATCTTGCTGTTGGTTTTCTTCATTTGAGTTTTCCTCTAATTCACTATTGCTTTGATTTTGTGATTGTTTATCTTGTCCCTGTAAATTTTCATTATTAGAACTATTTTGCTGCTTAGATTGCGATTTTTGCTGCCCATCTACAGTTTGTTTAGTATCATTACTTTGCTGTTGCTTTTCTTCTAAAATTTTTTTATACATTTCTTCTGCATCATAATTGATAGCATCAGGTATATCAACTCCACCTTCAAAAATAGGTAAGCCATCTTGTTTTAAAAAAGCATTTATAACTGAATCGGTTGCTATATTCCATAGTTCTTTATCTTTTCCTTCACTTCTAAATATATGATTAAATGCTATATGACATATTTCATGAGCAAATATGAATGTTTGTTGATCATTGGTAACAGATTCTATAAATTTAGGATTATAGTAAATATTTTTACCATCTGTACCTGCTGTTTCTATTGACTCTTCAGCAATAAATTTAGAATTAGCTACTACACTTCCAAAGAGAGGATACTTAACTAACAAACGTCTTTTAATAGATTCTATATCCATAAACTATCCTTAAATTTGTGCTAGTAAAGAATACACTTCTTCACTAATTTTCTTATTATTTAAGTCTGAACAAGTAACAATAATCAAACAATTTTTAGGCAATTCAAATGTGCTAATTTTTTTATATTTAAGTATCTCAATAAATTTATTTTGCTCTTCTTTTGAAATATCGTTTATATTTTCTATAACTAAAATAGTATATCCTGATTTACTTTTTTCTAATAATTCTTTATACCATGCTGGTGGACAAAACTCTACATTTTCGTAATGTCCATTTAATTCTTTTTCATCTATGTTTGACTTCAAAATAACTGAATTACTAAATGCGTTAGATGGAACATTTGGAACTAATAATGGTGCGACACCCGTTTCAATATAATTTTCTAGTAAGTTTAATCTTTCTTTATTCATTTTCTTATTTCTCCTTGTGATAAGTTGTCGGTCATTTGTATTTCTGCGAGATGTTCTAATCTTTTTTCATCTCCGTGTGCCCACATAGATTCAAAGGCTGCTCTTGGTTCTGCTCCTATTTGTTTCATGAAATCTCTTACTATTTCGAAATGTTCATCATCAACAGAGGATAGTCCAACTGCTGTTGCAAATTTTTGTGATATATCCATTTCTAAATCTCTACTTGAGTAATTATGATTAATTACATCTTCTACACTTATTACTTGTTGTTTTGCAAATGCTATAAAATCGCCTGTTAAATCGTCCCCTATCAATGCTCTTAACATTTCAGGTTGTTTTGTTTTAAATAATACTTTTGATGCCATTTCCCATTTTCTAGGATCTGCGTTTGGTTTATCTCCAGTGTATGGAGTTCTCAAAACATCATGTCCACTATATGACTTATATGCTATATAAGCATATACGGATGGATGAATTTTTGCTGTTGGCTTTTCTTCTTTATAATCTAATTTTTCATATTTTTCTTTAGGTGTAGATGCCCATTTTAACCAACTATCTACTGTAGTATTAATATATACATGGGCAAATCTATTAAATAATGGTTCTGCCATTTGATTTGCGGCTAGTGAATCATTTAAGTCATTTCCTGCGGCAACTATTCTGGCATTGGCTGGTAATTTCCATTTACCATTTACTTCACCATCTAATATTATATTAAATGCCATACCTTGAATTGAAGGAAGTGCATTTGTTAATTCGTCAAAGAATATTATATGAATTTTATCTGGCTCAGCTTCGCATTTTTCTTTTATTTTTGAATACCAAGTTGGTGGAACGTCAATCATTTCTCCTGCTAATGCATTATATACGCTCTTACCGTTCAAACTATCTGGAGTTGCATTTCTCATATATATTATTTCGCAATCCGGATCTAATTGTTTTACTCTTGCAGATTTGCCTTCACTTGATCTACCATGCAAGAAAACTGAAACATTACTTTCTACTGCTCCTTTTATTATGTCTTCTTCTGTGACACCGTCAAAATTAAATCCATAAGGGTTTCTTCTTTCGGCTTGTTTTTGTTCTTCTTCAGTTTTAGCTTTTGTTTGAGTTAAATCGCGTAGCATATATTCATCAAGATATTCCTTCATTTCTGTTTCATCAAAATCACCTTTATAATTATGATTTCTATCAAGAAATCTTATTCCAGAAACCAATCCTTTTTTTGAAATTAAAATTCCTGTTTTATCATCTACGAGCCATTTAACTGGTGATACTTCTACCCAAACGTAATCACCATCTCTATATTCAACACCATTTGAAAGCTTGAATTTATAGTTGCCACGACGATAGGCGGGTTCATAAATGTTAGCTTTTATACGAATATATCTCTTTCCTCGATATTCATATTCTTCATAAGTTACTGGTTTGAATCCTGTATCATAATCATCAAATTTTACTGAATCAAATGTATAACTTCTTCCAGTTTTATTCATTCCTATATTATTATATAATGACTCTAGTATATTTTGCATTTTTGAATCAGCAGCATTTTGAGGATATTCTCCATATTCTACTTCTTCTGTTCCATTATATCCCCTCACTCTGTTTGGGGAGATTTGGGAAAAAATTACAGAAGATTGCAAAACTGGGCGAACAGCACCGCAGCGTTCATTCCTAAATTGGCAGTGCATATTACCATTATAATGGACCGAGCGGACATCATTACCGTTATCATAAGATATAGTCCAAAAACAACCAGTTCTACCAGCTAAAGATTTATCTTCATCAATAGTACCTTCCCACAAACGACTACCTGTTAAAATACATAAATCTGTGATTGCAGCTTTTGTTCCATATTTTCTAATTACTTCTAAGTTGGGTTTGTTATCAATACACCAAATTTGTCTTTCAGACAATAAAGTTAATTCCATTTTAATCATCACCACAATTATATTTTATCATATAATTTTATTTTTTCTTATTTTTTTAGAAAATTAAGTAGAACTGGTAAATTCAAATCTTCTCATTTTTCCGGCACAACTAATATCTTGACATGGGAAACTTCCTATCCATACAATATGGTAAATCTTTTCCTTTAATATTAGTTATACCGCCCAAATTCAATCGTTTATCTACATTATGGATAGCACAATAACTTTTAATTGCATTTTTATATTTCTGAAAAAGCTCCAACTTTTATAATTTTATTTGTTATATTATCAATTTTCCTTTATCTTTTATAATAAATAAAAAGTTCTCATTAGAGAGCTTTTAAGTAAATATACAAGTTTTTTACTAGTTTTTAATAATTTCAAATTAATAGAACAGTAGCATCAGAAATTCCTTGTATTATAATTTTTTTAACGTTAAAAGATATAAATACATATTTATATCTTAAAAGTACACTTATATTGTTTATTATGATAATTTTATGAATTGCTTTTATTTTTAAATATTTTATTAAATATAAATCTAACAAAAGGTCCAATATAAAATAATTGTGAACATAAAGCCATTGGAAAATTCAAAATAAATGCTTTTAGCCAGTTTGATATTATTTTTTCTGGGCCGGCAAAGCCAACTAATACGCTGCCTAAAAAACTCATTATCGGACACATTAGACATACTATCATTGTTGACAATGCTAATGTTACAAAGATTGGTTTGTCTTTTTTGGGGTCTACAAGTCTAAATGCTAATTTTTGGGCTAATTTTTCTATAAAGAAAAATTCTAATATAAAAGCAATAATTCCCATTATTGGCAGTTCTCCTAGTGCTGCTACAAATACTTGATTTGTTAGTCCTCCTGTGTTTAATGCTATATTATAGCAAATCATTGTATATACCATACATATTATCATGATAATGGTATATACAAATTTTTGAAATTTTGTTTTTGGCATAATTAAAACGTCCTTTCTATAATAATTTTAAATATTAAAACAACACATATGATTTGTGTTGTTCGTTATCATTATTAAAATAATGTGCGTTTCCAATTATAACCTAATATATGTTTGTTTCTTTTATTGTAGCATGTTTTTTTGTTTTGTGTAAGTTTTTTTATATTTTTTTTAATTTATTATTTAGTTTTTCAATAAATTTTGCCTATTTTTTTAAGACTTCCAACAAGTTGATATATTCATTTATCTTTATTTTTAGATATGTACGCTACTGTTAAAACTATACCAACAAGATTACAGCCAATTGATAGTCCTACTAAAAGTCCACTGCTGAAGTTGCCAAAATCACTTGTTTCATTTCCACTAAGACCATATATAAGACAAATATAATATGTTTTCTAAAATAATTAGTATTGTTCCTTTTTTTAATTTCTTCATAAAATAATCCTTTTCCTATTTTAATTTTTTTGTGTTTGTATCACAGTTAAGTTTATTAATTTAACTTTTACATATATAATTATTTCATAAAATGAAGATATTTACTATATTATGTTATCTTTTTTTATATTTTTTAAACTGTTTAAAAAAAACTATTAGATTTGAACTGCACCCCTTAGAGTAGACACAATAAAAAAACAGTTCATAAAAGTGTTATAATACACTTCCGAAAGGAGGTGTATTTTTTATGGCTTCAAAAGGACAAAAATTCAACAAATATCCAGAAGAACTAAAGCAAGCGATTATAAATAAGGTCAAAGAAGGAATATCTCTTAGATATTTAGCAAAACAATATAAAATCCCATTTGGTACTATTTGCACTTGGACAGATAAAAAGAATCATCCAGAAAAAGTAACCGGTTTTAAACGTGGAAGAAATAAAGAAAAGAATCTTACTAAAGAAGATTGGAAAGAAAGATATGAAATATTAAAAAAATACCAGGCCTTCCTCAAGGCACAACGAGAGAAAAGGTAACATTTATAAATTTGTATAAAGATAATTTTAAACTTATTAACATGTGTGCCGTACTTAATATAAGTCCAAAAACTTATTATAAGTATAGAAATAAGGAAGATCCTGATTATTATGATTATTTAATAATAAAAGAGGTATTTGATGACTCAAAAGGTACATATGGTTATCGGAGGATTGTTGAAGGTCTAATCCAAAAATATGGTGTAATTATGAATGGAAAGAAAGTATTAAGAATAATGAAAAAATATAATTTGATGGCCGAATATATAAGAAAGTCAAAGAAGAAAAATAAAAATGAAAGAATAGAAGATAATGTTAAGCCAAACTTATTAAATAGAAATTTTACGACTAATGCATTAAATAAAATATGGGTTACAGATGTAACATATTTAATATTTAAAGGTTCTAGGTCATATTTATCTACAATAATTGATTTATATGATAGACATGTTGTGTCTTATGTAATATCAAAAAGAAATGATTTAAAATTAGTTACTGACACTTTAAATAAAGCACTTGCAAAAGAAAAAGATGTACATGGACTTATCATTCATAGTGATCAAGGTTTCCAATATACATCTTATGAGTACAAAGCGATTTGTGAATCAAATGGAATACAGATTTCTATGTCTAGAAAAGGAAATCCGATAGATGATTCACCAATAGAAAGCTGGCATGCTCTTCTAAAAAAGGAAACTTTGTACAATAATAATATTACATCTTTACAAGAATATATTCAACTTGTAGAAGAATGGATATTATTTTACAACACTACAAGACTAAAGTCAAAAATCAAGAAAAAGAGAAAAACTTACACAAAAAGAGAAAAATAACTTTTCTCTTTTTAATCTACTGTTTTTTTATTTGTGTCTCCAAATTGGGGTTCACATCAGATTAAATAGTTTTTATTTCATTTGAATTCTATCTATTGGTTTTCCTTTTACTCCAGCATAAGAATTATGTCCTGATAAATTAACGTTCTTTGAACTAACCCATTCATAAAAATTTGTTCCAACGGAAGATGCTCTATAGTCAACATGTCCATAGTCACTCCATATTTTGACCATATCTATATTTTTTCCTAAAATACCACTATATGCATTTGAAGATGATGAGGTGAAATTTTTTTCGTTTAAAGATACGGTTTCTTCCCAAGCTTTTTTTCCTATAATATGACACTTAATATATAAATTTCCATGTTGAGCTTTGGCTTTGATACCACCTATGGCATGATTTTTATTTCCGGCATAATCTTGGTCGTTTATAACTGGTGGAAGATAGGTTTTCTTTATGTTATCATAAACTTTATAAGTAATATTTCCTGTATATTTTGGCTTTGATGGATAATCTGTTGAATTTAATTCTTTTTTAATCATATTTAAAAATCTATCCCATCCCATATCTAGTGTTCTATGTGGACAGTATTTTTTTGAATAATCTTGATGTTTTGTAACTTTATCTATACCCCAGTTTCTTTCTTTTAAAAGGGTGGCGATAATTTTGGCGGCATTTTTTTCGGCTTTAATAAATTTGTCTCCTCCTGATTTAGAGTAACATATTTCAATTGACAATCCTTCTCTATTGCCTTTTCCGTTTCCATCGCCGGCATTCCAAGTATTACGATTAAAAGGGATTCCTTGAACTGCTTCTTTATCATCAACTGCAAGGTGAAAAGATACTTCATTATTATTGCTAATCATATATTTTATTTCATTATTAGCGCTGGCGTCATTGGCTGTGTTATGTACTACTATTCTAGTAGCGTTCATACTATATGGGCATTTATATTTATATCTATTTTTATCAACTAACATTTGTCTGATTATCATTTTATCACTCTTTTCTTATTAAATTTTTAAACATTTCATACATGCCGGTAGAGGCTAATCCACTTACCATACCGGTTAAAATTGTATTCAAAGTAATGTTGTTAAAGTTAGATATTATGCTTAAAATTGTTCCTAAAACAAGCATAATTAATGGTATATATTTATTAAAGTCATTATTATTCCATATATTTTTAATGGCATACCCTACACACAAACAAATTCCTAAAATAATAACATTTATGCTTTCGGTTAAAACGTTTAAATCCATTTTATGACCCCTCCTTATTTATTTTTAAATTAATGTGTGATTTTAAACTTATTATATGCTTTGTTTAATTTTATGTTTGTTTTAAGAAGATGATACTATATAAAGATTTATTTATTAAATTTTATTAAAAAATCCATGTTTTACTTAAACATGGGTTTTATTTTAGATTATTTATCATTTTACTAATTGTTCTTTCGGGATGTTTACAAAGTTCATTGTAAACTTCAGGGTATAGTTTAAATATATTTATTATTTTTAAATCATCTTTGGAGATATGAATTTTATATTCTTCATTATCAGCAACTACTATAGCTGGTATACTTTGTTCAAATAAAATTTCTGATGGAATATTTAGAATCTGGCCAATTTTTATTAAATTATTTAATGATGGCATATGTTTTCCTGTTTCGATATAGCTTATAGTTGCTCCAGATACACCTATTAATTCTGCTAATTGTTTTCCACTTAGCCCTTGTTTTTTACGGTAGCGTTTTAGTTCATAACCTGTCATTCTATCACCACTAAACGAATTATATCAAGTTTATCTTATCGTTTCAGTGAAATTAACTAAAAGTTAATTTATTTGTCTATTTCAGGTATAACATACTTTAAATTGTTATTTATCATTTGTATGTTTCGTTCGGGGTCAGTTAATAATAAATTGTATAGTTTGGGATTTTCTTTTATGTTTGAGATGATTTTTAAATCTTCCCGTGATAATTTTATTTCATAATTTTCGTTATCACGAACAGTAATATTACGTCCTAAGATTTCATCCGCTGTCACATTTAACACATCTAATAATTTGTTAAATACTTGCCATCTAGGGGTTCTTTTGTTTGATTCGTATTGTGAGATTTCGGCTGGCTTAACACCAATTTGAATGGCTAATTGTGTTTGGGTTAATCCGGCTTTTTGCCTTGCCTGCCGTAATCTTTGACCTGCTACCATAGGCTATCTTTTTCCTTTCATTAGCAAGATTATAACAATTATTTTTGGACAAAACATTTGTATTAACTTTGCGTTATAATTTTTGTTGAAATTAACTTTGAGTTAATATATAATGTATTTGGAGGATTTGCTATGAACGAATTAAAAAGGCTTAGAATGGGACGTAATATTACTTGTGATGAGATGGCAGAAAGATTAAATATTAGTAAATCTTTTTATTGGCAAATTGAAAATAATAAAAGAAAGTTGTCTTATGATATGGCTTTGAAGATTGCAAAAGTATTTAGAAAAAAACCAGATGCTATATTTTATAAAGAATTTAAAGAAAAATATGATGATTTTTGACATAATAAAACCCTTATTTTAAAGGGTTTTATTTTTAAGCATTTTGTTTTTTGCTTGATAAGAAAGTAATTTTTTCAGCTATAACTTCGGTGAAGAATTTTTTTCCTTCTTCAACTTCATAATTATATGTTTCTAAGCGCCCTTTTATGCCTATTAAATCTCCTTTATGGCAGTAATCTGTTGTGCTTTGAGCGACGCCCTGCCATAGTCTACAGGTTATAAAATCTGTGTCATATTCACCTTGAACGTTTTTATAAGCTCTTGGAACTGCTAGAACTAAACGAGCCATTTTTCGGCCTGTCTCTGTTTCATAAAGTTCAGGATCACTTGTTAAACGTCCAACTAAAACTATTTGGTTTAGCATTTTTCCCCTCCTTTCGGGTTATAATATACATGTTTATTTTTTATCTGGCAAAGCTTCAAATTTATTAATTTGGCTTGCTTTATGTTCTCAATTTTATAATTTGAACTATTAAAATTATAATTTTGAGCTAGTTTGCTTTGATTAAAAATAAAAAATGCTATTTTTAGCATTTTAATTCTGTTTCTATTTTTTTTGGTTTTCCGGTTTTAAAATTGATGGTTATATGAGCTTTTGTTAATTTATCGTTGCATTTTTCTAAACCTTTTAAATTATACTCACCTTTTGTTTTTAATTCTTCTAGCGTTATAGTATAGGTGTTTATACTATCTGTAGCACTAATATAATTTTCAAAATATTCACTACTTGCTTGTTTCATTTTTTCTGATAATTCTTTGTTAGTTTTATTGGTATCTAAAGCGAAATATACTATAACACCAACAATTATTATTAACAGTAAGACAAAAAGTATTTTTATGTTTTTTTTCATGATACCCCTCCTTTAAAAATAATTTTTAAGCAATTTGTTTAACTCTACTGCATATTCCATTGGTAAATTTTCTCTAAATTCGTCGATAAAACCGATAATTAAAAGTTCTTTGGCTTTTTCTTCATCTAATCCTCTACTCATTAGATAAAATAATTTTTCTTCATCTAATTTTGACACAGTAGCTTCATGTTCAAGGTATGATGATGTGTTTTCAACAATATTTTTTGGAATAGTGTCACTTTTGGAATCATCATCTAATATTATTGTATCACATTTTACAATGCTTTTTGAATTTATCGCATTTTTATTTATTTTAACGGTTCCTCGATAGTTACTTATACCACCAGAAGCGGCGATTGATTTACTAATTATTCTGCTGGTGGTATTTGGTGCAAGATGAATCATTTTGGCACCAGCATCTTGAAATTGGTTTTTACTGGCTACAGCTACTGAGATACAGTTACCGTTGGCTCCTTCACCTTTTAAAATACATGATGGATATTTCATGTTTATTTTTGAACCGATATTACCATCGATCCATTCCATGGTTCCATTTTGATCTACTATGGCTCTTTTTGTTACCAAATTATATATGTTATTTGCCCAATTTTGAATTGTTGTATAACGACAACTAGCATTTTTGCCGACATATATTTCAACAACAGCAGCATGAAGTGAGTTTGTTGAATGATAAACGGCTGTACATCCTTCCATGTAGTGAATATGGCTATCATCATCAACAATTATTAATGTTCTTTCAAATTGTCCCATATTTTTAGTGTTTATTCTAAAGTAACTTTGAAGTGGTCTATCTATAGTTACTCCTTTTGGTACATATATAAATGTGCCTCCACTCCAAACAGCGCCATTTAACGCTGTATATTTATTTTCATCATATTTAACTAAGTTATTAAAGTATTTTTTAAAAATGTCTGGATGTTTTTTTAAGGCATCATCGGTACTACAAAAAATAACGCCTTTATCTTCAAGCTCTTTGATCATACTGTGATAAACTACTTCACTTTCATATTGAGCGCCTATACCGTCTAGATATTTGTTTTCGGCTTCTATAAGACCAACTTGTTCAAATGTATTTTTAATTGGGCAAGAAACTTTATTCCAATTATTTTCAACTTTATCGGTTACTTTTTCATAATAGTTTATCAAATCAAAGTCTAAATTTATCTCTGGTCCAAAATTTGGATTTGGAATTTTTTTAAAGGCTTCATATGATTTTAAACGAAAATCAGTCATCCACTTTGGTTCTTTTTTTGTTTTAGATATTTCTATTATTTTATTTTCATCTAATCCCAATTGTTTTGTCATTGTTTTTCACCAACCTCATTATACTAGATATTTGGCAAAACGCAAGGTTATTTTTCACTTGCTTTTATTTCGTTTAAAATTTTTTCTATTCCCCACCAAGAAAGTAAGGCACATTTTTTTCTGTTTGGATTTTTATGTACGTCATCATAAACTATAGCTTCTTCTAGTACTTTGGCATCATATGGCTTTTCATCAATCATGTTAAGAAAATTTTGTAGAATATATTTTGCTTGTTCTGTTGTTTTTCCTATTAAAACTTCGGTCATGATAGAGGCTGAACTTATACATATTGCACATGCTTCTCCATCAAATTTTATGTCCTTTATAATACTATTTTCAATTTTTACTTGAATATTTAATTCGTCAATACAGCTTTCATTATTCATGTTGACTTTTTTGTAACTATCATTTTCTATTAGTCCTTTATTTTGTGGGTTTTGATAGTTTTCTAGAATAATACTTCTTTTTAAATTACTATCCATCGTTTTCATCTTCCTTTCCATATATAACTTCATCTAATTCGAAGTAAAACGTTCTTAATTGTTCAAATGAGCAGAAGAAAATTGTTGGAAGATTGATTGTTGCTTGTTCTTTTAAATTTTTTATAACATCATCAATATTATCTTCCTTTTTTGAGTTTATTTTGTTTAATTGTTTTTCTTTATAAATTGAAACGCCACATTTTCCTTGGCGATATAACGTTTCATTAGTTGCAAAAATGAATTCGGCATCTATTATATTATAGATTATTTTTGAAATATTATATATTGTGTTCATCAATGTTAAATTATGGGTGTTTTTATTAATGGTTGCTTCTTCAACAATTTCTTTAATGCTGGTAAAAAGTTGATCATCATCTTGTGATAAACATGATATTTCAGCATATATATCTTTTCCGTGTGACTTTATGTTGAATTCACTTTCTGGTATTTCCAAGGTTATATCTATTAATTTTCCTATGGTATTTAAGTGATTGTAATCAACTTTTAAAATAACATAAGCCATTTTCTTGTCTTGACCATTTTTGGCAAGAATTGGAATTATTCCATTGTTAAAACAAGTGTGAAGCAAAAGTTCTAATGTTCTAGATCCTTGTGCCATATCATGAAAATATAATGATTTTTCTTTTTCGTTTTCAAAATTTTCTTTCATATAATTTCCCCCTTTTATTCATTTTTTATTTCTTCCTTCATATATTTTAATGTAAGGAGGAAATAAACATGGAAACACTTAAAGTAAGAGCTAAATCTAATCCTAACTCAGTTGCTGGAGCTTTAGCTAATGTTTTTCGCGAGAAAGGAACTGTTGAAATTCAAGCTATTGGGGCTGGTGCTTTAAATCAAGCTATTAAAGCTATTGCTATTGCAAGAGGATTTGTCGCTCCAAGTGGTAAAAACTTAATCTGTATTCCAGCATTTACTGATATTGTAATTGATGGTGAAGAAAGAACAGCTATAAAATTAATTGTTGAAGCAAGATGATCTTGCTTTTTATAATGCCCTTGTAATAAGTATACCATATTTAGTTAAATATGTACCAAATTACTATATTTATTGACACTTTTGTTGAATTGTTTTTTTATAAAATTTTCTAAAATGTATTGAAAGAATACAATTATTTTGTTATAATTGTTTTGTTGTTTGGCGAGATAGCTCAGTTGGCTAGAGCATACGGTTCATACCCGTAGGGTCGAGGGTTCGAATCCCCCTCTCGCTACCAATAAAAATATACAGGATTTGATTATTCTAATAGTCAAATCCTTTTTATTAGAAAATAATAATTACTATTAAATTTTTTTATTTAATAAAACTAGTTCATTTGATAGAACTAGTTTTTAGGTTAAAGGATATTTTTAAAATAATCCTTCTATGTTTTCTTCATTTATATGCATGTTTTCATAAGCTGGATGTTTTGAAAGTCCTGGCATTGTCATAATATTTCCCATATAGACAGTTATAAATCCAGCTCCTGTATTTACTTTAACATCTTTAACGTTTAATTCATAGTTTTTTGGAAATCCTAGTTTTTTGGGATCATCACTTATTGAATATTGTGTTTTTGCTATGCAAATTGGCATTTTATCTAATTTTAATTTTTCTATTTTTTCTATATTTTTTAATGCTTGCTGTTCATATTTAACTTTAGATGCATGATATATTTCTTTTGAAACAATGTTTATTTTGGTTTTTATTTTTTCTGTTTCATTATATAAAAGTTTGAAGTCGGATGGCTTTTCTGATATATTTATTATTTTTTTGGCAAGATCTATGGCTCCACTACTACCATTTTCAAAGGATGAGCATACATCAAATTCAACATTTAAATTACTACAATATTTTCTAATAATATCTATTTCTTCTTCTGTGTCTTGGGTAAATTTATTAAGGCAAACTATAATATTATTTAAATACTTTCTCATATTAATAATATGGGCATTTAAGTTAGAAAGGCCTTCTTTTAAATTTCCATTGCCGTTATATTTTAAACTTCTAATTGTCGTATTTATAACTACAACATTGGGAGTTAGTTTTCCTTTTCTACACTTTATATCAAAAAATTTTTCTGCTCCTAGGTCAGAGCCAAATCCAGCTTCGGTTATAACATAATCTGATATACTTAGGGCAAGGTTTGTTGCTATTAATGAGTTGCAGCCATGGGCAATGTTAGCAAAAGGTCCACCATGAATTATTACTGGATTATTTTCAAGTGTTTGAACTAAGTTAGGTTTAATAGCATCCTTTAATAATATGGTTAAAGCATTTTCTATTTTTAAATCTTTAGCATATATGGGATTATCAGCTATATCATACGCTACTAAAATATTTGCTATTTTATTTTTTAATTCTTCTAAATCTTTTGATAAACAAAGAATGGCCATTATTTCACTAGCAACACTTATACAAAAATGATTTTTGTGTGAGACGTTTTTTGATAACTCTTCACCTACGGTTACTGTTCTTAAGGCTCTATCATTTATATCTAAACACCTTTGAAATACTATTTTATTTTTATCAATATTTAGGCTATTTCCTTGAAATATATGATTATCAATTGCAGCTGCGAGTAAATTATTAGCTGATGTTATGGCGTGAATATCACCAGTAAAGTGTAGATTTATATCTTCCATTGGAATTACTTGGGAGTAGCCTCCACCAGTGGCTCCACCTTTTATGCCAAAAACAGGGCCAAGAGATGGTTCTCTTAAAGCCGCTATACTATTTTTTCCTAGTTTTCGCATGGCATCGTGAATTCCTATAGTTACAGTTGTTTTACCTTCGCCAAATGGGGTTGGATTTGTAGATGTTACAAGTATTAATTTACCTTTTCTTTCTTTGCTTTTTACATTTATTTTTGCTTTATATTTGCCATACATTTCAACATCTGTATCATTTAGTCCTAGCATATGGGCTATTTCAATTATTGATTTTATTTTTGCTTTTTTAGCTATTTCAATATCAGTCATAATATCACCAATATAATTATATCAAATTTATATAAATTTATTTTATATTTTTTTAAATTTGTTTGACATATTTATTTTGTTAAGCTATAATACCTGATGTTTTAAGCATTTATTTTAGAAAGGAAATAAATATGACTGTAGATGATTTTTATAAATCTTTTAAATTAATAAATGATGGGATTAAAAGATATGCTTTAATTGATACTAAAGATTTTATTAGACTTCAAAGAATTAATGGTAGTTATAAATGGCTTCCTCTTGAAATTGATGGTCTTCCAGCTATTCCAATTGAAATTGATTCTTGTAATGAAAGTGAATTTGTTGATGATAGAATTATACAAATTTCAATTAAACCAACTTGGAAATTTGTATCTAATGGTTGTCCTGTTGTTACACCAAATATTGAAAAATTGATTTTTATCAATTATCTTGAAAACGATGAACACAGAATTATGTGCAAGGCCTATAAAAATGAAAATTTTTTAACAACAAATAATTGGGAAGATGCTCTTAATCGAAATATTTATGCTGAAGATAAAAATGCGGTTGAATGGAAAAAGCAATTTTCTGGATTATTTTTTGGGTTTAATAGTGAGGATGTTATAGATGATTACATGTCTCATTTTAAGGCAGAAATTGATGAGTTTAATAAAGTTTATGAAGAAAGTAGAAGTTGCGCTAAAGAACTAAATAAAAATCAAAAAACATTTATACGATAAAAAGCCCTTGAACGGGCTTTTTTTCACATCATTTCATCTAACATTTTATCAGTTTCATTAAGGGCTTTATTAAATATTTTTTCTATTTTGTTTTTGACGGGTTTGTTATATTTTTGATAGGCTAAAGTAGCAGCACTTCCCATCATTATTAAAGCCACATTTTTAACTTTGTTCACTTTATCACCTACTTGCTAGAATATGATGATTTGTATGCATACATTTTTATTTTAATTATTTTTTTTAAATTTATACATGATTTTTTCTAATAGTTTTGATTTTCTTTCATATTCATTGTTATTATGAACACTATAAGCGAAGGCGTCTGGTTGCCCTATTAAAATTAATTTTCTTTTTGCTCTAGTAACTCCGGTGTATATTAGTTTTTTATAAAGCATTCTTTTATAATCAAAAGACATTGTCATAATTACCATATCAAATTCACTACCTTGTGATTTATGGATACTGATTATATATCCATGTTTTATTTTATTAAAATCTTTAGGCGTAAATTTAACTAAATTACCATCAAAATCAATATATAATTCATTTTTTTTACTACTATTTTTTATATATTTTATTATTCCAATGTCACCATTATAAATATTTTCATCTGGCATGTTTTCTAGTTGGAGAATTTTGTCTCCTTCTCTAAAGATTACATCACCTGATTTTATTTCTCTTTTTTCTTTTGACTTTGGGTTAAAGACGTTTTGCAAATACTTATTTAATATATCTATTCCATTTTCGCCTCTATACATTGGGGCTAAAATTTGCATGTGCTTATAATCATAACCTTTATCTATAATTTTCTGACATAAATTCATTAGATTGTTTTTTATATGATTGTCAGAACATTTTAGAAAAGTATAATCTTTATATGTTTCTAAATAGTTTTCGGTTAAATTTCCATTTTTTATTTCATGTGCTAGAGATATTATATAAGAGTCTTCTCCTTGACGATATAGGTGGTTTAATTTTATAGTATCTATGCATTTGCTTTGAATTAAATCTTTTAGTAGGTTGCCTGGTCCAACGCTTGGAAGTTGATTATAATCACCTACTAATATCATTTTTACGTTACTTTTTAAGCCTTTCATAAGGCTATTAAATAAGTTTATATCAATCATACTTACTTCATCAACAATAACTAGTTCAACATCTGATTTATTATTTTCATTTATCATAAATTCGTCTAGTTCTTTATTCCATTTTAAAAAGCGATGAATTGTGGAAGCTGGTAAATTTGTTGATTCGCTCATTCTTTTACTAGCTCTTCCTGTTGGTGCTAGTAGAGCTAATTTTTCGGTAACTTTATAATCGCTTATTTTATTGATGTGCTGATAAAGTTCGGTAATGGCTTTTATTATGGTAGTTTTTCCTGTTCCTGGTCCGCCTGTTATAACTAAAAGATTATCTTCAAGCGCTTTAGTAATGGCTTTTTTTTGCTGTTCATTATATTTAATTTTGTTGATTTTTTCCATTTCTTCTATTAAAGCTGGAAGTTTTTTATTTTCTTTAGTCTTCTTTGAAGCCAGATGGTAAATTCTTTCTGTTATGTTGTTTTCGGCATCCCATATTTCTTTCAAATAAAACTCATCATTATTTATAACAATATAATCATTTTCTTCTAGGCTTTTAAATATTTCTGAATAATTTTCGTAACCAATTTTTAAAAATTGGTTAGTATTTCTTATAATTGTGTCTTCATCTAAATAACTGTCACCATAATGATAGACTAATTCTTTCATTATATATAAAACGGCGGCTTTTACTCTTTGCTGACTTTTTGGATCAATATTTAAGTTTTTTGCGGCTTTATCTATTTTTAAGAAAGAGATGTTTGGGAGATTATAGGTTATTTGATAAATATTTGTTTCAATTATCTTGGTGGTATTTGACTTATATTCATTGTAGATATTTAATGCTTCTTTCATGGAAAAACCTATATCAATTAATTTAGCAATATTTTGATGACTTTCTTCATATTTTTTTACGGTGTTTGCGATATTATTGGCTTTTTCTTTAGTTAATTTAGGAACTGCATATAAGCAAGTTGGGTCACTTAATATTTTGTCAATGGTTTCATCACCCAGTGTTTCAGCTATTGATTTAGCTAGCTTTTCACCTACTCCTTTAAATAAGTCACTTGCTAAAAATATGGCGATGGTATCTTTATCTGTTGGTTTTACTCTTTCATAGCTATTTGATTGAAATTGAATTCCATATTTTGGATGGTCTATAACTTCTCCATACATGATATATGTATCGTCTTCATTTAATTCATGAAAATATCCAGTAAATGTTATTGTATGATTTATTTGCTCTTGTAAGAGTTTATCATTTGTTTCCTTTAATTTGAAAAGACCAATAACATATCCAGCATCCGATGAAAAAATGCTTTTTCTAAAGTTTCCTTTTATATAATTTTTCATTTTAATATCTTCTTTATAAAATTAAAAGGTCAATTTAGACCTTTTATACTATTTTCATGTTCATTATATTCTTCTGTTTGAGAATGATATGGAGCTTTTAGTTCTACAATTCCACTATCAACATATGTGTTTGCCCATTTTTGGGCATCAATGCCATTTACATTGCCATAGGTATTGCCATTTTGATCTTCAAAATATCCAATTCCATTTGCACATATTTTTAAAGTATAACCGTCTAGAAACTTATATTGTAAATTAGAGTCTTGATATATAACTTCAAAACCTTTGTCAATATATGCTGAGTGCAACGCACCTGCAGTAACAGCTCCACCTAAAGTTACAGCAATAAGAACAGAGGCTACTAACTTACGCATTTTTGCTGATTTTTCTTTTTCTAAAGTACGTTTTTGAGCACGTTTTTTTTTGGCCATTTCAATATCATATATTCTTAAGTTATACTCGTTTTCATATTCTTGATTTATATTTCTATAATGTTCTGTGTCTATCATATTATTTCTAATACTATTTGGATATTCATTCATATTTATCACCTACGTCAATTATAGCAAATTTATGTTCTTTTTTCAAATTGTTTTAGAGTTTCTGCCTGTTAAATAAGAATATTAGATTTTTTTACAACAACACTTTTACTTTTTTTGTCATATAATTTGTTTATTTCATTTAGCTTTTACTAATAACCAAGTAGAAGTATGAATTATTAAGTATTTATCTTTATATATTTATATGATATAGGAAACTTATTAAGTAAATTGTTGCTCTTTTATAGCTATTTGATTGAAATTGAATTTCATATTTTTTACAGTCTATAACCTCATCATGCATGATATTATGCGTCATCTAATTCATAAAAATATCCGTCAAATGTTACTGTGTGAATTATTTGTTCTTGTAAAATTTTATCCTTTGTTCTCTTTACCTTGACAATAATATTTTCTTATTCAATGCAAAACTGTTTTTTTATTTTGATTATCTTCTTTATAAAATAAAAAGGTCAATTTAGACCTTTTATACTACTTTTATATTTATTATATCCTTCTGTTTGAGAATGATATGGAGCTTTTAGTTCTACAGTTCCACTATCAACATATGTATTTGCCAAATCTTGGGCATCAATGCCATTTACATTGCCATAGGTATTACCATTTTGATCTTCAAAATATCCAGTTCCATTTGCACATATTTTTAAAGTATAATCTCTTAGAGAATCAATTTGCAAATTAGAATCTTGATATATAACTTCTTGAGCTCTTTCAAAATTTGCTGATTGCCATGCATTTAAAGCAACAGTTCCACCAGTTAAAGTTGTAGCGATTAAAGCAGCAGCTACTATTTTACATATTTTTGCTGATTTTTCCTTTTTAATGTCATGTTTTTTTTGAACAACATCAGTGTCATATATTCTTAAATTGTATTCGTTTCCATATTTTCGATTTACATTTTTGTAATGTTCTGTGTTTATCATATTATTTCTGATACTATTTGGATATTCGTTCATATTTGTCACCTACGTTAATTATAACAAATTTACGATATTTGTTCAATTATTTTTACAATTTTCACCTATATTATATTTATCTTCTGCGTCCGCCACTGCTCATGGATGGTCTTGGATTAGTGGGCATACTATTTTCTGCACTACCAAGAGAATTTTGCCCTACTGGTCCAATTCCATTATTTTGGTTAATAGGTTGTCCAAACAATTGACTTTGAGTAGTCTGTGGAGATGCTTCTACATAATTATTAACAACATCATTGTTTTGTTCTTGTATTTGTGGTTGTTGTGACACCTCTATATATTCTTGAACTATATCTTGTTCTTGTTTATCTAAAGTATCAGTTTTTTTTAGTGCTTTTGTTTGTTCCATAATTTGGCTTAAATTAGTATTTATTTCGTGCTCGCTTATCATGATATCAGGGGTTGCTTGAAATTCACTATAATCTAATCCCATTGATGATGGCATTATAAAAGGATGATTTTCATCATCCCTCATAGTCACAATTCATTTATCAAATTTATTATTCATAAACACCTTTTACAAAGAACCTTTTATGCGACTTTTATATTCATTGTATCCTTCTGTTTGAGAATGATATGGAGCTTCTAATTCTACAATTCCACTATCAATATATTTGTTTGCTAACTCTTGGGCATCAAAGTCATCTATATAGACAAAAGTGTTACCATCTTGATCCTCAAAATATCCAGTTCCATTTGCACATATTTTTAAAGTACAACCTGTTAAATTATGCCCTGACCAATGAGGGTCTTCATATATAACTTCAAAACCTTTTTCAATCTCTGCTGATTGCCATGCATTTAAAGCAACAGTTCCACCAGTTAAAGCCGTAGCGATTAAAGTAGCAACTACTATCTTACATATTTTTGCTGATTTTTCCTTTTTAATGTCATGTTTTTTTTGAACAACATCAATATCATATATTCTTAAATTGTATTCATTTTCATTTTTTTGATATTTATTTTTATAATAATCTGTGTTTACCATATTATTTCTGATACTATTTGGATATTCGTTCATGTTTATCACCTGCATTAATTATAACAAATTTGCAATATTTGTTCAATTATTTTTACAAATTTCGCCTATTAAATAAGGGTATTCTATTTTTTTGGCAACGACACTTACTTCTTTGCCATGTAGTTGTTTATTTCCTTTAGCTTTTACTAGTAAATAATTTGAGCTATGACCTATTAAATAATTGTCTTTATATACTTCTGGAATAAAAGTTATGACTTTTTCTAAATGACTTTTCATATATTTTATTTCATTTTGTTTTGATATTTCTAGAAGTTTTTTTACTCGTTCTTTTTTTATCGTACCATTTACTTTATTGTTCATTTTACTTGCTTTTGTACCTTCTCTATCAGAATATGGAAAAACATGTATTTTGGTAAACCCTATTTTATTTATTGTATCAACGGTTTCATTAAATAATTCTTCTGTTTCGCCTGGAAAGCCAACAATAACATCAGTTGTAATATTCATATCATTTTTTATTTCTTTTATTTTCTTTATTTTGTTTATAAAATATTCTTTATTATATTTTCTGTTCATTTGCTTTAGAATTTCATTTGATCCTGATTGGAGAGGAATATGCATGTGATTTACTAAAATTTTACTGTTTTTTACAACATCTAAGACTTTATCATTTAATTCAGTTATTTCTACTGATGATATTCTTAGCCGTTTAAGGCCTTCTAATTTAACTAAATCATTTAAAAGATCGGCAAAATTATAATTTCCATCATGATAATTACCTGTATGAATTCCTGTAAGTACTAGTTCTTCATGTCCATTTTTAATTAATTGTTTGGCTTCATTCAAAACGATTTCTTTCTTTTTGCATCTAACATGTCCTCTAACATATGGAATTATGCAATAAGCACAATAGTTATCACATCCATCTTGAATTTTTATATATGCTCTAGTTAAATCAAAATTATTTAGACTCATGTTTTCAAATTCGGCATTTTCCATATCATCTATGACATTTATTTGTTCATTTTTATATTCTTTGATAAAATTTACTATTTCTGTCTTTTTTTGATTTCCTATTATAATATCGGCATCAATATCTAAGTGATTTTTATTTTGAATCATACATCCACATACAACTAAAATAGCGTTTGGATATTTTTTCCTTATGCTTCTTATCATTTTTCTTGATTTACTGTCAGCGGTATTAGTAACTGTGCAGGTGTTTACTATCGCAACATCTGGAGTCTCAGATTTTGTGTATCCATGATTTTCTAAAAGTGAGGACATCACTTCACTTTCATATTCATTTACTTTGCATCCTAAAGTTATAATCTTATATGTCATTTTTACCTCCAAAAAAAATAAGCATTGGCTTATAAGTTTTTTCTAAATTCTTTTAATGAATTTAAAAATTGAGTATTTTCTTCTCTTTCTTCATCAACTTCGTTATAAGCTTTACTTATTATATCATTTGTTTTAAATTTTGTTGTGATTTTTTTATCTTTTTTTTCTTTTTGAATTCCATATATTGGTGAAATAATATCGGAATTTTTAAATCCTTGGTACGCTTCTTGGGGTTTTGATGTTTCGATTTCTGAGACATTAATTTTTGAATGCTTTTCATATGTATTAATAGCATCATCTATTTTCATGTCTGCTACTTTATCGGCTTCTTGTTCATATTCGTCAGCTTTTTCTTTTAATTTTTTTGCTTCTTCCATTAATTGTTTATAACTTATAATGGCATTTTCTTCTTGTTTTCTTTCAAATTCATCGATTTCATCTTTTGTTGGTTCTTGTTTTTCTAGATCAGAACTCATTTGATTGAAAACACGTTCTAATTCTTCTTTTGCTTTTTTTTGCTTTTCAGTTAATGCTACTTCAGATTTAGTATTTGTCTCATCTATGTCAAACCTTTCATTTTCATCAATTGGTTTTACTTTTGTTTTATTGCTTACAATTTTAAATATGATAAAAGCTACCAATAAAATAGCTACTAATATAGCTCCAATAATCATTAACGTACTATCAGCAATTTCAAATAAAATATTCATACAATCCACTCCATATTTTAAACCACTTTGAGAAAATAAAAATAAGACCTCACTCGTGACTTACACTCTATATACAGTTTACCACAAAGAGAGGTTTTTTAAAACATTTTTAGACTTTTTTTTACATTTTATTTGTGTTTTATTTACGTTAAGTGTTTTTGATTTATTTATTTTAATTTTAAAACTTTTTTATTTAATGCTATTATATATTTTTGGATCTTTTTATTATAGAAATTATAGACATTTTAAAAGATAGGATTATTCCTATCTTTATGAAAATATTTTCATTATGATAAATAATACAAGGCAATTTAAAATTGTTGTTATAAGATAGATATATCCATGTTTATTTTCATCTTTAACGCCTAATAATTTTAATCCTTTTATTTGATATACTAAATTTAATATTAATCCCGCTAATAAAATTATCATGCCTAAATTTACATGAACAAACATAAATATTGCGGCAATAAGTAATACAATAGACATAAGTGCTGTGTTTATAGCATATAAATTAAAGGTTTTTTTATAGTCTTTATCACCTTTAAATATTATGGTATTGGTCAAATATAGAAGACCCGTATAGATAAATACTAGAGCTATTGTTACAACTAGTGTTGTGAAAAATATTTTAAGGTATGGAACATTTAAATTACCAAATCCATATCCAAATGATGAGGCTGTATATCCTACACCACCCATAATTAAAGAATAAGCGTTTTTAACTATAGACAATGATAATATTGATGTAGCGATAGCAAATATTCCTACTAAGATTATACCTAAATTAAATTCCTTGTTTGTTGTATACTTTTTTAAAGTGTCCATTGGTTGAACGAACATTCCTTTAAAAACATCTAATAATTTGTTTATCAAGTCATTTGTTTGGTTACTTGTTGTTTGATTTTTTTGACAATCACAAATTTGTCCTTCTTCTAATTTTTTACCACAATGTATGCAAAATTTTGCCATTTTATTTCCTCCTTATCTTCTTGAAAAATATGTATCTAAACCTGTCATGTTTACAAGTTTAAATTCTTTACTATAATCATATGTTAAATAGACGGTGTCTTTGCTTTTTTTACTTATTTCTTCATCTGATAAAATCTTTTTAACAGTGTAATTATAATTAATGTCAGCAGTAATGGATAAATTGCCATCACTATTTATATAAAGATTTAAAATGTTAACTGTTTTAACTGAATAATCTTTTAAATCACTGTATTTTATATATGAAGTAAAACTATTATATGCTTTTTCTAGATTGGCATTTGAATCTTTAAAGTCTTCTTTTATATCTTCAAATGATTTATTATTAATTGCTGACAGATATATTTTATTTAAATCATTAGTTATTTGATTTGTTAATTTTTCTTTGTTTTTATCATCTATTTTAAAATTGGTAATGGTTGCCGAATAAGATGATACTTCTAATTTTTGCTTTGATGACAATCCATTTTTTAAAGTTATTTTAGCATCATAAGTTCCTTTAAAAATTTCTGGAATTTCATATAGATCATAATATTTTGTTCCACTTTTTTTATACTTTTTTAAATCTATCCCATTTAATTTAATATTAGCGTCTTTAAAAGTTTTTAATTGGTAGTTACTTAATAGTGTTGTTCCCGTATCACTTATTTCCCAATTATCAAAAAATAGTAGTTTTTTATTACCTTTTTCTAGGTAAATTGTTTTGGTAAGTGGTCTTATGCTGTCTGCCGTGGTATAACTAAATATAACACTTGCTCTTTGACCATCTGATGAAATTTGACTATTTGTAATTTCATATTCTTTTAATGTACTTTTTTTATTACTAGTTACTTCTTTATATATTTTTTTACTTGTTAAACCGCTATTTTTTACTGATAGATATTTATATAATCTATCTGAGTCATTACTCATTAATGCTTCAAAATAGTTTTTAGCAATGGTTGTTGGCTTGTAATTGTTTGAAATTACCATAAAACTTGAGATTAAAACTATTAAAATTCCAGTAATTATGCTTATGATTATTTTTGTTTTTTTATCTACTTTCTTTTTATTTACTGGTTTAAATTCTTTTGGACTATCATCTACTATTTTAGCTCCACAATATTCACAGAATTTAGCTTCATCTTTATTTTTCTTTCCACATTCTGGGCAAAACATATATCTTACTCCTTTCAAAATTATTATATCATTGTTTTGTGATAATTTTGTATAATTTATTTTTTTAATATGTATTTTTCAAATTCTTTTGTTTGATATATTTTATCTTCCTTTTGCCATAAAACTTCACTATTATATTGTTTTGCGAATTTTTCTCCGTCTTCTTTATTCATGAAATAAATGGTATTGGCAACCATATTGGCTGTTAAATTATCATTTGATATTACTACGAGCATATCATATTTATTCTCTTTTTTACTTGTTTTTGGATTAATCATATATTTCAATTCATTTGTTTTTCTAGTGGCGATGGCTTTATTTTCTAAATTTAAAATATATAATAGTTTTTCATTGTTTATAATGCTTATTTTGTATTTATCTTTGTTATATTTTTTACCTACTTTAATATCACCATTTTCATTAACAATATATTTATCAATATCATTTTGCTTAAAATAGTATATAACATCATTTGTAGCATAGGCACATATTATATTTTCAAAGTTATAATTTATTGTTTCTTTACCTATTTTATCTATTTTACTTGTAAATGTGTACTCTCTTCCTTTTTGCATATTCTTTAATAAATCACCACTTGTTATATCAATTAATCCATCTGTTTTATAATATAATAGTTTACCGTATTCGATTAAAGAATAAATATTTTCATCATTGATATTATTATTTATTTTTGCATTATAGTTTTCATATTTTTTATAGATATCATTTATATCTTTAGTTACTTTATTTTTATCTATATTATTATATATTTTATAGGTTATTGTTTCGTCAAAGTAATTGAAACTTTTTAGATAAATTTCTCTTTTGTTAAAAAACATAATCCAAATTATTAATACAATTATTACAAATAAAATTATATAGTTTCTTTTTTCAATTATTTTTTTCATATTTTTATTTGTTAATGAGATCCTTTTCTAATACATACTCATATACTTTTTTTAATTCATAGCCGATTTTTTTTATATCTCTAGCGGCCGCAACTTTATATCCTTCTTCAGTTAAATTTGGAAGTTTTCCTTCAATTATTTTTTTTATTTTGTCTTCGAACTCATCGACATTTTTTGCTTTATAAATATTTATACCATCATTTAACCATTCATCATATATTGGAATATCGCTAACTAATACGCTTGCTTTCATAGCTAGAGCTTCTAGTAAGACGATGCCTTCAGTTTCCTCTTTTGTTGGAAAGATATACAAATTACATCCAGCGTAGGCATCTTTTAATTCATCACTTTTAATATATCCTGGGAAAAAGCAATTATTTGGTTTGTTTTTCATAGCTTCTTTTATTTTTACAGGAACTAATGCGGGCGCTGTATAACCAAACCAGATAAATTTATAATTTGGGCATCTTCTGGCAAGTTCAATAAATTCTAAAATTCCTTTTCTTTCAATATAAAGACCCACAGATATAATAACTTTGTCATCATTTGAAAGATTATATTTTTTTCTGAATTCTTCGGGTTTTGCTTTTTTTCTATCAAAAAATTCTAAATCTATTCCATTTGAAATTGGAATAATCTCTTTATTTAAATTATATTTTTCTAAAACCTTTTTGGCATATGGTGTTGGAGTTATTAGTAGATCGGCTGATCCATAGCATAGCTTTAACCACTGCTTAAATAAGGGAGAAACACCATTTGAAAGTTTAAATGAGTTTTTAAAATCTTCTTCGGTTGAATGGGCATGAAAAATAACTTTTTTCCCCTTTTGTTTGCATTTTTTAGCTAGCATTAAACTTTCTGGAAAAATAGTATTAATGTGGGCAATGTCGAAATCATCATTAGGGTCAGTTGTATATGGAATATGCATTAGATCTAAGGCCTTTTTTTGATGAATAATGGCTCTGCCAACGCCGCTTTTTTCAACCTCTTTAAATTTACCTGTGTGCAATAATATTTTCATAAATCCTCCTAGTTATTTACATTTACTAGTATAACATCTTTGCCAATTTTGTCAATTTGAATCCACTTGATTTTGGTAGTGCCAGCGCTAAAGAAAATAAATTTTTTTCTTTGAACTATCATTTCAATTATTTTGCCAGTTTTATCCACTGATATGTCGATGATGTTACCTATTTTTTTACCATCAAATATATTTATTATGTCTTTTGACTGCATCTCGGAAAGCATCATACTACCACCTATACAATTTTATTTTATATTAAAAAAATTATGAACTTATTTCATAATTTTAGTTATATTTTACGCTATCATTCTGTCCCAATGTTTGTATGTTGATCTTTGAACTGCTGATATGTATGTGCTTAACTGATTGCTTATTAATTTTGCTTTGGTATTTACTGGGCAGTTTACCGAGTAATATGATTTTTTGTAAGTTCTAGTCATCATATCAGAAAATAGAACTGCTCTATCTTCCATATAACTTGTCTGAGAATAAGCTGACAAAAAATATGTGTTTTCTAGGCTGTTATTATTTTGAATATAGTTATTATTGACAGCTCCATAATTAAAATCTTTAGGATTTAGATTTATCATACTGTTTTCTAAATTCCACGCACCTATCTTATTTGCTAAGTAGCAATCTATATAATGCATGAGTTCATGATGCATGGTGTGCTCAAATAAGTACCCTTCGGTTGCTAATGTGGTTATTGTTTGAGAGCCACTATTATTTGTTAATCCTGAATAACTGTTTCCCAAGTTAGAAACTAAATATAAATTTACTTGTTTATAATTGTTTTTTATTTCATAGAAAAATCCTGAGGGATATTTTTTTAAACCAGTATCAATTTCATTTAGTATTCTGCTTATTTGGTTATCATCAGTCAATTGAGTTGGATATCCATAACCTGGGACATAATAATTATTCATTTCAGATTTATAGGTTATTTTTACGCCATAAGTATTTTCTAAGTTTACCCTTTTTTCATTGTTTATTTCGGCTTGAGTTTTTGTGTGGGCTGTGCTTGGGGAAGTTTGTGAGTTATTTTGCGTTACTTTTTGTGAATTGTCTTGACTTATTTTTTGTGAATTATCTTGGTTTGCTTGTTGTGAACTACTTTTTTCATTTTTTTGCAAA
The DNA here is from genome assembly GCA_934183155.1 of uncultured Bacilli bacterium. Taxonomy (GTDB): domain Bacteria; phylum Bacillota_I; class Bacilli_A; order RF39; family UBA660; genus Coprosoma. The sequence continues at coordinate 185,069 of CAKPSB010000001.1, read as the reverse complement.
TCGTTTTGTTTTTCTTCTTTTGATAATTGTTCTGATGAGGTTTCTTTGTTTTCATTTTCCTTTTTTATTTCTTCTTTTTTTGATTTTTTATTGATGGTTTCTTTTTTATTAATTGTTTTTTTGGTACTGTTTTGGTTAGATATCTTTTCAGCCGTTTTATTTTTGTAATTAGTTTCAATATTTATTTTATAAATCCCTACTGTTATCAATAGCATTAAAACTATTATTGATAAAATAATGCGTTTTTTATTCATATTATCACTCCGATGATATAAGTATATCATGAACTTTTAAGTATTTTATATTTTTTTATTTTACTTTACACAAAAAAAGAAGATTTAGTCTTCTTTTACATTGTTTAGAAAATCATCTATTGTATATATTTTTTCGTCTATTTGATCTAGTGAAAGTTGCGTTTCTTCTTGTATATTATTATCTAATATTTCAACGTTTTCTATATCTTCTTTAGATAACATTTCAGTTTTAACAAACACTTTATTTACCTTATCTTTTGTAATTAAAGATCCTGTTTGATAACGATCGCATATTGGAAATTCTACAGCTTTATGATATATAATTTCATCAGTTAAAATTCCTATTTCTTTTTTATTTGTAATTATTAATAAGGAAATTAAATGATAAGGATTTGTTTTGACGTCCCTTATTGCTAATAAACCTTTTCTGGCTCTAGTCATTTTATCAAATTCAGATATTTTTACTCTTTTTGCTGTACCTTTATCGGTTACAAATAGGGCAAATTCAGAATCATTAAAGCTAGATGCTCCTATTACATAATCTTCTTTAAGACTAATTGCTTTTACGCCACTTCCCCTTAGTCCTGTTAGTGGGACTTCTTTTGATGAATATCTTAAGGCAAATCCATTATGGGTAGCAATTAATATTTCTTCTTTTGCTATGCAGGCTGATATTACTTTATCCTTTTCTTTTAATTTCATTAAACTTATTGGTTTTGAATATCTTTGAACTTGCATTACATCAATACTTGTTTGTTTAACCATACCATTTTTAGTAAATGTTAGGAAATTAGTTTTATCTTTGAAATCCTTTGTTAAGTATGAATATATTATATCTTCATCTGCACTTATTTTTATAATATTACTGATGTGTTTTCCTAAATCTTTCCATTTTAAATCTGGTAATTCATATACTGGAACATATAAGAAATTTCCTAATGATGTAAATAATAGTAATGTATCCATTGTATTAGCTTCATAAATAGCTGTTTTGAAATCCTTTTCTTTTAAACCGGTTTCATCATTAGATGCGGCGTAACTTCTTAATGATACTCTTTTTACATATCCTTCATCAGTTACAACAACAATGCAATCTTCTTTGGGAATTAATGATGTTGTATCTATTTTTATTTCGGTCACTTCATCTTTTATTTCTGTTTTTCGTGGTGTAGCATACTGGTCTTTGACTAATTTCAATTCAGTTTTCATAACGTGTTTTAAAGCATCTTCGTTTTCTAATATTTGTGTCCATACAGCTATTTCTTTTTCTTTTTGTTTCATTTCATTTTCAAGTTCTGTTACATCTGTATTAGTTAATTTGTATAATTGTAGATTTACAATAGCTTCGGCTTGCTTTTGTGTAAATTCATATTCTTTTTGTAAGTTTTCAATAGCTTGGGCTTTGTTTTTTGAAGCTCGGATAGTTTTTATTACTTCATCTAGAATTGATAAAGCTTTTATTAATCCTTCTAATATATGCATTCTTGCTTGGGCAACTTTTAAATCAAATTCAGTTCTTCTTGTTATAACTTCTTTTTGATGTGCTATATATGCATCTATTATGGCTATTATACCTAATACCATTGGTCTATGATTAACAATAGCGACCATATTGTAATTATATGAAACCATCATTTCAGTGTTTTTTAATAAGTAATTTATTATTAACTGTTCGTTGGCATCTTTTTTTAAGTCAATGGCTATTTGGAGTCCATTTCGATCGGTTTCATCACGCACTTCAGAAATTCCATCTATTTTCTTTTCTATTCTAATATCATCTATTTTTTTAACTAATGATGCTTTATTGACTTCGTATGGTATTTCACTGATAATTATTTGACGTTTTGATTTCGGACCAGTTATTTCATATTTACATCTAACATTTACTTTGCCTTTTCCTTTTTCAAAGGCTTCTTTTATTCCTTTTAATCCTTCAGCCACTCCGCCTGTTGGAAAATCTGGTCCTTTAACTATTTTTAAAATATCATCTAATGTACAGTTTGGATTATCTATTTTTGCAATAGTGGCATCAATTATTTCTCCTAGATTGTGTGGAGGAATATTTGTGGCATATCCGGCGGAAATACCTGTTGCTCCATTGACGAGTAAGTTAGGGTATTTAGCTGGTAATACGGTTGGTTCTAGTAGTGTATCATCATAGTTTAAGCTCATTAAAACGGTATCTTTATTTATGTCTTTTAAAAGCTCTCCAGCCACTTTTGATAATCTTGCTTCGGTATAACGCATAGCGGCCGCTCCATCACCGTCCATGGAACCATTATTTCCTTGCATTTCAACGTAACATAAATTATTTTTCCACCATTGGCTCATTCTTACTAGAGCGTCATAAATGCTTGAATCTCCATGTGGATGATAAAATCCCATAATGTTTCCGACTGCTTTGGCTGATTTTTTTGTTGGCTTATCATACGTATTATTATCTTTATACATTCCATATAAAATACGTCTTTGGACTGGTTTTAGACCATCTCTAACGTCAGGTAGTGCTCTATCTTGAATTATTGCTTTAGCGTATCTGGCAAAACTATCGCCCATAATATATTCTAGGGAATAATCGTATATTCTTTTTACTGCTTCTTCCATTTTATCACCTACTTCGCATAGTTATCTTCTAAAGTAAAGTCAACATTTTCTTCAATCCACTCTTTTCTTGGTTCAACATTGTCTCCCATTAGTACGCTTACTCTTCTTTCAGCAAGTGAAGCGTCTGTAAGATTGACTTTGATTAGATTTCTTTTGTCTGGATCCATAGTTGTTTCCCAAAGTTGTTCAGCATTCATTTCTCCTAGACCTTTATACCTTTGTTTTTCTAGTTTTATTTTATGTTTTTTTCTGATTTCTTCGGCTTCCTCATCGGTCCAAGAATATCCATATATTTTATTGCCATTTTTTAGAGCATATAATGGTGGCATGGCTATATATAAATGTCCATTTTCTATTAATGGTTTCATAAAACGATAAAAAAAAGTTAAAAGAAGGATGGCTATATGCGCTCCATCGTCATCAGCATCAGTCATGATTATTACTTTATCATAATTACAATCTTTAATGTTAAAGTCTGAACCAATTCCAGCACCTATTGTTTGAATCATTGTGTTAATTTCATTATTTGCTAAAACATCAGTTAAAGAAGCTTTTTCGGTATTTATTACCTTACCTCTCAATGGAAGGATGGCTTGAAATTTTCTATCTCTACCTTGTTTGGCAGAACCTCCGGCTGAGTCTCCTTCGACTAAAAAAAGTTCGTTTATTTTAGGATTTTTTGACTGAGCTGGTGTGAATTTGTCTGATATTGATTTTTCTTTTTTGCTTTTTCCTTTGCCGTTTCTAGCTTCATCTCTGGCTTTTCTTGCGGCTTCTCTTACCTGTTTAGATTTAACCATTTTTTCTAATATTTTTGTAGCTATTTCTTTGTTTTCTTCCAAGAAAAATTGCATTTTTTCGGTGGTTATACTATCAACTATTGTTCTGGCTAATGGTGTGCCTAATTTGCCTTTTGTTTGGCCTTCAAATTGTAGTAGTTCTTCAGGTATTTGTAAACTTATAATGGCCGTTAGTCCTTCTCTAGTATCTGGGCCTTCAAAATTTTTATCTTTATTTTTTAAATATCCATTATTTCTGGCATAATCATTAAATACTCTAGTAATAGCTGTTTTAAATCCTACTTCATGAGTTCCTCCATCAGAGGTTTTAACGTTATTTACAAACGAAATAATATTTTCAGAATAGCTTTCGGTATATTGAAATGCGACCTCTACGTTTATACCATCTTTAATGCTGTTAAAATCGTATGGCTTATGAAGTGTTTTCTTGTCTGTATCTAAGTATTCGACGAATGAATTTAAGCCTTTTTCATAGTGATATGTTTCTTTTCTATTGGTTATTTCATCTATGACTTCTATTGTTAGATTTTTTAACAGGAAGGCACTTTCTTGCATTCTTTCACATATAGTTGAAAAAGAAAATGTTGTTGTTTGAAATATTGTATCGTCTGGCATAAAATGAACTTTAGTTCCTGTTTTATTTGTTTTTTCTAATTTTTTTAATGGAACATCTAAATGTCCGCCGTTTTTAAAACTAATATAATATTCGTATCCATCTCTTTTTATATTTACTTTCATCCATTTACTTAAGGCATTTACAACTGACGCTCCTACGCCGTGAAGTCCACCTGATACTTTATATCCAGATGTTTCGAATTTACCTCCTGCATGAAGAATTGTGTAAATTACTTCAGGGGTTGATTTTCCACTTTCATGCATTCCAGTTGGAACACCTCTACCAAAATCTTCAACGCTTATACTGCCATCATTGTGCATGGTTACAATAATTTTATTACCATATCCGTTGATTACTTCATCTATACCGTTATCAACAATTTCCCATACTAAGTGATGAAGGCCTCTTTTATCAGTTGATCCAATATACATACCTGGTCTTTTTCGAACTGCTTCTAGTCCTTCTAATATTTTTATTGAATGCTCATCATATTTTACCATTGTTATCACCAATATCAATTATAACAAAAAAAGCCTTAAAAAACAAACGATAACTTGTGTTTTTAAAAAGAAGGCGCATTATTTTATAGTGCCTTCTTTTTAAAATATAATCTGTTTATTATGTGGTTTGGACAAATACTTTTGCTGTTTTATTATTAGAATTTTTATATATAATTTAATTTATAGTGATTAGTCATTATTCTTTAAGCAGTGTTTCGAGTGATACTAAATTATATCCTTTTGACAAAACATAATTTATAATTAGTGACATTTGTTCATTCAAAGATGGGGTTAAGGCAAATACAATCATATTTTGCGATATCATTTGCTTTTTTAAATTAACAAAAGGATTTTTTTTAATAATTGTTTGCGGCATGATAGTGTATGAGTTATATAATTTACAAATATTTAATATTTTTTTATTTGGTTTTAGGGTAAAACAATAATTATATTTCTGTTTTCCTATATTGGTTATAATGGTATTTATCCAAGCAAAATCACTATCGTTATAGTCATCGTTATTGCTTAGGTTTCCAATTGTATGGCCTTGGTTTGCTAGTTCTATTATTTGATTGTGATTTTTTTCTAAATAATTTGAATTAACAAAGAACGTTGCTTTGGCATTATTTTGTTTTAAAATAGTACTAATATTTGTGATGTCGTCATCACTTTTTATTTTAAAAATTAAAGCAATTTCGTTTTTGGTATTATTCCCATTTATAATATATTTATCTTTGTTTTTGTCTAATTGATTTTCTACTTTCAGTGTTTTATATTCTAATAATTTATCATTAAAATAACCTACTTTTGTCATATTTTCATAACTTTTTTGGGTATTTATTTCTTTTCCATTTACGCCAGGGATAATGGTGTTTTCTTTGATTATTGGCTCAATGGCATTTTCTTTATATCCATCTTTTTTGCTTTTTATTTCGTTTAGTAGTGAATCAGTTTGTTTTGCGGTCATAGCTACTTTTTCAGTATATATAAAACTTCCGATGGTTAATGTTATAATACCAATAAATTGAAATATTTTTTTCATTAAATCACCTAAAGAATTATATGATTGTTTTTTTATGTTATACAAAAAAAACGATTTATATATCGCTTTTTGTATTGCAATTTTCACATACTTTTTCAACTAGCCAGTTATATTTATCTAATCTTTGTTTTGAGTCAAATAATATCTTATTGTCTTCAACAGTATAGTGACTATAGTTTTCTTCTAAAAAGTCAAATATTTTAATAGCATTATCAATATCACTATTAAATTTTTCATCTTCTTTGATTGTTTCGTTTATATCTTGTTTTAGTATTTTTATATATTCTTTATAATTTATATCTGATCCATCTTCTTTTAGATTATATTTTTCTATTTTATCATTTACACTTTTGTTAGAAACTATATTTTTCATTTTATCGTTTATTTCTTTTCTAGATGTTTTAACATTTTCTAATTCTTTTTTTGTATCTATAAAATTAGGTCCGTCCTTTTTGATGTTTTCGGCACTTAGGCAATTTTCAAATATGGGATTACCATATTCATTTTCTAATTTGTCTAATAGATCATAGAAATCTTTATAATCGTTTTTGATTGCTTTTTCTAATGATTTTAAGGAATTAGTTTCTATTTTCATATTAACTTTGCCTGTTTTTTCCATATTTTCAACTATTTTGTCTAATTTATTTTCTTCTACTATTGTGTCAATTATTATGAAGGAAATTATTCCTATTAATAAACATATCACACCTATTACAATTTTTTTCCATGTTTTCATGATTACACCTCTTCGTTTTAAGTGTATCATCTTTTTTATTGAATGACAATACTCACATTTAATTTAGTATTTCATATTATGTTATAGGAGTGATTATCAATGAATTTTGGTTATGAAAGAGATAACTACAGTTTAAATGGTGGGTATGAGCAAGGTCGCTTTTTAGGCCCATTTATTTTAGGTGGTATTACTGGTGGATTAATTTCTCCGCTGTTTTGGGGAAATTATAGGCCTAATTATCAAGGGTATTATCCTTATCCTTATTATTCCTATTATCCTTATTACCCTTATTACCGAAAATAAGCCTTTATGGCTTATTTTAATTATATTTTTGGGCTACTACATCTAAGTCATTTATTAATGACTCTATTTCTTCTTCTGTTTTAAGCCTTGTGCCAGAGGCATATATATGACCACCGCCTCCGTGATTAGCGGCAACTTCGTTAATAATAGGTCCTCTTGATCTAATCGATATTCTAAAAGATCCTAATTCTTTATCTTCGGTGGCTGTAACCCATACAAGCATTTCATTTATATGGTTAAAACTATTTATCATATTTCCTGGTGTTGCGGCATCTACATTGTATTCTTTTAATTTTTCATCATGAATTATTAAGTATCCCACTTTATTTGGTGTTATATGATAATTTTCAGCCATATATCCTTGAAATTTTATTTCTTTATATGGTCTTAAGTATAATTCGTTATATATTTTTGTAATATCAATATTTGTTTGCTTTAAAAGATTACTGACAAGATTAAATGTTTTATAATTTGTATATGAAAACATAAATCTATTAGTATCAGCGATTATACCAATATATATTTTTTCAGCAGCTTGGGTTGTTATTTTTAGATGGGTTTTTATGGCAAATTCTAAAATCATCTGTGAAGCACTTGATGCTTTATCGTCAATCCATTCTAAGGCACATGTTGTTTCAACAAAAGGATGATGATCAATTTTTATTGAATTTTTTATTCTTCTTGGATCGATACCATCTACTCTACGGTGATCTGGTGTGTCAGTAACTATCAATAAAGCTTTTTCAAAATTTTCTGGTAATTTATCTAGTTCACCAATATATCTGAATTTGGCGGCTGGAGAGCCTATTACATAAACTTTTTTGTTTTTGAAATTATCTAAAATAATTTGCTTTAGGCCTAATGAACTTCCTAGGGCATCAGGGTCAGGTCCTACATGTCTTGCAATAATTATAGTGTCGGCTTTTTTTATTTTTTTATAAATTTGTTTATATATGTTTGGTTTAAATAAATTCATTTTATATCACACTTTCTATGTTAATTATAGCATACTTTAAATGGGGTGGAAAATAATGGTGGGGTTATTTTTTTAATTAAATGAGTCTAATACCTTTAAAAATTCTTCTTTGGTTTTGCAGGAAAATAGTTTTATTTTATATGGGGCTGCACCTGGGATACCTTTTAGATAATAACTGGCTTGGGTTCTCATTTCAAGAAGGGCTACTTTTTCCGGCTTTATTTCGAGCAAATAGTTTAAATGTTTTTTTATCATATTTATTTTATCAGTTTTAGTTGGCACAATTGACACTTTACCTGTTTCAAGATAGTCTACTGTGTTTTTTATAAGCCATGGATTTCCTAATGCTCCACGAGCAATCATTATCGCATCACATCCGGTTTGTTCAAGCATATTTTTTGCATCTACTGGTGTTTTTATATCTCCATTACCAATGACTGGAATATTTACGTTTTCTTTAATTTTTTTTATTATATTCCAATCGGCTTTACCGCTGTAACCTTGTGCTCTTGTTCTAGCGTGAATAGTTATGGCCTTAGCGCCGGCTTTTTCACATGTTTTGGCAATTTCTACAGCGTTTATATGATTACTATCCCAACCACTTCTTATTTTTACAGTTACAGGCACATTTACACTTTGAGAAACGGCTTTTACTATTTCATAGACTTTTTTAGGATCTTTTAAAAGGGCGCTTCCAGCTTGAGCTGATAGAGCTACTTTTGGTACAGGACAACCCATGTTTATATCAATTATATCTGGATGCATATTTTTCTCGATATATTTAGCTGCTTTTATGAATGATTCTTTATCACTGCCAAATATTTGTTGAGAAAGTGGCCTTTCAAAATCAGTCATGTAAAGCATATCTATGGTTTTTTTGCTACCATAGCATATAGCTTTATCACTTACCATTTCAGCAACTATTAGGCCGCAGCCCATTTCTTTGGCTATTTTTCTAAAAGCAGAATTACTTATTCCGGCCATAGGGGCTAAAACTACTTTGTTTTTTATTTCAACGTTTCCTATTTTCCACATTTTAACACCTCTTTGACAATTATATTATACTATGTTGTTTTTTTCAAATAATTATCATAAAAAAAACAATAATTATATTGTTTTTATGAGTTATAGTTTTAATAAATGTCATCAACATGGGCTATTTTCAAGTTTACATTCTGATTGTGATTTATTACTAAATGTGACTGTTTTATCGTTGGCATTTTTTATGGCACATTCTCTAGCTGCTTTACTATATATGGCCATGATTATATTGCCACTGTTATCTATATAAATATTGCCACTATCTGGATTAACTCCTGAGTATGGGAGTATTCTTTTTGATGAAGTTTCCCATGTTTTTGTTTTACTATTCAAATATTTATTTGTTTCATTTTTTTCTTCAAATGTTACTAATATTGGAATTTTTACAGTATCATCTAAAGTGAGTGAGCTATAGTAATTCTGCGCAGCTTTAGTTAACGTTATAGCACTGTCTTCGAAGCTTTTTCTTTTGGATGTGGTTATAACATCAGTTATTATTGGGCTTGTGATAGTTGCTATTAGGCCAATTATTACAATGACAGCAAGTAATTCTACTAATGTAAATCCTTTTTTCATTATGAACACCTATCTGCTTTATATTCAAAAGTATATTTTTCAGTGTCACTAATTACTTTGATATAATCATCTTTCATATCAGTGTTTTTTTTGTCATTTATTAAATTGGTACTAATATAGCCTTCATCAATTAGGGTTTGATTTTTTATACAATAAGTTTTTTGAGGTTTGTTTTTTAATGTTTTTGGAAAGCTATTTATATTATCATTAACATATTCTCTAGCTGCTGATATTACTAAATTTTGAGTAGCACTGTCCGATTCATTTTGAGAATTATTTAAAAGTCCTAATATAGCCGGAAAAGCCACTAGTGCAATTATAGCCAGAATTACGATTGTTCCTAAGAGTTCTATTAAAGTAAATCCTTTATTTTTCATGTTCATCACCTAGTATGATTATACCATAGTTTAAACGTTTTTATTAATTTACTTGATGAAAATCTAGTCTTAATTTATCGGCTATTGTTACCATAAATTCAGAATTGGTTGGTTTTGCTTTGTCTATATCTACACTATAGCCAAATAATTCTTCCATAAAATCCAAATTACCTCTATTCCAGCTTACTTCGATGGCATGGCGGATGGCTCTTTCAACTCTTGAGACCGTGGTGTCAAATTTTTGGGCTAGTAGTGGATATAATTCTTTTGTTATTCCACCGATTATGCTTGGATTTTCAAATATAATATTTACGGCTTCTCTTATATATTGATATCCTTTTATGTGTGATGGTATGCCCAATTCATGAAGCATTTTTGTTATGGAAACTTGAATATTACTAGTATAAAAATCAATATTTTGTTTATTGTTTTCTTTCTGAGTTATATCATAAATTCTTTTTTCTAAATCACTTAGATCAAATGGTTTTAATATATAATAACTTACTCCATATTCAGATACTTCTCTAATTACTTCAGCGGCATTATAACTTGTGGCTACTATTACTTTTTTGTTTATGCCTCTTTTTTTCATTTCTTTTAATACGTATATGCCATCTTTATTTGGCATAATTAAATCTAATAATATTAAATCAATATTTTCTTGGTGTTTTTCTATTTCTTCTATTCCTTGCTGACCATCATAAGCGGCAAATGTTATATTTACATTGTCGTTATTTTTAAAATATTCTTTTACCATTTCTATTAAATTTTTATTATCATCAATCATTAGTATATTTATTTTTTTCATTGTATCTCTCCTTACTATATTCAAATTATACAAAAGATTTACATTCTTTTCTAGAGTAAAAATTAGCTAACTTTGTCGAAGCTTTTTTATTAAAAAAGAAGTTATTTTTGTATAACTTCTTGAATTTTTATTAAATTTTTATAATTTATAGCGCTTGATGCTATAAGAAAACCATCTAACGATTTTATTTGATTTAATTTTTCAATATTTTTTTCATTGACACTACCACCATATATTACTTTATGGGGATAGTTTTTCTTAATATGATTTATAACTTTTGATATTTTTTCATTTGATGGGGTTAATCCTCTTCCTATGGCCCAATCTGGTTCATAGGCAATTATAATATTTCCTTTTAATCCGTTTAAATTTTTTAGTTGTTTATCTAATTTTCTATCACCTACGCAAAAAATAGGAATTAGGTTATACTTTAAAGCTAATTTTAATTTTTCTTTTATATTAGTTTCATTTTTTCTTAAATCGCGATGAGCAATTAAGCAATATGTACATCCTATGTCTTTTACAGCTTTTGGGGAAATTTCATTTGTGTATGGTCCTTCTTCATGTGATGATATGCTTTGACTTCCACAAACTAAGCCTTCTTTTATAAATGTCTCTATATAAATTGCCTCTGGAAGAAAAATAATATTCCTGTTTTTTAAATTGCTTATATAATTTATAATTTCAGTTTTGCTATTAATAAACATTTTTAAATTGACAAAAATCATTTTTTCCATGGTAACACCTTATTTAAGAAATTATCTATTTTTTCTTTATAGCCTGGTGTGCGGTGGGCAATTGCTAAAGCGTAGACATCTAAAACTTTTTCGGCAAAATATTTTGATGAATGCATCTCAGCACTGTTTCTGGCACCTATTTTTAAAGACGAAAGAAGTTTTTTGTCATTCATTATTTTTAAAATTTGAGCTATACTTTCGTTTTCATCTTCGAATAAATATCCATTTAAATCGTCAACTACTGTTCCTGAAAAACTTTCATCATTTATGCATAAAGCTGGGAGTGATGAGGCCATGGCTTCTATTATAGTTAATCCTTGGGTTTCACTTTTAGACGCTGATATAAATATATCGGCTAGATCATAATAATTTGGGACATCTTCCCATGGAACTTTGCCAGTGAAGATTATGTTATTTTCACAGCCCTTTTCTTTTGATAAAATTTCGTATTTTTCTTTATCTGGTCCATCGCCAACTATTAATAATTTAAAATTTGATTTTTTCTTAATTATTTTTTCTGTTATATTAATTAAAAATGGAATGTTTTTTTCTTCAGCTATTCTTCCAACAAAGATAGCTAAGAAATCTTTGCTTTTAATGTTATATTGTTTTTTTAATTTAGTTATTTTATTTTGTTCAATATTTTCTTTATAAAATCTGTCTACTTCTATACCTGTTGGTATTATATGTATGTTTCTTTCAACATTATATTTCTTTTTAAATAAATCATAAGCTTTTTTTGTTGGTACTATTAATTCAGTTATTGTTTTATCACAATAAAATTTGGTGAGATATTCGAGTAATTTTTTACTTGATTTGTCGAAATGTCCTTTTGTTATATAATATACATAATCTTCATACATTGTATGATAAGTATGAACAATTGGGATGTTATATTGTTTAGCGAATAATCTAGCAAATGTACCGATGGCAAATTCTGTTTGTGAGTGAATGACATCTAAATTCCAGCTTCTTATAATATTGATAGCTTTTATTGGATAAATACTGGTGAGTCTTGAATCATATATTCCTGTTGGGATGCCTGGTATTTTTAATATTCTTTCTTCTTCATTGTATTCATAATGAAAATTTTCTAAATTAGCAGTTACAACATATACTTCATGGCCTTTTTTTTCTAAGGCTTTTTTTAGCATAACTTCACTTGTTACAAGCCCACTTATATATGGGGTATATGTTTCAGTAAAAATTCCAATACGCATTATTTAGCCTCCTTATTGAATGATAATGTGATGCCGCCTATTAGAATACCAAAATAATATGTAATTATTCGCCATGCTATCATGATACTTGAAAGCATCGGTTCAGTTATGAAATTTTGGTAGAAAGCTAGAAAGCTATACTCTAAGCCTCCTGTTCCACCTGGGATAGGCATCATCGATCCGATCAACATGACATAGGCAGATGTAACAATTACTTTTAATGGATTTAAATATATACCAAGCCCCATCAATAAAGCAAATGGTATTAAGTACTGACCAATTAGGGCAATAAAGTTTAGAAAAACAATTCTTAAAACATTTCTTTTATCTTTAAATAAGACTATAGCACTCTCATGAAAATTATGAATAAATTGCTCTGACTGTCTTAATTTTTCTTCCTTATTTTTTACTATTTTAAATTTGTATAGTATATTAATTGTTCCATCTATTAGCTTTTTATTCCACTTTTGACTGAAGGCAACTAAAAACAGAAAAGCAACTACTAAAGTGTTAATTGTAAAGCCTAAAATTACTAATTTTTTTAATATGTTATTGGCGGGAAAAAGATGAAATGTATAATTGGAAATGATTGCGATGGCGCCTAATAAAACAAGGGCTATTTGATAAGCTATAAAATCTTGAATTATAACGTTTGAGGACTGTCCTAATGAAAGGCCATCTTTTTTTAATTTATAAATTTGCCAAGGTTGCCCACCTGCTGAAAATGGAGTTATAGCATGAAAAAATTGGGTTGTTATCATGAGTAAAATTCCCTGTTTTTCTTTATAATCTTTATATACTTTTTTAGTACAATAATATAAAACTAAGCCTTTTAAAAACCAGTACGATAATATTAATATAAATGCGACAATTAACCATTTTATATCAAATGAAATAAGATATTTTATTTTTTCGGCAAAATTATCTTTTAAAGCAAAGTATAGAACAATAATGGTTAGAGCAAGTATTAAGATAAAGTTTCTTTTATTATTTTTCATCGATTATATCTAAAGCTTCTAGCTTTTCTCCCGCTAAAAATTTAAGTGATGCTCCTCCACCTGTTGAAATATGAGATATTTTATCTTTTAGTTTGAATTTATTGACACTACTTACGGAATCACCACCACCTACTACAGTGTAAGCTTTTGTGTTTGTAATGATTTCAAGTAGCTCTTTGGTGCCCTTTTCAAATGGCTTTAATTCAAAACAACCGGCTGGTCCATTTAAGAATATGGTTTTAGCGTCTTCTAAATATTGCTTAAATACTTCTAATGTTTTTTTACCGATATCTAATCCCATTTCATCTTCTTCTATTTCGTTTATAAACCTTTCGTGGGTTTGAGCACTACTACTAATTTCATTGCTTGCTATAAGGTCAATTGGTAAAATAATTTTATTTTCATATTTATTTAGTAATTCTTGGCAGTAGTTTATTTTATCTTTTTCTAATATTGAAGAGCCGATGTTAAAGCCTGCGGCTTTTAAAAATGTAAATGCCATTCCACCTGCGATTAATATATAATCAGTTTTATTTATTAAGTTACTAATTATACCTATTTTGTCGCTTACTTTTGCTCCTCCTAAAACGATTACATATGGCTTTTTAGGATTTTCTATTAATTTATTTAAATTTTTTATTTCGTTTTGTATTAAGAATCCTAAGGCACTTGGCAGGTTTTTAGCTATTCCATAGTTTGATGCATGAGTTCTATGAATGGTTCCAAAAGCATCATTTACAAATATATCGCCAAGGGAAGCCCAGTACTTACTTAGTTTTTCATCGCAGCTGCTTTCTTTATTATCTGTTAGATCTTCAAATCTGGTATTTTCAAGTAGAACTACATCTTTATTTTTCATTTTGTTTATAGCATTTTCTACTTCTTGGCCACGTGTATTTGGAATAAATGTTACTTTTTTTCTAAGTAATTTTGACAATTCTTTGGAAACTGGCTTTAGTGTATATTTTTCTTTGTCTTGCTTTGTCTTTATTCTTCCTAAATGTGAAAGCAGTATAACTTTTGCACCCATCTTTCTGGCATATCTAATAGTTTTTAAACTTGCTTTAATGCGGCTTGAGTCTTTTACAACGCCATTTTCTATTGGAACATTAAAATCACATCTAATAATTACTTTTTTTCCATATAAATCGTAATCTTTTATTGTTTTTTTCATGTGTTTTCCTCCTTATTTAGGCTTCTACATAGGTGTATTTTAGTGTGCCGGATTCATTTTTTACATTAACTGAACTAGCTTCTTCACTTATTTTAGTTTTGGTTTTTGGATTTTGAAGTGATCCATGGATAAATCCAGCGATAATTAAATCTTCTGTTTTTATATTGACAGCGGTTCCAGCTATTGTTTTTACTTCCTGAAATTCTTCAGGATGAGTTTCGACGTATACTTCGGCAGCATTTTCAACTGTTTTTTTATATTGCATATAATTGTTTTCTTGTGATTTTTTATTTGTTACAACTATTGATGGTACTGAGACTAATGTTATAATACCTAGAATTGTTAAAATGGCTAGCAATTCTACTAATGTAAACCCTTTATTCATTCTTATCACCTAAATTTATTTTATAACATTTTGATGATAATAACAAGGCTTATAATATTAAAACGTATCTAATTTGATACGTTGTCTGTTTGTTTATCTGTATTGTTATTTTTATCAGTTTTGATATTTGTATCTTGATTTTCCTCAGTTTTATTGTTTTGATTTTTTTCCTCTTCATTTTTTGATACGGTTATTATTACTATATCGGTAGCTTTTATTTTACTACCAGCTTTAGTATTTTGATTTATAACTATATCATTTTCTTCATCAGATGCTGAATAAACTACTTTATATTTTATTTTATTTTTATTTAAGATATTTATGGCTTCGGTTAATTTTAAATTAGTTACTTTTGGCATAATCACGCTGTCATCTAATACCCCTACGGTTAGTTTTATAATGGCATTTTTACTAGCTTTTTTACCGGCTTTTTTATTTTGGAAAATAACTATTCCCACTTCAGAGGTATTTGATACTTTTTTTTCTATTTTTTCTGATTGCAAGTTTTTGTCTTTTAATATTATACTTGCTTTTTCATAGCTATATCCCATTACTTCGGGAACAATTATATTTTGACTTTCATATATATAGTAGCTTAAATAACCTGCTAGGGCTAAGGCAGATATACTTAATAAAATAAAGAAAAGCATTGTAATTTTTTGAAATAAATTCATTTTCCCTTTTTGTTTTTTATCTTTATATTTTGTTTTTATTTTTTTTATTTTTTTTATTTTTTTTATTTTTTTATGTTTTGTTTTTTCTTTTGGACTATTATCATATATTTTTGCTTCTTCATCTAAAGGAAAGCCACATATTTTACAAAAATAAGCATCTTCATCATTTTCTGTACCACATTTTGAGCATATCATAATATCACCTCATTTGTTAATTATACTCTTTTTAATTCATTTGACAAATTTTGTTTTTATTTTTTGCTTGAACTGTTTAATAGTATTTATATCTACTCTGGCAGAAAGAAGATTTTCGTCTATATTAAATAATTCACCATATTTTTCATATATTTTTTTATATAAATCTTCTTTCACTGTTTGTGAATTTGGCCATGAATTTATTTCTTTTATTCTTTGAAGGCAGATGGTAAATATTAAGAATTTTATTTGTTTTTCAAATGTTTTATATTTATCAGTTTTTATGGCTTCTTTAATTATTTCATCGGCAACAGTAAAAATATCATATATGTGTTTTGTTGGTTTATAACTTGTACTGGAAACACCGCTTGTGATGTCTCTTCTATAAAAATAATCTAGAGAATTTATATTTAAAACTTTTGGGGATTTTATTAAATTGACATATGTAAAGGCAAAGTCTTCCCATAAGGTATTTTCTAGAAATTTATATTTTTTTATTAAAGTTGATTTGAATAGTTTATTACAACATGATGGACTTTCATTTAATATGTTTGATGGGCTTTGAGCTGGTGAATATAAATAGCTATTTGATTGATGGGGATAGTTAAAGTTTGTTTTTATATAATTATCATCTTTAACGAATTTTAAGTTGGTCGAAATTATGGATGGATAATTATTTTCTATGGCTTTTTTATACATTTCTTCATACATTTTATAGTTGACATAATCATCGGCGTCTAGAAAGCCTATATACTCGGCGTTTGCTAGAGATAGACCTATATTTCTTGTTGCTCCTTGGCCTTTATTTTCTAGGTTTCGGTAAACTTTAATTTGGTTATATTTTTTAGAATAATTCATTAAAATATTTAGTGAACCATCAGCTGAGTTATCATCTATGGCAATTATTTCGATATCTTTTAATGTTTGATTAACTAATGAATTTAGACATGTTTTTAAATGTTTTTCTTCATTAAATACGGGAACTATTATACAGACTTTTTTCATTTTGACTCCTTTTGACACTTTTTAAATTATATTTGTTTTACTACTTTTTTATATCTAAGTCAATTTTTATATACTTAAAAAGCTTTGTTTATATGGACAAAGCTTACATTCTATCTTTAAATAAGTATTTAGCTGTTCTAACCATTTGAGAAGAATAGCTCATTTCATTATCATACCAAGCTACTACCTTTACTAAATCACCATTTTCTGTTTCCAAGACGCTGGTAAGTAGACTATCAACAACACCACCATGGGTATCTCCAATAATATCGCTTGAAACTATTGGATCAGTGGTATAACCTAATGTTTCGTTTGCATTTTGTTTAAATGCTTCATTTATTTGTTCTTTGGTTACTTTGGTATTTAATTGCAAAGTTAGGTCTATAACTGAACCTGTTGTTACAGGAACTCTTATAGCACTACCGTCTAATTTCCCTTTTAATGATGGGATGACTTTTCCAATGGCACTAGCTGCGCCAGTTGATGTTGGTATTATATTAGCAGCAGAGGCTCTTCCTCTTCTGGATTTTATTCCTTTTTTATGTGGAACATCTAAAACTGTTTGGTCATTGGTATAGGCGTGAACAGTAGTCATATACCCTTTTTCTATTCCAAAGCTATTATTTAATACGTTTAGAACTGGGGCTAGACAATTGGTTGTACATGAAGCGGCACTGATTATTTGTTCATCACCGGTTAAAGTATTTTCATTAACTCCATACACAATTGTTTTTAATTCGCCTTTTGCTGGGGCGGAAATTATTACTTTTTTTGCGCCTGCATTTATATGGGCCATTGCTTTTTCTTTGTCTGTAAATTTGCCAGTACATTCAAATACGGCATCAATATCTAATTGTTTCCATGGCAAATTGTTTGGATCCATTTGTGAGTATATTTTTATTTTTCTTCCTTTTACGATAATTCCATCCTCATCATATGTTATTTCGTTTGGAAGGTATCTTCTGTGAGATGTGTCATATTTAAGTAGGTATGCTAGCTGTTCAGGATCTGTTAGATCATTTATGGCAACTACTTCTATATCTTTATCTTCTTCCATTATTCTAAATACTAATCTTCCGATTCTTCCGAATCCATTAATTGCTACTTTTATCATTTTATCTTCTCCTTTAATCTTCTTCAAAAACGCTTCCACCTATAAATTCTCGTAATATTGAATCTTTAGGTACCACTTCACTTGTTATTGGTAAAAAGCTTTTTAATAAGTTTATTAGTCTTATGGCTTCTACATATTCTGTACTTTTGTCATCTATTCCATATAACAGTGGCTCGGCATATATTCTAAGTACACTAAGCTCATAGCCTAATGATGAGTTTATCATTGCATCGGCATCATCTTGATATGGATATATATTTAAACTAGCTTCTTTATCAACATTTGGCCACATAGCTAATGTCTTTTCGGCGGTGGTGCCTCTAAATAAATTATCTCTAACTATTCTTCTTAATTTTCTTACATCTGTTGTATGAACACGGTTATGATTATCTAATTTTAGATGAATAAGTGGGCTCATAAATATTTTAAATTTATTCTTGCGTGGAATATCTTTGGTTAAAATTTCATTTAAGGTATGTACTCCTTCTATTACAAGAATTTCATTTTCATCTAATTTTAAATGGTCACCTTTAAATACCTTTTTGCCTGTTACAAAATCATAGTATGGTAATTGAGTATCTTTACCACTTAATAAGTTTTGCAAATTTTCTTCAAATAATTTAGTATCGATGGATTTTATGCTGGAGAAATCTAAATTACCAAATTTATCTCTCTCGGCTTTATCTCTATCGATAAAATAATTGTCTAATGATAGTTTATGCGATTTTATTCCTTTTACACGCAAATATAAGCTTAATTTTTTGGCGGTGGTTGTTTTTCCACTTGATGATGGTCCCGCTAATAAGACAAGCTTTATTTTATCTTTGTTTTTATAAATTGTTTCAGCGATTGTTGATAGTTGGTCTTCATAATGTGTTTCAAATAATCTTATGGCATCTTGATATTTTCCTTTTGTACATATTTCATTTAAATCTGCAGCAGTTGTTATATCAATTGTTCTTCCCCAATTTTGGAAGTCTTTGTATGTTTCAAAAGTTAATTTATGGTGGATATATTCGTCTACTTTATCTGGATGCTTAGTATTAGGATAACTTAAAATAAAACTATTGTCGTTTAAATATATAATACCAAATTTTTTTAAAAGACTGGTGTTGTATACTAATGGTCCATAAAAGTAATCATATATTCCATCTAATGAATATAACGTTATTGTCTTATTTGTTATGTATTTTAAATTTTCAACTTTATCCATTTGATTATGGCTTTTAAAGTAATCTATGGCATCAAAACGGCGGACATATGATTCTTTAAATGGCATTTTTTTGGAAATTATTTCACGCATTTTTTCTTCTATTTGTTTTATTGTTTGTTTAGTTACCGTTTCATTAATTACTTCGCAGTAAATACCATTTTCTAAGGAATAATTTATTAAAATATCAGCTTTTTGTCCTAATTGTTTTTTTGTGGCGACTGTCACTAAAAACTCTAGACTTCTAGAATATATTTTATTTCCAATATTTGAAGAAAGATCATAAAATTCTATTTCGCCATTAGCTGTTAATTGGGTGTTTAATCCTGTTAGATATTGGTTTAATTTGGCGCCTACTATTTCATATTGATAGTCCTTTTCAGCCTGTTTTGATATTTCATATAAGGTTTCTAGCGGCTTTATGTTTTCAATATATGTATTTTTATATTTTAGTTTTAATGTTTTCATTTATTTTGCCTACCTTTTTATAATTTTAGCTTAACACAATTAGCACATTTTGTCATGTTTTTTAAAGAATAATGTTTCTTCTTTACACCTATTATATTTATAGGACGGTGATTTTATGAGTTTAATTCCTAGTGTGGTTGAAAGATGTGAAGATGGTGAGAGGGTTTATGATATTTATTCAAGGCTTTTAAAGGATCGCATTATCATATTGTCTGGAGAAATTAATGATAATTTAGCAAATACTGTAGTTGCAGAACTTTTATATTTAGATTCAGTTAATAACGACCCTATTAGTTTATATATTAATTCTCCTGGTGGAAGCATTACTTCTGGTATGGCTATTTATGATACGATGAATTATATTAAAAGTAAGGTGTCTACTATTTGTATTGGTATGGCAGCTTCGATGGCAGCTTTTTTGCTTTCTTCAGGTGAAAAAGGCATGCGATATATTTTGCCTAATGGCGAGGTAATGATTCATCAACCTTTGGGTGGGGCTCAAGGACAGGCCACAGAAATTAAAATTGCGGCAGAAAGAATATTAAAATTAAAGGAAAAATTAAATAAAATTTTAAGCAAAAATACTCATCAAGATATAAAAAAAATTCAGTGTGACACTGAGCGGGATTATTTTTTATCTTCTAAAGAAGCTTTAAATTATGGACTTGTAGATAAAATTCTATAGGTTTATTTAAATTTGACGAAGGGAACACCTAATTTTCGGTAAATGTATGTTGCTCTTGGGAGATGGAGAATTCTGGCAAATATTAAGTTATAGAATTCATCAAATAAGATAATAAAACATAAACCAAAGCTTAGTATTAAAAAGGTTTTTTTCTTCATATGGGTTGCTATATAACAGCACAGTGGTATAAGTCCATATATTAAAATTAAACTGAATAGGCCAAAAATGGTAACGCTTCTTAAGCAGACAAAACCATTAATATTGCCAAAATTAAGTATTTCATTATTATAGTCCCAGCAGCGCATACCATTACCTATAATATACATGCCAAGGCCTGAAAAATATTCTAATATTCCACATGATATAGCACTTATCAAAAATATATATAATGGTTTTTTTCTTAATTTATATGTTAAAATAAACACCATTAAAGAGCCAGTGGCATAAATGTTTATCCATGGTAAAAAATTTCCTCCACGCCAATAAAATGTTTTCATACCTCCATTAAAATAATAAAAGATAAATTCATATAGCCAGCCAAATGTTCCGGCAATAACAATAACTAAGGCAAATATTCCAAGAAAAGTTATTTTATCAAAATTCATGTCTTCTTCTAAGTATTTTTTATATTCTTTTTTCATACATCCAACTTCCTTTTTTCAATTATATCATATTGGATAATGTTTTCTTAATATTTAAATGTTTTTTGAATACAAATACATTTTTTTACATTTAAAGGTTCTTTTAAATTTCTATTTAACTAATTCTATAGTGACCAACTATATCATTACGATGTTTTAGAATATCTTCTTCATAATATTTTTGATATGGGCTTGCGTGGTGAATAATAAATGATATTCCTTTTTTATTCCTTTTGTCAGATACTATACCAATATGATTTTTGAATATAACGATATCTCCACCTTGCCATTTTTCTATTTTGTTGATGTCTGATGTTAGTTTTATAGCAGTTTTATTAAAATATATTTTTAAATTTTGTACTCTTCTAAAATCAATATTTTCATCAATATTTTTTATTTTATATAACTTCTTATTGGATTTAATATGTTCGTTAACAAGCATTTTTAAGTCGTATCCAGCATTTTTTAAGCTAAAGGCGACAACATCAGTACATACACCATATTCGTCATTTGGATATCCAGTTTTGTAGTATTTGCTTTTATATTTTGGTTTTCTAGAGATGTAATTTCTAGCATTATTCAAAATATCTGTTTGATCATCTATTCCATCGTTATCTTTATCTACACTACTAATATAAGTTTTTATTTTAAAATCTTTATTGGTGTATTTTTTATGAGGAATATAATTAAATATATATAGTCCATATAAAACAATGGTAAGTGATAATGTTAAGATAATAATTTTTTTCATATTTATCCTCTCAGTTTTTTATTTGCTTTTTGAATGGTAAATTCTCATTTATGAAATAAAGCTTTAAATTAAGATTATATAATTTTTTTGATGACTATCAATTAAATTATTATATATTTTATCTTTATTGTCAATAAATTTGTTATCCTATTTTCTTGGAGTATGTTTATCTTATATATAATTAACTATTACTTCAAGCATTTTTCTATTTATTTTCCTATTATATACTAATTTTTTAATTTCACTATCTTTAATTTTCTTAATTATATCTTTATGTTCTTTGCTATTGGGTATTGATAAAATTTCAACAAAAAGAAGACTTTTTTTTAAGTCTTCTTTTCTATATTTAAGTAAAAGGAATTTAGTCAAAACTCTTTTTTTGTTTCAATCTTTTTACCTATAACTAGCAAATATTTATCTTTATAATTCTTATATTTAGAATTATTACTACAAGTCTGCAATATAATTATCTGGCTATCTGGAGTGACGTCCACTGAGGTATCATATAAAGACTTTTTCTTTAATTTAAGTATATGTTGATACCAACTATCACTACTATCAAAGTTTAAATTCATATAAGTAAAATCACTTGTTTCTACATAAACAGAAAAAATTTCATATGTTCTTATTTCTTTGTCTAAGGTCAAATTAATATATTTATGAGTATCATAAAAATCTTTATTATAATAATTTTCTAACTCATTAAAAGGAACAATATCTAAATTTTTTCTATAGGAACTATGGCCATATATTAATATCTTTTTATCATCTATTAAATTATTTCTATAATCCATATAAATAGAGCCGTGTATTTCATATTTTTTATCTTCAGTATGATTAAGATAATAAGAATTATTCTCACCTTGCATAACAGGCTCTAAAATACTAGTATTATCAATTTTTAGCAGTCCTACTACTTCATCATTGTTATATGTTTTTCTTAATTGTTCTAATACTGAATTAAAAGAATTATTCTCATCAAAATCATTGTTTAGCTCTTTATCTACTATATCTTTGTTACTGTTCATAACAACAATATTCTTTTTTGGATAGAAATTCATTTTCCAAATAATAACTATAAAAGATATAATAAACACATTTAGCATTATTATTAAAGTTATAAGCTTGTATTTATTTTTCATATCTATCACCGATTTTTATTTTTTAAATTAACTTAAAACTTTGTCAAACTAGCCAGTATATACAGCTTTAATTTACTGCTGAAGCTGTTTCTTTTTTATTCTTTTTATTTTTAAATTTAAAATTGTCATTGTAAATAACATTACTGATGTTTTAAATATATTTTTGTTGAAGCTTAAATTTTCTTCTACAACGCCTGTCTTTGGTGGGATTAGATCAATTTGCTTATCAGTTTCTCCTACACCAAATATGTGTTTATATACATAAGTAACTGTTTTAATAATATTTTTTTCGTAGATGCCTTTTTCTTCACCAAGCACTTCAACTAATTCGTAACCTTTTATGTCTTTAGCAACTGTCTCATAATCTGATTCAACATTACCGGTTATAGTATCAGAACTACTAATTTCTTTAAAATCCTCATCTACATATTTTATGACTACTGAAGAAGTTATATGTTTATATATATAAGTTACTTTTATTGGATCTTCACTATAACTGCCTTCTTGTTCACCTATTACTTTAATTAATTCGCACCCTTCGATATCTTTAGGTTCTGTTTTGTAGTTATCGCCTACATAACCCCAAGAATGATTTGAGTCGGCTAACTTATTATTATTTTCGTCAACATAATCAGTAATAACTTCGCCCTTTAAATTATGAGCTGCTTTTATATTAAGTTCTCCTACATATTCGCCACTACTAACATTAATAACATTAGCCTTATTTAAAGAATCAGGATGTGCTACCCATCTATTACCTTCTCCATCTTGATACCAACCGTTAATTATATCATTACAATTAGTAAGTAGCTTATCACTCTTAGCTTCGCCTAATTTAATAATATTGCCATTAACGCCATTAGAATATAGATCATCACTAGCAATTGTTGCTGCATTATTATATAAACTTACTCCAGTTGGAATAACTGCTGTAACCCCATTTTCTAAAGCAATGCCGGCACCTTTAAGAGAACTATTTCCTGTTACAACAACTTCACTACCTAATTGTAATTTTTCTAATTCTAAAGAATTAGATTTAATATTTACATTTTTAATATAAATACCACCGCCTAAATTAGTAGCTTTGTTATTAACGATATTTCCTTCTTTAACGGTAATACCTCTCCAGTTCATACTGTAAATACCGCCACCGTTACCTTTAGTAACAGTATTATTAGATATTTCTCCACTTTCCATTATAAAGCGTGATCCATTACCTACTAGGTAAACACCGCCACCACCATAGTTATCATATTTAGGACTAGCTGTATTATCAGAAATTTTACTATTAACTATCGTTGTCGTAGCGGTTGAACCATTATATAAGTAATTAGATGCTCCCATGGCAATACCGCCACCACTAGCAGCTTTATTATTTAATATTTTACTATTTTCTATTCTTACTGTAATACTTTCTTGTCCCATTGTCGAGGTATACATTCCGCCTCCAGAATTACTAGCTATATTATCAGAAATAGTACAATTAGATATTACTATATCACCAGAGTTAATAGATACTCCTGCACCATTAATAGCGTTATTCTTTATGACTTGTAAATCACTAAGTAAAACTTTAATGGCATTCTTATCTACATCTCTAGCTCCACTAACATATACACCTGTGCCTGTATTAGTATCACTACCCATAACAGTACCGTTTTTAACTGTAACAACACTATTCTTGCTGGCATTATCAACTGATACTGCTATTACTTCACTATTATTATTAGTCTTTATAGTATGATTATTTAAATCTAAAGTCACAGCCTTTGTGATTTTTATATTTTCTGTTACATCACTAAGTAGTACTACTGTATCATTTTCTTGACTATCTTTAATAGCTTCCGCTAAAGTGCTGTATTGTTTATCATTAATTTTAGCTACTGTTTCTAAAGCTTTAACGTTCTTAGTATTAACTAAAAACATTCCTGCAACAAAAACTATGATAACTAACATATTTTTAAGATTTTTTTTCATATATCCTCCTTGAATTATTGGTTTTAAAATCAATACGGAAAATATCATAATTAATATTTTTAAAACGCTATTATCTTTAACATTAGTTGCGCTAGTATTATCAATTTTATTATTGATGCTTTTAAAATTACTATTATTAATTCCTGTCTTTGGTGGGATTAGATCAATTTGATCATCAGTTTCTCCTACACCAAATATGTGTTTATATACATAAGTAACAGTTTTAATAATATTTTTTTCGTAGATGCCTTTTTCTTCACCAAGCACTTCAACTAGCTCATATCCTTTTATATCTTTAGCAAATGTCTCATAATCTGATCCAACATTACCGGTTATAGTATCAGAACTACTAATTTCCTTAAAATCCTCATCTACATATTTTATGACTACTGAAGAAGTTATATGTTTATATACATAAATTACTTTTATTGGATCTTTACTATAGCTGCCTTCTTGTTCACCTATTACCTTAATTAGTTTATATCCTTCTATTTCTTTAGGTTCTGTCTTATAATTATCGCCTACATAACCCCAAGAATGATTTGAGTCGGCTAACTTATTATTATTTTCGTCAACATAATCAGTAATAACTTCGCCCTTTAAATTATGAGCTGCCTTTATGGCTATTACTCCTTCATATTTTGAAGGTTCTACTGGCTCTATATAGGTATCTTCTCCATGAGCTTTCCATCTATTAACGTTAGTATCAAAATACCAACCATTAATTAAATCAGTACAATCTCCATAACTACCATTCAAATACCAATCATTAGAAACGCTCTGTAAAGATAATATTCCATGAGTATCATTATAAATATCATCAGCTTGGGCATAAGCGTGATTATTATAAATCTTCGCTCCCTTGGCTATCGTCAAAGTACCACGAATATTATAAATACCTCCTGCGGTTGCGACTAAATCTTTACCATTATCAGTAATAACAGTAGTATTTCCTATATAGGCATTTGTTCCATTAAAGGTAATTCCTCTAACATAATTATTTTTAATATTTACTATTGCTCCATCTTCAAAATTAATGCTGTTATTATTATATAAATATATCTTATCTGCATTATCATAATATCCATATACTCCCATCGTTATGGATCCTTGTTGAGCGTAATATTTACTATCATCAATATTTTTTAATGAAAGCCAATAACTACCTGTCTTAGTAACATTTAAAGTTCCCCCATTTTTAACAATAAGTGAGGCATCTATTCCTTTACTTCCCTGTGACATGATGGCTCTTTCTGAAGAACCTACGATTTCTAAAGTAGTACCTTCATTAACTACAATATTATTTCCTTTATATAGATTAATTCCTGTCGTACAATTTTCCAATAATGCACTGGCTTTATTTGTAAGAATTAAGCTTCCCTTTACAATTCCTTGATTTTTACAATCACTAATTGCTAGTTTTGAATTATCTACATTAATGTTAAATCCTGTAACCCCATTAATATCCATTGTGCTTGATATTGTAAAATTTGAATTATTCCTAATATTAATTGTTGAATAAGCTTCTGCCATCATTGAAGTATATTTCATATTAGTAAGAGCAAAAGTCGAATTATCTACATTAATAGTTGCATTAGGACTAGTATAAATACCATTATATTCAAATGAAACTTTACTACCATCATATAGATTTAAATAACTTTCATATCCCATTACAACACTCCAATTGGTAGTATTACCAAAATAAACTATTGTATTGTAAAAATTAATTGTTCCTAAAAGATTTAAACGACCATCTTCAGTCTTACTCTGACTAGGAACATCAATTTTATAACCATTCCCCTTAATTGTAACTATCTTATCTTTCTTTATAGTTCCAATTTCTAGTTTAGCATTGCTAACTAGTTCAATTGCTTCACTATTATCTAAAGCGTCTATCGCTTCATCTAGTGTTGCATAATAATTATTTCCTATTTTAGCAACAGCGTTACTATCTAATGTTTCTGCATTAGCACTTACTATACTAATTAAAGACAGCAAAGTTGCTACAATAGAAATCGAAAAAATTTTTTTTATTTTTTCTTTCATTTTCAATTCCTCCCTACAAATATTAACTAGATAAAAAAATGGAAATAGTTAATTTTAATTTATGCTTAAAATCCCCTATTCCCCTAGTCGGTTCTATATACTAATTGAAATTTTTCACTTTGTCAATAGTAAAAATGCTTTTTTATTTTTATTTGTTAATTTATTCACTGTTTTTCCTTATAAAAAGGCATTTTCTTTGATAAAAGCACTTTTATTATTTAGTTTAATTGCACTTTTTTTGTACACTTTAGGTTGATTCAACGATAGCTAAAAATGCTATATGAAATCTTCGTATGCACTTGTGGACACCAAGATTTTTAAAATAGATACTTTGATATATGTTTATCAATTGACTGATATATTTATTTTTTTTGATTTTCAGTATATAATATTCTGTATTTCAAATTGGCAAAATTTTATCTAATATAAAGAAATAAAGTGATAAAAATAATAGAAGTATTCGATATTGTCTTCTTTCACTTAATATAATTTCTTTAATGGTTTATGTAATCTTTTCCGAATTTAGGATCATTCTTCATTTTATCAGCATCAATTACAAACTCATTAATCATATGATTTTTTGTCATTTTTTACAACAAACTATCATTTTTTTAGTTTTGTTTAAAATAAAAAAAGCCTTATTTTTAAAGGCTTTTTCGATGTAGTACTGAAACACATTCAACGTGATGGGTTTGCGGAAACATATCAAATGGGGTTAATGAGTTTGCTTCATAATTTTTAAGTAAGGCTATATCACGGGCTAAGGTTATTGGGTCACACGATACATATATTATTTTTGGCGGATTTATTTTTAATATGTCATCTATTCCCTCTTTAGTTAAACCGGCTCTTGGCGGGTCTACAACAATCACGTCTGTTTTTGCTTTTATTTTATGAATTTCTTTTGATACATCGCCACAAATGAAATCAACGTTTTCTATATTGTTTAGTTTTTTATTTAAATTAGCGCATTTTATAGCTTCTTCATTGATTTCAATTCCTAATACTCTTTTGGCTTTTTTGGCTAGAAATAAACTTATAGTTCCGGTTCCACAATATAAATCTAATATGTTTTCATCTTCTTTATTGATATTTTTTAAAACTTCATTATATAGTTTTGTAGTTACTTCACTATTTACTTGAAAAAATGATTCTGGTCCTACTAAAAATTTTAAGTTATCAATATGGGCTTGAATATAGTTATTACCGTATATACATTTTTCATTCATATATATGCTTTGAACTTGTTTTTTTAATTTACTGATATCCATTGTTCCTTTGATTATTACCATTGATTGATCATATGATTTTATAATTATTTCTTTGACATTTGACAAGTTTTCTTTACTAATAATATCTATTATTTTATTTATGTTTTCGTTTGCTAAAGGATGGAAGTTTATAGGTAAAAAGTCATGTGAAGAATTTTTATAGTAACCACATTTTTCTTCAACTTTTAGGGTTACTTTATTTCTATAGTTCCATATGTTTTTTCCTTTGATTATTGGATTTATTTTTATTTTTATTCCAAACTTTTTAAAAATGTTTGTTAATTTTTTTTCTTTATATTCTAACTGCTTTTCATATTTTAAATGGCTTAAATCACTATAATCGGTGTTTTCATCATTGCATCTATATTTGGATTTTTTTACTAATTTAATCACTTTACCTATTGAATACTTCTTTTTTTCTTGAATTATTTCTACATATGCTTCTTCGGTTGGTAATAGGTTTGAGATGAATACTATTTTACCATCTATGTAAGCTATTCCTCTACCAAGATCGTCTAATCTTTCACATTCAACTAAATTCATATTACTCTCCTTTTTTAAAATTATAACATAATTATTAATATAGGTGTTCATAATATAAAAAGAAAGAACTGATTATATGGTAAAAATTGATAAAAATGTTTATAAGGTTATTGATAAAGTTAAATGCATATATGGGAATTCTCCTGACATAAATACAAGAACAATCAAAATTAAAGGGGTTAATGTTGGCGTTATTTTTTTGGAAAGTTCTTCAGAGGCTAGGACGATATCTGATTTTATTATTAAGGGGACTTTGTATACAAATGGCATTTCTATTTTTCAAAATATTTTTAATGGATTAAAAAATGATTTATTTAATAGTCAGCTTTTTACAATTAATTGTTTTGATGATTTTTCTTATTATCTTTCTAGTGGGTTTACAATTATTGTAGTTGATGGTTACCATGAAGCTATTGTTATGGAAACGAGAGCGGCTTTAGATCGTGGTGTTAGTGAAGCTACTAGTGAGCCTGTTCTTAGGGGTTCTAAGGATAGTTTTACAGAAAGCCATTCTAAAAACTTGGGGCTTATTAGAAAAAGGATTAAGGATGAAAATTTATGGTTTAAAGAATTAAAGTTAGGCAGACGAACTAAATCAAGAATTAGTGTTGCTTATATTAAAGGGGTGGCGGATGAAAAGAAGGTAAATATTATTTTAAAAAATTTAAATAGTATTGATATTGATGGTGTTTTAGATAGTGGCAATTTGAGAGATTATTTAATTGACAAAAGTTCTATTTTTCCTCAGATTCAAAGTAGCGAAAGACCTGATTTAGCTTCGCAAGCTCTTTTAAATGGCAAAATTGTTATTTTTGTGGAAAATTGTCCTTTTGTTTTGATTTTACCAACGGTTTTTATGGATTATTTACATAGTTCAGCAGATGAAAATCAAAAATCTTCTAATATATCCATTACTAGATTTTTACGATTGCTTGCTTTAATTATTACTTTATTTACACCAGCTATATATATTGCTATTACAACATTTGATCAAAATACTATTCCTGATAAATTGCTTATTTCTATTGCTGTTCAAAGGGAGGGCGTGCCATTTCCTACAGCTTTTGAAATTATTATGTTAGAGGTTATTTTTGAAATTATTAGAGAGAGTAATATACGTTCACCTAGTAGTATGTCTGCAGCGATGAGTATTGTTGGGGCTTTAGTTTTAGGCCAATCGGCAGTTGATGCAGACATTGTATCTCCTATAAGTGTAATTATTGTGGCGGTTACATCTATATGCAGTTTGATTTTTACTGATATTGATTTTATGAATGGTATTAGGTCATGGCGATTTATATTTATGATTGCTGGTAGTATTTTGGGTATTATTGGAATTTTGTGTGCTTCAATTATTTGGCTTATTCGTATGGCTTGTTTGGAAAATTTATATACTAGTTATCTTTCTCCTTTTGCACCTTTTGATATTGATAGTCAGAAAAATGCTATTATAAAGGTTCCTACTTTTAAAATGTTTAAAAGACCTAAGTACATAAGTCAAGCAAATCCTCATAGACAAAGGAGATCATTATGAAAAAAATATTTTTATTAATTCTTTCTTTACTTTTATGTGGTTGTGGTAATTATTCAGAACTAAATAAGCTTTCTATTGTAACTGCTGTTGCTTTGGATAAAAATGATGATAAATATGAAGTTAGTTTTTTAATTGCAAATTCTCCTAAGGCGCAAACTAGTAGTAAAGAAGGCGAAGCTAAAACAACTGTCTATAGTGGTACTGGTAAAACTATACCTGAGGCGGCTCAATCAATTGATCAAATAAGTCCTAAAAGATTATATTTTGGTCATATTAATGTTGTTGTTATTTCAGAAGATATTGCTAAAGAAGGTTTTTTTAAATCGGCTGATTTTTTAATTAGAAATCCACAAACAAGGAAAAAATTTTATTTACTTCAAGCTGAAGATACAAAAGCAGGAGATGTTTTAAAAATTGTATCTCCTTTAGAATCTTTTCCTTCCCAAAATATTGCAACGCTTATTGAATCTAATCAAAATTCCAAGTCTATTGCAACTGCGGTAAATTATAGTACTTTTATTGGGACAGCTTTGAAACAAGGTCTTGATCCGGTGCTTCCTTCAATAAAAGTTAAAGGTAGTGTAAAAAAAGGCAGTAATGAAAAAAATTTAGAAACAACTTCGCCAGAAGCGTACTTATCTTTAGGCCCTTTAGCTATTTATCAAAAAGACAAATTAAGAGGGTTTGTTAGTAAAAAAGAAAGTCAAACAATAAATATTTTAAAAAATGATACAAAAGAATTGAATTATACGGTTGATTATGAGGATATTAAAATAAGTATTGATTCGCGAAATTTAAAGTCTAATATTATTTATGATGGTGATTCTTTTAATGTTTTGGTTAGTGGTAAGGGTAATATTTACGATATTAATGGTAATTTTAATATTGATAATTATAAGGTTATTAAGGAAATTGAAAAGGCTTGGAATAAACAAGCTAGTAAGGATTTAAAAAATATTATTTTTAAACTTCAAAAAAAATATAAAGCGGATATTTTAGGTTTTGGAAATCAGATATACAAAAATAATCCTAAATATTGGGACGCTGTTAAAAATGATTGGAATAATAAGTATTTTTCAAAGGTTAAAGTTAAGGTGGAAACTTCTTTAAAAATTTCATCAGCAGGATCACTTAGTAAAACGATAAGGATGGAGGCAAAATGAAAAAGATTACTTCATTAGAATATAATACTGTTTTATTTTTTTTAATAAGAGCATGCTTTATTGAGATAAGCAGCAGTATAATAATTGCTAGTAGTAAAGA
Source organism: uncultured Bacilli bacterium (assembly GCA_934183155.1). GTDB lineage: Bacteria > Bacillota_I > Bacilli_A > RF39 > UBA660 > Coprosoma. The sequence goes on along the minus strand of CAKPSB010000001.1, from coordinate 153,400 downwards.
GGATGCTTGGATAAGTATACTTATTGGTTTTCTTTTTGGATTAATGATTTTTTTCCTATATGAAAAAATGAAAAGTCAATATAATGACAAAGATATTATTGAGATAAATTTTATTAATTTTAAACATTTAGGATTTTTGGTTAATTTTGTTATTCTAATTGGTGTTTTGATTTTTACTATTTGCAATTTTTGGAGTTTGGTTCATTTTATTGATTCACAATTTTTATACAAAACATCAACTTTTATTGTAACTATAGCTGTTTTTTTACCTATTTGTTATGCTTCTTTTAAGGACTTGCATATTCTTGGCAAAGTTAGTTTGGTTTTATTTTATATTGGAATGTTTTTTATTATATTTATTCTTTTTGGCTTAGTTTCTGGAATAAACACGGAAAATATAAAGCCCATTTTACATAACAATATTTTTTATGGGGCTTTTGTTTTCATTGCTTTTAATATTTTGCCAATTTTTCTTTTGACAATTATTCCGAAAAATATGATTAAAGATTACTCTAAAAAAATGAATTTATGTTTTTATTTTATTTCAACATTTTCCTTATTAAATGTTATGTTTTTAACAATAAGTATTTTTGGAATTGATTTAGCTTCTATTTATAACTACCCTAGTTTTCATTTGCTTAAAAGAGTTAGTGTTCTGGATTTTATTGACAGAGTTGAGAGTATTTTATCTTTAGAATGGATATTTTCTTTATTTGTTTTAATAATTATGGGGCTTTTATTTATTAAGCAGGCTATTTTTAAAATGTTTAATTTTAATAAAAAAACAAATAACAAGATCATTTTTGTTATTTGTACGCTTATTGCTATTATAACTAATTTTATATTCTTAACACATGGTGAAAGTGATTATTTTTTTACACATTATCTTATTTATTTTCTTTATTTTTCTTTTTTGATTTTACCTTTTATAAGTTACATTAAGGGATTAAAAAAATCCTAATTTTTTGGCAACTAAAACTCCAATGGCAGTAATTATTCCTAGAATTAAAATGGTTATAATTATTGTTTTAAAAGCAGATGGTTTTTTATCTTTATAATTAACGAAATCACCTTTTTTTAATTTTATGCTTGAGGTGAAAAATGAATTATCCATTGTTTGCTCTTTTTGTTTATTTTCGTTTATTAATTCTTTAAAATCTTTTACATTTGATACTTTTGTATCATCATTGGTGGCTTTTAAGTCACTGAACATATCACTGGCAAGATCGGCATCATCCATTTTATTAAGCATGCTGGTGTTTGTTATTGTTTGAATCATTTCTTTCAAATCTTCATCATCTGTGTTTATTTCTTCTTTTAAGTTTAGATTTTTTAAAACGTTATAACTTGTTTTGCTTAATACTCTTTCTTTATCATCTGGTTGTTTATTTTCTTTGGCTTTAGATAAGACATCCATGATATCATAGTTTTTTTCTTCTTCGGCGTATCTTTTTTGAGCGATTGGTTCCGTTTTTATGTCTTCTTGATTTGTTAATCGGCGATATTTTCTTTCAGTTTGATATTTTTCTCGGTTATCAAGCATTTCTTTAATTTTTGTAATATCTATTTCATTGGTATTATCAATTGAGGCTATTCCTTCAATATTACTATATTTTCCGTATGAATAGATACTGTTATAAAGTCTTTTATTTCTATTTGTTCTAGAAGAATTATTGTTTTTTTTATAATATCGTTCCATCCTTGATGCCACTTGTCTCACCTCTTATTTTAATAATAACATATTTCGACATTTTTTTAAAGGTAAGGGATTGCTTTTTTTATAGTTTATTTAGTATAATTTTTTTAAGGAGGAAATTTATGGTTAAACTTGATAAAGATAAATGTATTGGATGTGGAGCTTGTGTAGCAACATGCCCTGATGTTTTTGATTTTGGTGATGATGGCCTTGCAGAAGTTATTAATGACGAAGTTAATGACGATGTAAAAATGGCCTCAGAGGGCTGTCCTACTGAGGCTATTGAAATTGAAGAGTAATCTTCTTTTTTTATTTTTTACCTATAGCATATAATGTTTTTACTTCTTTGATATTTAAATGTCTATATTCACCTGATTTTAGGCCATTTAAATTTAGTCCAGCAAACTGTTGCCTTTTTAATTTTGAAACTTTATAGCCGATGGCTTCAAACATTTTTTTTACTTGATGATTTTTTCCTTCATGAATTGTTAGTTCGATTAATGAAGTTTTTTTCTTTCTATCTAATTTTTTTATTTTTACTTTTGCGTTGCTTGTTTTTTGGCCATCAATTATAACACCTTTAGCTAATGATTTTACTTTTGTAGGAATTACGAGTTCATCTATTTTAACTAAATAAACTTTTTCTACTTCGTGTTTTGGATGAGTAAGTAAATTTGTAAGTACACCATCATTTGTAAGCAAAATGATTCCGCTAGTGTCATAATCCAATCTACCAACTGGGTATAATCTATTTTTGCTTTCTACTATATCAACAACTGTCTTTCGACCCTTTTCATCTTTGGCTGATGAAACTACTCCCCTTGGTTTGTATAGTAAGATGTATTCTTTTTCTTCTAATTTTAGGGTGCTACCATTAATTGTAATAGTATCACTATAACTAGCTTTAGTACCTAAGTCTTTAATAACTATGCCGTTTACTTTTACTAAGCCTTCAGTTATTAACTGCTCGGCTTTTCTTCTAGAACAATAACCACTATTTGCTATTATTTTTTGCAATCTTTCCATGTGAATCACCTAAATAGATTATACTTAATTTTATTTTAAATTACAAGGGTGAAAAAAATGGACTTTTGTCCATTTAAATTTGATCGATATACTCAAGTAATTTCAAGAACATTCTAACAAATTTTTTGTCTAATCCTATACGAGTTAATTTACGTATAGCTATTCTCTTGGCTTTTATTGGTTCGCTACTAAATAAAATAGCATCTATTTTTTCTTTCATTTCGGTTGAAATTTGTAAATCACTGATGATTCTTTCAATATCCTCATTTATTAATCTAACAGCATCTATTTCGATGTCTTTACCTTTACAACTTAGTGATAATTGGCCAACAGTTGGTACGTCCTTTATTTCAACGATGAAATCTGGACCATCAACATAAGTTTTTAATGTTAGTGATGTGTTATTACTAAATGCCGCTACATCACTAGTTCTTTTTGTATTCCTAAAAATTATTTTATAATTACGTTTTTCTGGTACTATTCCGCTTTTTCCGTCGATAGCTCTTATAACAATACTATAATTATTTGGCATGTATGTATAATCAATTTGGGTTAATAAGTAATAATCTTTACGGTATAGGTCACTTTCACCATCATCTTCAAATAATGTATATGAATTACTGCGGCCTGGGAATACATGAATTTCCATGTCTGTTGGTGGGGTTGTGTCATTTAAATTTTGATTGTTACTTAATGGGATTATTGAACCTGATTTGGCGAATACTGGATAGTCTTCATCTCTGAAGAAGCTAATATAGTTTTTATTACCTGGAAATTTTTTTCCTGTAACAAAATCATACCATGTTCCTTCTGGAAGATAGAAATTATGAATAGCACGATTCATGACAATATCTTTTGGCGTTATTATTGGAGCAATAAACAATGATGAGCCAAAGTAGTATTCATTACGATATAAAACATCATCATATAAGTTTTCTTTTGTATAATAAAGAGGGGTTATTAATGCTTCACCAAATTTATGATATTTATAAGCTTCACTATAAATATATGGAATTAGTTTATGTCTTAATTGCAGATAATCTTTAGCAATTGTATATGTCTTAATATCCCATCTCCAAGGTTCTCTTTTATAATAATGACCTTTATCAACACCAAATTTTAAAATTGGTGAAAATACACCTAATTGAATAGATCTTAGATATAATTCGTTATCCTCTGTTCCTTTAAAATACCCACTTATATCATGAGCCCAAAATGGAGCTCCTACATTAAAGGAGTTATTATTGTAAAAAGGAGTTTTTCTTAGCGTATTCCAGCTTACACTAGTTTTACCAGAGTATAGCACTGGATAACGATGTGGGGAAATCATGTTACCATTTGATAATAATAATGGGCGGCGTTTAAAATCTCTTTTCATATCAGAAAATTGATAGTGTTTTAACAAACTCAATTTTTGGATTGTTTGATCATTATCAGTATCTAACCAATAGAAATCTACGCCTAGATTATCAAGGGGATGAATAAATAATTTAAAGTATACATCTATTACTTTAGGGTCTAAAATATTAAATGGAATTTTGCCATTTGTTTCTTTTAGATATTTTAAGGCTTCATTGTAGTTTGTATCTATATTATATAAGCCCTGAGTTGGATCAACGCTTAAACCTAGACGAATATTTTTGGTATGAAGATAGTCTATCATAGCTTTTGGGTTTTTAAAGTATTGATTATTAAAAGTAAAGCCAGTTTTTAAGTTTTGATTTTCTACTTTTATGCGTTTATGCCAATCTTTGTCTAAAATGATAATTGAAAGTGGTATATTCTTATTTTCAAAGTTATCAACTAGTTCTTTTAATTTTATATCGTCATAATCATTATTACTACTCCACCAGTTACCCAAAGCATATCTTGGAATCAATGCTGGAAAACCAGTTATTTGATAATAATCTTTTAATGCTAAAGAAAAGTCTTTGTTATACATGAAAAGATAGGTATCTACGCGCAAATCATCATTTTGATAAGCGGTTCCATCTTCGTTTAATATTAATGAATTTGTATCATCAATACAAGCCATTCCATCAGCGGAATATAAGCCTTTTCCTTCAATGGTTCCCTCTTCTAATGAACTGTTTGGTTTTCCAAAGTTACGTACTTCTGGGTGTCCATAATACCAGTAATGATCGGTATTTAAAAGTTCTACTTTTAAGTTGGCAGCTGGTGCGGCTTTTCCTCCTAAAAATGATTTCCCTTTAAGGTATGTTAATTTAAAATATTTTGTAGTAATTACTAAAAAATTTGGATCTTCTTTTACTTTAAATTCTGGTGTTTTAAGGTTTCTATGTAAAACTTGCTGGGTTGGTGAATCTACAAAAACACCATTATCATTATATTCTAATCTAATTAATCTTTCGGTTAAAATTGTAAAGCGATAATTTGTGCCTTGAATTATGCTTTTTTTATTAGCAATAGCTTCAGCTTTATTTATCTTAAATTGTTCCCCTAAATTATACATGAGTATTCCTCCTTATTCTTTTATATTTCATCTATTTGCATGAAGTTTGTATATTTTACTTTTTTGAATGGATATCCACCTGTTACAATTATTTTGTCGCCCTTTTTTAGGTGTAATTCATTTATTAATTTTTGTCTTACAGTTTCTGTTAAATTTTCAAGGGTATCGCCATCAGCATTTATTGGCAGAACTCCGAAGTTCAATTGTAGACTTTTTACTACTTCTTTATTTGAAGCGGCTGCTATAATTGGACAAGGTGGTTTTAATTTACTTATATATCTAGCTGTTCTACCAAAATTAGTAGCTACGAGTATAGCTTTACAGTCAAGTTCATTAGCACCTAAGACAACGCTTGATGATACTGTTGATGTGATATTTTTTTGTTTTGTGTTTAATGAATTTCTGAAGAAATAATTATAGTCAATGCTGTCTTCTGATTCTTTGATAATTTTACTTACTATTCTGACTGTATCTATTGGATGGGCACCTATTGTTGTTTCACTTGTTAGCATAATAGCATCTATAGCATCTGAAACTAGGGTTGAAAGATCTGATACTTCTGCTCTATTTGGCACTGATTTTTTTGTTAAAAAGCTATTAAATTCGGCTGTTATAATCATTAAACAACCTTGTTGATAACATTTGTGAATAATTTTATTTTGAATACTTGGTACTACTTCAATTGGCATATCTATTCCTAGATCACCACGATCTAGAATTATTCCATCAGCGATATTTATGATATTATCTATGTCATTAACGGCTCTTTTGTTTTCAATTTTAGCAATTAGTCCAATATGTTCATTTTTTAATTCTATTAGTAGATCATTTATTTCTAACACATCTTCAGCTGATGATATTGAAGAGGTAGTTATAAAGTCAACATTCATTTCATTAGCAAAAAGTATATCTTCGTAATCTTTTTTTGTTAAAAATTTTCTGCTTGGCTTTGTTTCTGGAAGATATATTTTAGAATTATCAGTTACTTCCCCACCTTTTAAAACTGTACATACTACGTAATCTAATCCCTTTTCGACTACTTGTAAAATAACATTGCCTTTGCTTAATTTAATTTTTGTATGATATTTTAAGTCATTGACTAGGTCTTTGTAATTTACTGAAAAGCCTGTCATATTTCCTTTTATTTCATTCATGTATATTCTTATTTTGTCGCCAGTTTTAAGTATGGCTTTCCCATCTATAAATGTATTTGTTCGAATACATGGTCCTTCTAAATCTAACATTACGGCTACATTTGTGCCGAGTTTTTGATTTGTATTTTCAATAGTTTCTATTACTTTTTTACATACTTCATGGTTTGAATAACTCATGTTAATGCGAATTACATCTACTCCACTTTTAATAAATTCTTCTATTTGTTTTTGTATTTCCTTACCCTCGCAGACTGTTGCGATTAATTTTGTTTTTTCCATTAGCTTCACCCTTACTTTAATTAAATTATAATTGATATGAATTTTAAAGTCAATTCTTTGGGCAATTTAAAAGATGTGTTTTTTCACATCCTATTTTAAATCGTCGATATTTTTCTTTAATTGTTTAGCATCATCACCAAAAATAATTTTTAATTGATTATCAATTTCGACAATCCCTTGAGCACCCATTTTTTGAATAGCTTCTTTATTTACTAAATCAATATTATGAAGATTAACAACAAATCTTGAGTTGTTTACTTCATAACTTATGATATTGGCGGTGCCTCCAAGATATTCAATTAGTTTATTTGCTTCTAATTTAAAATCTTTATTTTTTGCTTTTAAAATAGCAAATGCTATTACAAGTAATATTACAATTATGATTATATATTGCCATATCATTTTCATCACCTATTTTTATTATACTATATTTTTTCTTTTTTTTACAACTTATTTATTTAATTTTTTTAAATCAATTGTATATTTATTTTGGTTAGTGTATTATATTAATGGTGATTGATATGAAGAATATTTCTAAATATAAAATGGATAAAACTATTTTAGTGCCTATTTTATTATTTGCTTTTATTAGTATTATAACGTTGTATGGGGCTGGAAGTATTTTGCCAAGTACGATGAGTCATTTGATGAGTAATCAAGTTATTTGGTATTTTATTGGGTTTGTTTTAGTTTATTTAGTAATGACAATTGGAAATACATATATTTATAGGATAAGTTGGTTTTTGTATATTTTAGGAATTCTTTCTTTAGTTGGTTTGTTTTTCTTTGGTATTAATATTAACAATGCAACTTGTTGGTATGAAATAAAAGGGGTTGGTACATTTCAACCTAGTGAATTTATGAAAATTATTTTGATTGTTACTAATGCGGTTATGATTTCTAAATTTAATGAGGAATATCCAAATCCGAGCATTAGGGAAGAATTTATGTTTTTGATAAAAATTGGCTTTGTAGTTTTAATTCCTAGCATTTTAACTTTTATGCAACCAGATACTGGTGTTGTACTTATATATTTATTAATTACATTTATTATGCTTTTTATTTCTGGTATTAGGTATAGATGGTTTTTAGCTGTATTTGGAGTGGCAGCAATATTTATTGTTTTGGTGTTAGGAATTTATTTTATTAATAAAGATTTATTTATTAAAGTGTTTGGAACTAGCTTCTTTTTAAGGGTTGACCGACTTTTGGATTGGTCTAATCAAAGTGGATATCAACTTGAAAATAGTTTAAGTGCGATTGGCTCAGCGGGTTTCTTTGGTCACGGGCTTACTAATAATCCCATTTATTTTCCAGAGGCTCAGACGGACTTCATTTTTGCAGTTTACGCCAGTCACTTTGGATTTATGGGCTCTATTGTTTTACTTGCTTTGCTGGCTATTTTTGATATTAGATTAATTACTTTAGCTTTAAGGACTAATAGACTTGTTAATAAATATGTCATTGGTGGGGTTGTTGGTATGCTTATATATCAGCAGGTTCAAAATATTGGTATGACTTTTGGGCTTTTGCCTATTACTGGTATTACTTTACCATTTATTAGCTATGGTGGTTCTAGTTTACTTAGTTATATGCTAGCTATGGGACTAATTTTTAATATTTCAAATGAACAAATGCGTTATACTAACTAACGTATTTTTTTATTGTTAAAAGTGTGAAATTAACTATATTTTTTAATAATTAATTATCATATTTTATATTTTTGGTTATTATATATTTGCTCTTTATACAAAAAAAAGTACTAGTGTGAATCTAGTACTTTTCGTTAAATATACTTAGTTTGGATTATCACATTGATTATGATTTTTAGTATAATTTGCAGGTGAATTGTTTGATATATTTCCATTTATAGTTGATGTTCCTTCTCTTTTTTGTGGATTTAAATGGCTTAAATAATAACATCCATCTTTTAATCCACCAGTACTGTATGTTGCACTATTTCCTGTAATTGAGCCACCATTCATTATGAATTGTCCGTAGTTACGTACTCCGGCATCCCAAGTAGCTTTGTTGCTGGTTACTTTTCCACTGTTAAAAATAATTTTACCGTATGACCAAACATTTCCATCTAATGAATTATTATTATGGATATTTACATCATTCATTGTTATTATTCCACCAGAGAATATTGCGGCTCCTCCAGCTGTTGCTGTGGCATTTGCTATTTCAACATTATTTAAAGTTACATTGGCTTGCTCATCAACGTTAAATGACGAACCAAAGTTAAATGAATTATATCCATATTTTACTATTACATTGGTTATTTGAACATTTCCTTTTAATTTTACCATTGCAACATTTGAATTTATCTGACTTCCGCTTGCATTTCTTCCATCAAATATCAAATCTTTTATTATTAATGTGCCAGCTGAAGATGTTTGCTCAACCATTGCTGAGTTTTGTGTACGATATAGTGTATATTTATTGCCATTATATCCTTTTAAGGTAATGTTTTTACCATTAAATTTAGCGTTTCCTTGATTTAGATTACTTAATACATGAATATTTGTAGGATCTTGTATTGCTTTATCATATGCATGTTGAATTGTTGCATAAGGCTTGTTTTTTGTTCCATAACCATCTTGATCTTTTCCGTTTAAAGAAACGTAGTAATCTGTTATTTTTACGTTGTAACTGGAACTTACATTATTTATTCCATCTGATGCTTTGGCTACTACTGAACCGCTGTCAGTAAAGTAGACTATTGTTGTTTTTGATGTTACTGGTATTTCTTCTTTTGAATCTTTTTGGTATGTACAAGTTAATGTAGAACCACAACCAGATGGATATGTTATTATTACTCTTTTACCATCTCCGTCTGTTGTTTCTTCTTTAAATGTTGGAATGGCTATACTTTCAGTTGTTACTACTTTAGATACTGTGCTTTGTTTATTTACACCTGATGTTACCCTTACTTTTATGTTATAATTTGTTGCCTGTTTTAGCTTGGTAAATGTATAATTATCGTTTGAGGCTACCCAAGTATTTCCTCCATCTTTAGAATATTCATACTTGCTGATGCCTGATGTAGCAGAGGCATTTGCTACTACAGTTATTGATTTCGTCGTACTAGTAGTTGATATGGTCAAATTAGGGTTTGAAGCATCTTTTTTTACCGTTTTACTACATGTGTTTGTATTTCCTGCTTTGTCTTTTACAAATCCATAATATGTTTGGGATTTTGTATCAAGTGTTAAAGTCATTTGACTAGTATCATTATAATTTACGGAATTACTTGTACTAATTCCTTTACTTTGAATTCCACTTTCTTTATCAGTTGCAGTTAATTTCACCATGACATCTGTGATATACCAATCATTTTCTTTTGTTCCAGAATCTGTAATTTCACATGTTGGTTTAATATTGTCAGAAGTTTTAAATGATTTTGTATTTGATATGTTACCTGCTTTATCTTTAACCCATACATAATAGGTACCATTTTGATAACTCGCATCATATATTTTTTCTTCATTAGCTTTTGACTTTAAATCTATCCAATTATTGTCATTTTCATTTGGAATATTACTTTTTGTACTTATATATATTCCATTTAATCCACTTATACTGTCTGTGGCTGTTATAGTTATTTTTTGCTTCTCATTTATCCAGTTTTTCAAGTTTATACTTTTTATTATTGGTATTTCACTGTCGACATTAATAACTTTATATTTTCCCTTTATGATATTATTTCCTTTTAGGATGGCTTCTATTGTAGCCATTTTAGTCATTGGTACATCGACACGTCCACCACTGTCCTCTTTCCAATTGCCATCATCTATTTTATGACTTGATTTATAACTTTCTGCTATATTTGGATAAACTATAGTTATTGTTCTTTTTTTTACCCAACTATTACCGGCTGGTGTCGCAATAAAATCTATCATTGGTAGTGAAGAAATTTCTTTACAATCTTCTTCATCTTTTAATTCGAAATCTGTTGTTCCTTGGCTGTATATAGTTACCATTACTGATTTATTTGAGATATCTTCCCCAGTTATTGTATCTTTGACTGGTGACACTAAGTATCCAGCTTCTGTTAATTTTTTTATTGGAATACAATATCTTCCACTTTTTCCTTTTGGATATTTAGTACTATTGGTATTTATGTACTGATCAGCAGCATTATATATTATTGCTTTACCTGCATTTTCAGATGGTTCTTTACTTTTTGTAATAGAATTTATTATTGTTGGAACTACTAATATTAGCAATAATGATATTATTACAATTACCCCTAGTAACTCTGCTAATGTAAATCCTTTTTTCATTATCCCACCTACTTTATATTAAGTATAGCACATTTTAGGTGAATTTTTATTGTGATTTTTCTATCTGATGGTGTAACGTAAATTTTTATTTGGATTTCTGCTTTAATAAAATAACGAAATTAAGCATGATTATAGTATAGTATATATCGTTTCTTTGTAGTTATAAAGAAAAATAAAAACATAGAAACAATGCGTGAAGGTAATAGAAAGACTATTTTTTCTTGCATTTCACACACAAAGAAAAAAATCATAATAGAAAGTATGAATACACTGACAAAAAAGTAGCAAATTTAAATTGCTACTTTTTCTAATTATTTTTCTAATATAATTAAAATTTAAATCTCGTTTCAGCATAACTATTCATACAATTTCCAGCATAATCACATAATTTCCAATAAAATGATGGATTATTTGATTTTGCACAATTTAATGAAAGACTACTGGCTATCTCGAAGTTTGTATCAGGTGCGGACCAATCATTTTTCCATTTGTTAGCAACAGGTCTATCTTGAATACGATAATTTTTATCACAATTTTTATTGGCTGCTGAGCCGCACGATATACCATGATAACAATAATAAGCAATACTATCTTTAAGATTTACTCCGGATATATTGTCACAAGCTCTAACAAATATACGAGCTCCATATCCTTCTGGATCATTTTGAATTTTTTGTCTACTTCCACATATGCGTGGAGCTGTGGAATCTTTTTTAAAAGTAACTGAGCAAGTTCCCTCATTACCAGCTTTATCTTTTACATATCCATAATAAATAAAACTGCTGCCATCTTCCACATGTTCAAGTGATGTTTTTTTATTATAATCTTTATTGTTTGTTGCACTTAATCCGTAATCTTCTATTCCACTTATTTCATCTGTCTTATCTTTAAATCTTACTATTACCTTTGAAGATTTATACCAGTTATTGCTTCCTTTTGTTCCTACTACTTCTAATTGGCATTTGGGTTTTTTGTTGTCTATGTTAACAATATTTATTTTGGATTTAATGACACTACTAGTTGGTGTATCTCCACCTTTACCAACGTATCTAGCTTCTAATTTTTTTGAAATACTTGTTTCATTAAAAACTAAATCTGTATATCCGCCATTTCTACTATCAATATCAACATTTATCCAATCGCCATCATCTATGCGATATCGTGCAATGTAATTACCATTAACTATTGGATATAAAATTCTAACATTTCTTTTTGTTGTCCAACTACTACCTTTAGGATTTACATTAAAATCAATTAATGGCATTGAAACTTCTTCTTTGCAATCAAATCCTTCTTTAATTTCATACTCAGTATTTCCTGTTGAATATATAGTTACCATTACTGATTTGTCTGATATATCTTTCCCAGTGGTTATTTCTTTGACCGGTGATACTAAGTATCCAGCTTCTGCTATTTTTTTTATAGGAATACAATATTTTCCACTTTTTCCTTTTGGATATTTAGTACTATTAGCGTTTATGTACTGATCAGCAGCATTATATATTATTTCTTTACCAGTATTTTCAGCTGGTTGTTTGTTTTTAGTAATGGAATTTATTATTGTTGGAACTACTAAAATTAACAGTACCGATATTATTACAATTACTCCTAGTAATTCTGCTAATGTAAATCCTTTTTTCATTATCCCACCTACTTTATATTAAGTATAGCATATTTTATGTAATTTTTCATTGCGATTTTTCTAATTAAATTTGACACATTTATTAAAAAACTAACGTTATACTTGAATTATGGGCTAATTATAGCAAAAACAACACTATATATGAAATTTTAAATAATAATTAAAAAGCACTATATAAAATATAAATGCTTTTTATGATATAATTTTTTTTAATTAATATTAACAATGTTATAAGAATTAGTTTCTGATTGATAGTAATAGCATTTAACTTTTCCAAATGGGTCATAGAAAAATTTTAAATTTTGTTTTCCATTAACTAATGTCGAGTCCAATGTGTTATTAGTATTATTTGTTTTGTTTAAAGTATCTATGGATACAACGATGTTGCCCTCTACTTTATTTAAATCGATTTTCATAGCTTTTTGGAATTCTTTTTGAGATAATATTTTATCTTGTTTTTTAGAATATATATATACTTCTGGTGCTGTTTTTATACTTTGTTCAGTACATAGATTTGTATTTTCTCTTTGAAATGCTATTGATAGATATTTATCATTTTCATATAAATTCATTTCTATGTTAGAGATGTAGCTATAATTATATTTATTGTTTAATCCAGCACATGACTCATCATTTAAGGTGGATTTTAAAGTTTGTTTTTTCTGTTTATTGGTTTCATTATTTATATTTTCAATTATTTTTTTTAATTTTTCATTGTTTGTATTTACTGTTAATGTATAATATAAGTTCATGTTGCCAGCAAAGCAGTTTTTTGTTTTGCACATTTTTAAATTTGTTTTTTTTATACTCACCATTTTTTCTGGCTTTCTTTTTTGAATATTACTAGTTGTTTGTTTTATACCTAAAGATATTCCAATTATTAAGAAAACCAATGAAAACGCTAACATGATAATTGTTTTCTTTTTCATTTTCTACTCTCCTATTTTAGGTGTCTCGGCACACACTTGCACTACATTCTGAAAAGTCTGTTGTTGTACATCTTTGAAAAATATATCCATCTCCATTTGTTAATTGGCACCAAGTTCCATCACACCAATTTACTTCGACATATGTTCCGTATGAATAAGTTCTACTACAATCATGTGTATTTTTTCCGACATTTATACAGGTGTTTCCTCTTCGGCATGTATATCTTCTTTCTACGCATGATTGTGTATTACAGCTTTGACTTCTTGTTCCACATGTTCTTCCACTAATTCCATAATAAGTTTGGTTTTGTGTTCCACCACCACAACTTGCTGAACAGCCCGACCAACTACCATTGTGTGTGTTCCAACATTTATCTATTTTTATTGGTGTACTACTTGCCTCTGAGCAATTACCGGCTTTATCACAAACTCTTATATAGGTATTTTCATTTCTTTCAGCTGAATAGGGAGATGTTTTATAAGGCGACTGTTCATATGAGTTCTCAAGGCTTATCCAATCTGTGTTTGCATATTTATAATACCAATACCCGAGGCCACTTCCTTCATCTGATGATGAAACGGTTAATATAATATCACCATAAGTCCAATTGCCATTTGTTGGGTTAATTATTACTGGCTTTGCAGGTGGCGTTTTATCCAATTTTATATAGGTGTTTCCTTCCGAACAGTTTCCAGCTTTATCACAAACTTTAATATAAAGTTGATCGTTCATTTCTTTTGTTTGATTTGCGATATAAGATGATTTACCATAAGAATTACTATACTTTTTAAAATTTGTGTTTGTATATTTATAATACCAATAATCTACTCCACTATCTTCATCATCTGCTGATAATGTTAAGTTTACATTTTTGTTAGTCCAATTGCCATTTGAGGGATTTGAAATATTAAAGTTTTTTGGGGCATCAACATCAATATTAATTACATTGACTTTAGCGTTTAATATAGCAACATTTTTATCATCTGTGTATTGAGCTTCTAAGGTATTTGATTTTGATGACCAATCAAATGTTAACTCTACATTCCCGCCGTTTTTACTATCTATATCTACTTCTTTCCAAACATTGTCACAAGTTTGCTCACATTTGCTTTTTGCGGTTCCATGACATTCGCAATTTTTTATTCTATATTTTGCTTTATATGTTTCATTCATTTTTGGAAATACTATTGTTACTTTTCTTTGTTTTACCCAATCGCTGCTTTGAGGATCAACAATAAACGTGATCATTTCTGAGGCGGACAATGGAGTACACTGATTGCCTTCAGTAATTTCATATCTAGTATTTCCTTCATTATATGTTACTACTTTTACTGACTTATCTGACATATCTTTTCCAGTTGTTGGGTCTTTAACTGGGGAAGCTAATTTACCATTTTCAATTAAGTCTTTTATTTGTATACAATATGTCCCACTTTTTCCTTTTGGGTACTTATTTGAATGTTCACTGATATATTGCTCAGCAGCATTATATATAATCTCGTTATTAGTAGCTTTAGCCGGTTCTTTACTTTTTGTTATGCTATTTATAAGATTTGGCACTATTAAAACTAATAAAAGTGATATTATTACAATTACGCCTAGCAATTCTGCTAAGGTAAATCCTTTTTTCATTATCCCACCTACTTTATGTTAAGTATAGCATATTTTTTCTAAAAAAACTACTGATTATTCTTCAGTAGTTTCTTGTTTAGTAATTACTTCTTTACCTTTATAAGTTCCACATTCTTTACATACGCGATGTGGTTTTACTGGTGCACCACATTTTGGGCATACTGTAACAGTTTTAGCACTTATTTTATAATGGGTACGACGCATTCTTCCACTAGTTTTACTAACTTTTCTTGCTGGTACGGCCATGATAACACCTCCTATAATAAATCTTTTAACTTAGCTAGGCTATGGTTGCCTTCTTTTTCGCTATCAGTTATAAGTTCCCAACCATTACCTTTGGCTTTTATATTTTTAGCTTTTGGGCTAATGACCTTGATGGGAATTTCCATTAATATATTTTCCCATATTATTGGTAAAATATCAATACTTTTTTGTGTTTTTTTGAAGTTTTCTGCTAATTGTGAAAGTTCTTCTTCTATTTTTATAGAAAATGGATAATCTACTGGTTCTAAAGTGACACTACATGGTAAAACCATTTTGCCTTTAATTTGTAAGTCAATTGTATATTCATCATAAGGACAAGTTATTGTTCCAATTACACTTACTTTATCCATTTTTAGGATTCCTGCTTTTTTTAAGTCTTCTTCATCAAAAGAGACTAATTCGTCTATGTCAATACTGTTTTTAGTATTTAAAATGCTTAGATTTATATTCATGTCCATCACCTTTTATAAATTATAACATATTTCTTTCAATAAATATAGTTTACTATATAAGTTTTGTTATATATAAGTATGCGTTGGTGTCTGGGGCAGGAGTTAATATAGCCGTTTTTCTTGCCTTAACGGCTAAAGTTATAACATCATTAGGATTTAATCTTATAACAGTAAGCCCATAAAAATCGGTGTCTTCTTGTGCATTAACATCTTTACTTATTTCTGAACCGTCTATCGTTTCATTATTTTTTAATACTTGCGTAAACAAGGCTGTTTCTTTTGATAAAGAGGCTGAAAAGAAATATTGTATTTTATATATTCCAGTTTCTTTTATTATTACTTTATTTTCATTATCTACTATCATATTAGAAAAGTCTCCTGTTCGATTTAAAGAAATTTGAGCTAGGGTGTTAGGTTCTAAATTGATATTATCTCCTTCATCATTAAATTTATAAGCAAACGTGGCAATTGGTGTTGAACCTGCTGGTATTTTGAAATCTAAAATATGAGTATTGTTTTCTTTGGTATCAATGACTTCGGCTTCAGTTCCTGGTTTCTTTGTTATTGTTGATCTAATAAATATTTTTTCACTTATACCAGCTGGACCGGTTGGTCCTATTATTGTTATTTTTTTCTGACATTCTTGTCCTTTGTTTAAAATATCAGTAATTTTTTTTGAATATTTTTTTTGCATTTTACACCTCTTTATAATGTATGCTTTTTTAGAATTTTTACTTATATTTTTATAGTATTTTATCCAAAATAATTTTAGGTGATCTATTTGATATATTTTTTTATTTTTATTTTTAAAATTATAGAGGATGCTTTAGCCACTTTAAGATTAATAGTGGTTAGCAATGGAAAAAAAGGATTAGGGGCTATTTTACAATTTATTGTTACATTAATTTGGATTGTTTTAACAGGTACTGTTTTGATGGGACTTCAAAAAGATTTGTTTAAAGTTTTAGCTTTTGCTTTAGGTTCTTTGTTTGGATCTTACTTTGGAAGTTTTTTAGAAGAAAAAATCGCCCTTGGAATGAATTTAGTTTTAGTTGAATTAGAAAATAAAAATGCTATAAAATTAAAGAATGTTTTAGAACAAAAAAAATTTTCTTTGGTTAAAATTTTTAACGATAAAAGCTCCGTTTTATTTATTATTTGCAAGAGAAGACAGATGCGTATAATTATTACAGCTATTAGAGGCATTGATAAAAACGCTATTATAATAAGTGAAAAGATTAAAGTTTCTCTATAAATTTATATATTTTCAAAGGATTGTCAGTTATAATGTTTTCCTTAATATTTTTTATTTTAGAAGGCTCATTTACAGTCCATCTATATGTTTCTTTTTCACTTTTCGCATTAGATAAGTAATTTAATGAAACAAAATCGAAATTGTCGTTTAGGTGATTTTGGTTTATTTTTAGGCCTATGATAAGGCCGCATTTTATGTGATAATTCTTTTTTATATATTTAATTAAGTTATAGTTAAAACTGCATATATAAATGTTACGGTTATATTTTTTTATGTTTTTCATAAGTGTTTTAGCTACTTTTTTGTTTTCTTTATTTTCCTTTATTTCAATCATAATTATTTTATTTGTGTTTATTTTTAATATTTCATCTAGACTGGTTAATCCAAGTTTTTTTAAGGTTTTTAACTTTGTGTTTTTTATATATTTTCCTTTATAAAATGGGTCATGGTTTAATATTAATTTGTTATCTTTTGTTAATCTTACATCTATTTCAATGCCATCTACGTATGGCTTTTCCAAGCTATTTATGGCAGCTTTTTGACTATTTTCTTTGTTTATGTTATCAGAAGCTCTATGGGCTATTATTTTCATATTAAATTATATTAAAAAAAAGAGTTTTTATACTCTTTTGTTCATAAATGGCTTGACTTCATTATATACAACGTTTCCGATTTCTTCAATTGATTTAGGAATATTATTTTCGGCACATTCGATGGTTTTGAATTTGTATTTTTTAGCAAGCTCTAAATATGCAGTTTCAGCTCTTTTTAAGTGATTTATGTCTTTTTCATGTCCATCGGCTTTTTCTTTTCTTTTTTCTTTTAGTTTTTCAGCAGCCTGTAGTGGCATATGAAGAAAGATTGTTAGCTCTGGTTTTGGTAATTTTAAAAGATCAAACTCTAATTTATCAAGCCAATCATACATTTTTTCTCTTTCGTTTTTATCTTCTATTTTACCACCTTGATGAGCCATATTAGAATATATATATCTATCAAGAATAACATTGTACCCTTGATTTAATAAAAACAATATTTTGTCAATGTTATATTTTCTATCAGCGGCATAATAAAGTGAGGCAACTTTAGGATCAACTTCTGTTGCGCCTTCTTCGAAGTAACATTTATCATAGCCTTCTTTGCCTAAATATGGTCCAGCAATAATTTTTCCGGTTGCTGAATTATAATTGGGAAATGAAAAATTTTGTACTTGATAACCTTCTTCTCTTAGCTTTTTAATTAATAAATTCGTTTGTGTTTCTTTTCCTGAACAATCAGTTCCCTCAATTGTTATTAGTTTTCCCTGCATATTTTCCTCCTTTATTGAGCTAATGGAAATTTTATTTTTCCATGATGCTTATAATTTAAAACTTTAACATCTTTACATTCTTTAGAATTATCATATTCAAAAAAATCAGTAACTTCTGGGTTAAGCCATAATTCTGGGGCTTTTAAATCTTCTAATGTATCACCACGAAAGATTTGTTGCTTAATTCCATCTATTTGGTTTACATAAATATGAGCATCTTTTATGCTCCAATCCAATGTTCCTGGTGTTAAGTCTGTCACTTTAGCAAGCATATTTAAAAGCACGGCATATTGGGTTACATTAAATGGTAATCCTAATGGGACATCACAACTTCTTTGATGAACCCAAGCATTTAATTTGCCATCTGTTACATCCCATTCACTTGACCAAACACATGATGGTAATACAGCGGTGTTTATATAATCATCTTGCCATAGGCTTATGACATTACGCCTATCTGTACTTTTTTCTTTTAAGTTTTTAATTAGATTTTGAACTAATTCAAATTTACCAACGATATATCCATAAGCTGTTCCTATTGTATGAGCATACGGCTTTCCATAATATTTCGCTTGTTTTATATTTTTTCCTTCGATTAAGCTTTTGGCTTTTAATACTTTATCGCCCATGTATTTTACGTCATAATCACCAGAGTGATTTGAAGCTGGCAGTGTTCTTATGTCTTGAACTGATACTTCTTTGTCTTTATCATAGTTTATGGTTTTAGGTTCATAAATGCGATATATGCCATCTTCATCTATTTCCCAATCATCCCATATGTGGACATTTCTTTCTTGAAGCCATCTAACGTCATTACTTTGAGCTTGATATATCCAAAGCATTTCTAAAACAGCTTGTCTTATATATAATTGTTTTGTTGTTAAAATAGGAAATTCTTCTTCCAAATTAAAAGTAAAATGATGAGCTGGAACTTTTAATGTGTTTATACCTGTTCTATTTTCTACTTCTATACCGTCTTCTAATATTCTTTTACATAAGTTTAAATAATCTTTATCCCATTTAGACATTTTATCACTCCTCTATTTCATTATTATTGAATTTTATATCTAAAAATTTTCGGCTAGCTAAAAAGTCACACATATGAACAAATCGTTGATATTTATTATTTGGAACCGGCAATGTTACATCACTGTATGGGTTTGTATTCCATGAGCCCATATGGGAAGCAATAACACTTGCTAGAAAATTTATTTCACCTTTAGTAAATGGTAGTTTTTCTTCGTTTTCTTTAATATAATTAGCCATTAAAACAGGATGATCAAATCTTACATAAGTTTCTTTTGTTAATCCGTGTTTTAGTCCATCGTGCATAATTAAAGCAATAATCATTAAATCTTTTTCATCATCTGTAAATGAATATCCGATAACTTCATCTTGTAAAATTTCATGAGCTATTTTAACAGCAGCTTTGGTATGTCTTACAAGGCCACCTTTTCCTAAGGCAAATAATGGATGATACTTTCCTGTTGAACTTGCTGCTACTTCATAGAAATAGTCTGGTAATAATTTTATTATTTCTACTGCTGCCGTTTTATATTTGGAATTTTTAATATATGTAATTTCTTTTTCAAATGTTTCTTTCATGCTATCACCTACTATAAGATTATCACAAACTAGTGTTCGTGTAAAGAAATATCAATAAAGTTTATTAATATTTCGTTTGATGTATATATATATTTCGGATTTATATAAATATTGGTTTGATTTTCCTTTAAAAGTTTGTTTTCTAATAGTTCATTTACTTTAGAGATTTCTTTTATATCAATTTTATATTTACTTAAAAAATCTTGCTTGTTTATGCCTTCTGTTTTTCTAAGCGCTAAAATAAACTCATTTTGAATCATCTCATCTTTTGAAAGTTTATGGAATTCAGCTAGGTAATCTCCTTTTAAATACTTTGTTAAATTTCTTGTATTTTCATATCTTATATTTTTTATATAACCACTGGCACCTAGACCAAAGCCATAATAATTTTGATTATTCCAATAAGTTAAATTATGTTTTGATTCATAACCTTTTTGAGCAAAATTAGAAAATTCATATTGAATATAATTTTTTTCTTTTAATGTTTTTACAATATAATCATACATTTTTCTTTCTTTATCACCATCAAGTGGTTGATAATTTTTTATATATAATTTTGTGTTTGGTTCTAAAATTAAACAATATGTAGAGATATGTTTTGGATTTAGTTTTAATATTTGTTTTAAATCGCTTTCCAATGATTTTATTTTTTGATTTTCAAATCCATACATTAGATCAATGTTTATATTTTCAAAATATTTAAAGGCCATTTTTATATTATTGATGTTTAGTTTTCTGTTTAAAATTTTTAGCTTACTTTTATCAAATGTTTGAACGCCTATACTTAATCTGGTTATTTTATCTTTTAAAAATTGAATTTTTTCTTCTTCTAAATCCTCACTGTTGGTTTCAAATGTTATTTCAACATTTTCGGACATATTGAAATTTGATATAATTTTAAATAACTTTTTTAGTTGTTTTATATTGAGTGCGCTTGGTGTGCCTCCGCCAATATAAATGGTGGTTACCTTTTCTTTTTTATAATTTTCTTTTATTTCTTTTTCTAAAGCATTTAGGTAATCATCAATCCATTTTTGATTTTTTATTAGTTTACAGAAATCACAATATGAGCATATATTTGTACAAAAAGGTATATGAATATATACGCTCATTTGCGTTTACTTCTTCCTTTTGGCTTTTGAGGTGGCCTTGATTTAATAAGCGTATATAGCTGCGGTAGTGTATAGTCAATTACTTCATCTTTACTATATGCACACCCAAACAAACGCAAGCGTAGTTTATTATAAAGTTTGCGCGATATATTTAGCTGTTGTGGAGTTAATGATGAAAGGTCACATGGATGAAGGTCATTTCTTTTTATTTTTCCTTCTAAATACTGCTTTACCCTTTTTTGCTTTTCTATTTCATCTTCGGCAGTTGGTCTTTCAATATTTTTTGTCATATTATTTCTCCTCATCTATTGATAGGACTGCTAAAAGGCTTCACTTGGAAGTTCTATATTTCCTATCATTTTCCTTCTTTTTTACCTTTTTTTATAATTTTCTTTTGTTTATTCTTCTAAAGCATTTAGGCAATCATCTACTTATTTTTGAGCTTTTATTAGCTTACGGAAATCACAATATGAGCATATGTTTGTACAAAAAGGTATACGAATATATACGCTCATTTGTGTTTACTTCTTCCTTTTGGCTTTTGAGGTGGCCTTGATTTAACAAGCTTATATAGCTGTGGCAGTGTATAATCAAACACTTCATCTTTACTATATGCACACCCAAACAGAAAAAAGAAGAGGTCTTCATATTGCTTACGTGATATATTTAGCTGTTGTGGAGTTAATGATGAAAGATCACATGGATGAAGGTCAGTTAGTTTTATTTTTCCTTCTAAATACTGCTTTACCCTTTTTTGTTTTTCTATTTCATCTTCGGCAGTTGGTCTTTCAATTTTTTGTGCCATATTATTTCTCCTCATCTATTGATAGGACTGCTAAAAAGGCTTCACTTGGAAGTTCTACATTTCCTATCATTTTCATTCTTTTTTTACCTTCTTTTTGTTTTTCCAATAATTTTCTTTTTCTAGTTATGTCGCCTCCATAACATTTGGCTAAAACGTTTTTCCTTAAAGCTTTAATATCGGCTCTAGAAATTACTTTTGATCCTATTACAGCTTGGATTGGTACTTCAAACAATTGCCTTGGAATTATTTCTTTTAGCTTATCAACAATTGCTTTACCCCTACTGTAGGCAAAATCTTTATGAACGATTATACTTAAGGCGTCTACTGGTTGAGCATTTAATAATATATCCATCTTTACAAGATTTGATGCTTTATATCCTATGAGTTCATAATCAAATGAGGCATAACCTTTAGTTGAACTTTTTAGTTTGTCAAAAAAATTGTAAACTATTTCGGAAAGTGGGATGTCATAGTGAATGTTTACTCTTGTTTCACTAATGTATTCCATATTTATATAAGTACCTCTTTTATTTTGACATAATTCCATAACTGCACCTATATACATGCTTGGAACATATATATTGGTTTTTATATATGGTTCTTCTATTGTTTTTATACTTTGTCTATCTGGCATTTTTGCTGGTGAATCAATATAAATTACTTCATTATCAGTTTTAGTTATTCTATAAATTACTGAAGGTGAAGTGGCAATATGATCTAAATTAAATTCACGTTGTAATCTTTCTTCTATAATTTCCATGTGAAGTAGTCCTAAAAAACCACATCTGAAACCAAATCCTAATGCTTTTGATGTTTCTGGTTCAAATTCTAAAGCTGCATCATTTAATTTTAATTTTTCTAAAGCTTCTCTCAATTCTGGATATTTATTTGTTTCAACTGGATATAATCCGCAAAAAACCATGGGCTTCATTTGTTTGTAACCGGGTAATGCTATATCCGCTGGGTTACTTTCTAAAGTTATAGTATCACCTACTTTTATGTCGCTAATACTTTTTATGCTAGCACACAAGTAACCAACTTCACCACAATATAAGGTTTTTTCTTGCTTAAGGTGCGGTGTAGAAACGCCTAGTTCAGTCACTTCATAAGTTGCGGATGTTTTCATAAATTTTATTTTATCTTTGACATTTATTTTGCCGTTTTTTACTCTAATTAAAGCTACGACTCCTTTATATGGGTCAAAATGACTATCAAAGACTAAAGCTTTTAGTTTATCATTACTGCTTCCAGTTGGAGCTGGAATTTTTTCAATTATGGCTTCAACTAATTGTTTTATTCCTTCACCTGTTTTTGCACTTGTTAAAATTATTTCATCTTCATCAAATCCTAGTGTTTCAATTAATTCTTTTTTTACTTTAGGAATATCAGCGTTGGGCAAATCTATTTTATTAATTACTGGTATAATAGTTAAATCGTTTTCTAAAGCTAGATAAACATTGGCTAGGGTTTGGGCTTCTATTCCTTGGGCTGCATCAACAACTAAAACAGCACCTTCACAAGCCGCTAAACTTCTAGATACTTCATATGAAAAATCAACATGACCTGGTGTGTCAATTAGATGCATAATGTAATCTTGGCTTTTATAGTTATAATGAAGTTGCACGGCATTTAATTTTATTGTTATGCCTCTTTCTCGTTCAATGTCCATATTATCTAATAGTTGATTTTGCTTTTCTCTGTCCGTAATAGCTCCCGTTAATTCTAATATTCTATCGGCAATAGTACTTTTACCATGATCTATGTGAGCAATTATAGAAAAATTTCTAATGTTTTCTTTTTTCATGTATATCACCGCTTCAATTATATCAAAAAAAAAGGTAATAAGCTACCATTTGAATTTACAATCTAATGTCTGACTCGGTTTTTGATTACAGACATATAAACCAAATTTTAAGTTTTTTACCTCTACTTGTCCATCTGTATTTATAATAATTTTTCCACTTGATGCTTGTTTACCTTTGACCTCTATCTTAACTGATTTAAGTGGGGTATATTTTTCACCATTTTCATATAAAATATATTTACCATTTGTATATTTTATAGTGAATGGAAGTCCTAATTCATCTGTTAAATTGATTGAAGTGTATATATCTTTGGCTGTTTGAATTGATCCTTCGGTGTTTAATTTAGCGGAATTATACATTGTTGCATCAATTAGTTTGATTAATGATGGGGTAAGGATTATTAATATCACAAAAAGAGTTGTTATAACTAATGCATACTCAATATTTTTTATTCTATTAGTGTCTTCATTTGCTTCTTTTACAGCCCCCATAACATTACCCCCTTACTATTATAATAATAACACATTAATTATTTTTGAACAATACAAAAAGAAAGTTTTCACTTTCTTACTTTGGCTCAACATCTGTTGCCGTTCTTGAACAGTACATTTTATTTGCGTTAATGCTACCTTGTTTACCATCAATTGTAGAACAGTAATAATTACCAAATTTTAAGCTTGTAGCAGTAATTGTACCGTCTGCAGCTAGGTTTACAGTTCCAGCTGTTGGTTTTTCTCCACTAACTTTAATTTCAGTGTCGTTGATTTTTCCATAACCAATATTGGTAGCTGTTGTTGAGCCTGGTGCTTTTGCGAAATTAACTGTATATGGTATAGCAATTTCTTGTTCACCTGTTTGGGCAGTTGCATAAGCTACTCTAACCGCGTCTATTGTTCCCCACGCTTTATCTTTAGCTGAATTTAATCTTGATTCTTCAATTACATTTAATATTACTGGAGTTGTAATTAAGGCGATAATAGCTAAGATAACGATTACAGCCAATAATTCGATTAACGTAAAACCTTTTGAACTTTTTCTCATCTATTTCACCTCCTCGCTTATCTTAATTAAATAATAGCATATTTTTTTTGTTTACACAATAGTTTTACAAAATGATTGTGTAAAGTTATTTTAATAATTCTGCTAATTTTTTCTTTTCTTCTTCTAACTTTTGTTTGTCCAAGTCAACTATGTGCTTTGGAGCTTTGTTTATATAATTTTCGTTTGAAAGTAATTTTTCTCTTCTTTGAATGCTTTGCTTTAACGTTTCTATTTGAAGACTTTTTATTTTTTTATCTTCATTTGTTTCTTCTTTTTCAAAGAAAATTGTAGCTTTTATATTTTGAGAGAACACTTGATATGATTTTATTTTTAATGGTTTATCTATTAAGTTGTTTTCTAATTTTAGCATTTTTATAATTAGAGAATCTTTTTTGTTGAATTGAACTTTTAAATCTTTAGTTATATTATTTTGAGCTTTAATATTTCTAAAGTTTTTTATAAATTCTATTTTGTCATCTATTATTTTTTCTTCTTTTTCAAAAACATATTTTGAAGTATATTTAGGGTATTTAGAAATCATTATTGATTCTGCTTCCTTAATTGGTAACATTTGATATACCTCTTCAGTTACATATGGCATAAATGGGTGAAGCAATTTTAATATTCCTGTTAGAACATAACATAAAACAGAATTTGTTTCTTGACTTTTATAATACTTTGACATTTCAATGTAATAATCACAGAAGTAATTCCATGTAAAGTTATATATGGCATTTGATGCGTTGTTAAATTGAAATTTGTCCATGAATTTTTTTACTGTTTTTATGGTGTTTTCATATTTTGTTAAAATCCATTTGTCTTCATCTTTTAAGTTTTCTAATTTTATTTCTTTTAAATCTTCAATATTAGCCAAAACGAATCTAGAGGCATTCCATATCTTGTTGATGTAATTCCAAGTTGCTTTGATTTTTTCTTCATCAAATCGCATATCTTTGCCTGAAGCAACGTCGGTGGCGAGATAATATCTTAGAGAATCTGCGCCATATTTTTCAATCATGTCAAAAGGATCAATACCATTTCCTAGACTTTTGCTGAATTTTCTGCCTTGTTTATCTCTTATTAATCCATGAATTAAACAA
Organism: uncultured Bacilli bacterium; assembly: GCA_934183155.1. Classification (GTDB taxonomy): domain Bacteria; phylum Bacillota_I; class Bacilli_A; order RF39; family UBA660; genus Coprosoma. The sequence continues at coordinate 127,534 of CAKPSB010000001.1, read as the reverse complement.
TACTCAAATGGTCTTTTGTTTAATAATTGTTCTCCTTGAAAAGTCATTCTATTAACCCAAAATGGGATAATATCATAACCAGTTACTAGACAATTGTTTGGATAATATCTTTCTAACATTTTGGTGTTTTCTGGCCAACCTAAAGTGGCAAATGGCCATAGTGCTGATGAAAACCAAGTGTCAAGAACGTCTTCATCTTGAATCCAACCGTCTTCTTTTGGCTTTTCCATGCCAACATATATTTTATCACCTTTATACCATGCTGGTATTCTATGTCCCCACCATAGTTGTCTTGATATACACCAGTCATAAGTTATTTCCATCCAATGATTCATGGTTTTTTCATAACTTGATGGTACAAAATGTACTTTTGTTTTACTATTTTTTTGATTTGTAAGGACTTGATCAGCAAGTGGTCGCATTTTTACAAACCATTGTTTTTTTATCATTGGTTCAACCATAGCCCCCGTTCTTTCGGAATGTCCTACTTCATGGGTTATTGGTTCAACTTTAAGTAATAAATTTGACTTTTCTAATTCTTGAATAACTTTTCCGCGGCATTTTTCTCTTGTTAATCCTTGATATTTGCCACAGTTTTCATTCATTTTAGCATCATCTGTCATGATATTTATGCGTTTTAAATTATGCCTAAGTCCCACTTCAAAGTCATTTGGATCAGAAGCTGGAGTTATTTTAACGGCACCTGTTCCTTTGGTCATATCAGCGTGCTGGTCGGCAATAATTGGTATTTTTCTTCCAACAATTGGTAGTATTACTTCTTGACCAATGTATTTTTTATATCTTTCATCGTCTTTATTAACGGCTACAGCTGTATCTCCAAATAATGTTTCTGGTCTTGTTGTGGCAACATCGATATACTCATTGGAATTAACTAATTTATATTTCAAGTGATAAAATGCACTTTTTTCTTCTGAATAAATTACTTCTTCATTTGAAAGGGCCGTTTTGGCAACGGGATCCCAGTTAATTATTTTTTCGCCTCGATAAATTAAGCCTTTATTATAATAATCAACAAATACTGTTTTAACGGCATTTTCAATTGTTTTGTCTAAGGTAAATCTTTCTTTTGAATAGTCTAAGGCAATACCTAGCTTTGCCCACTGACTTCTTATTATGTCAGCATGTTTGTGGGTCCAGTCCCAGCACTCCTCTAGGAATTTATCTCTACCTATTTTGTATTTATCTTTACCTTCATCTTTTAATTTTTTGACAACTTTAGCTTCAGTAGCGATGGCCGCATGATCCATTCCTGGTAGCCATAGGCAATCGTAACCTTCCATTTTTTTATATCTAATAATAATATCTTGTAATGAAACATCCCAAGCGTGACCTAAGTGAAGTTTTCCAGTAACGTTTGGTGGGGGTAAAATTATACAATATGGTTTTTTTGTTTCATCTCCACTTTTGAAATAACCTTTTTTTATCCAATTTTCATATTTGTTTTGTTCTACTTTTTCATGACTATATTTTTTATCTAACATGTTATCATCCTCTTTCATACAAAAAAACGTCCTATATAAGGACGTTTTAAAACGTGGTACCACCTTAATTTATAAGTTTTCTTACCTTAATAGGCTTAACGCACCTTAAACGAATTTTCCTACTTTTTTCAAAAAATTAGCTCACAAGCTACCTTCAACATTATTTTAATACTAGTTTACATCAACCACTAGCTTTCTTTAATTATAATAACATTTACTCCTCTTGGTCTTGGCTTTGCTCTAATTATACACGTTTTTCTTTTTCATTTCAATGTTTTAATCTAATTTTGTACCGCAAAGAAAACATATAGTAGCAGTTGGGGCTAATTTTGTTCCACATTTTGGGCATACCCTTGGTTTGCTGTCATCTATTATTATTGGCTTTTCTTCTTCCTTTTTTTCTTCTTTAGCTTCAATTATTGTTTCATGTCTTTCATCTGGTTGCATGCTTTGATTAGTAAAAACATTTTCATTATTTTGATATATATTTTCTTCTTTTATGGTGTTTAAATCTTGATTGTACACCTCTGGGTCGATAACGGTTTTTTCTGGGGTAAATAAAACATTTTCGTTGCTGATAAATTCTTCGGTGTCATCATACATATGAAGCATGAATTTTGGTTTTTTAAAAATTAACTCCGGAAATTTATACATTGGTATTAAAATAAATAATGTGGAATCTTTTGGATTTAATTTATACGCTTTTAAAAGTTCTGCTATTATAATATTATAATAATATAAATTAGCAAATGGTATTAAAGTCTTATAAAACAGTGATTTTTTTATATCTAATTTATTTATTAATAATATACGATTATAAAATGGTATATAAGCTTTATATGAAGCTATGCCCATATCTTCAAATATTTTTCCTAAACATATTTTTACTGTTAAAAATACAACTATATAAATTATAAAAAGTATTAAAAAATATTGTCCCGTTCCTTCAAACATTTTAAAGCCTCCTTAAAAAATAATTATTCTTTTTTTCATATTTTAAATTTGTTTTTTGTCCATGACCTGGATATATTATAATATCATCTGGATAATCTTTTATTTTTTTTAAACTGTTTTCCATTTCTTTTTGACTGCCAGTTGGTAAATCTGTTCTACCTACTGTTTGCTTAAATAAAAAATCGCCAGTAAACATGCATTTTTCTTTTTCAAAATAATAGGTTACACTATCAGTTGTATGTCCTTTAGTAAAAATTATTTTAAATTCAAAATTGTTTATTTTATAATTTTTTTCTTTTGGATTTGTTAAAATCAACGATTTATCAAAATATTTTAATGCTCCAATATGATCTTGATGATAATGAGTAATTAAGACTTTAACTATTTTTTTGTTGTTTATTTGTTTTTTAATTGTCTCGTAGTCATCAGCTGGGTCTATAATAATTACTTCATTATTTTTTTCTAGAATATAACAATTTGCTTTTAGGTAACCTAGTGGTAATGCTACTATTTTCATTTTAATCTTTTAAAAGCTACATATGTTTCGCTTAGTTTTCTTGGATTATTATTAACTGGCAATTTTTTTTCGTCTGGTTTTATTTTGATTGGATGAAGTTTTGCTCTAAGTTCCATCGGGTCTTGATTAAGTCCTCTTTTCACAGTTCCCTTTAATATATCATTTTTATTTATTTGATTTATTATCATACTATTTTTTCCTTTCGCATTTTCCTGTTTCGAGATAATTTTTTATTGGCCCATATGTTTTACGATATCCATCAATAAGGCCATATTTATTTATAGCTTCTAGGTGTTTCTTAGTAGGATAACCTTTGTGATTTTTAAAACCATATTCTGGATGCTTTTTATCTGCTTCATAGAGTATTCGATCACGGGTTACTTTAGCTATCACGCTAGCTGCAGCAATGCTATAACTTTTAGCGTCTCCTTTGATTATGGGCATTACTTCAACATCCATATTTATGGGCATGGCATCTGATAAGACGTACTCTAGAGGAATTTGTTTTTGCACTTTTTTGATGGCAATTATCATAGCTTTTCTAGAAGCTTCATAAATGTTTATTTCATCTATTTCTTCGGGAGAAACTATACCTATACCATATGTGGCATTTTTAATAATGTAATCATAGAAAATATTTCTTTTCTTTTCAGAAAGCTTTTTTGAATCATTTAATCCTTCTAACTTAAAGTTTTTTGGTAGAACTACGCAAGCTGCAACTACTGGACCATATAATGGACCTCTTCCAGCTTCATCTGTGCCACCTATTAGATTTATATTTTTTTTATATAGTTGTTTTTCATATTGCCATAAATCCATGTTATTCCTACTTTCATATATAGTATAACATTTTTTTGATGATAGTTATAGAAAAAGTAGTTAATTCATATAAAATTTTTCTTTTTTTAGTAAATTTTTTCTTTCTAATTTCTTAATCAAATATTTTTGAAGTTTGTGAGCTAAAGATGTTTGAACATTATTTTTTGATTCTAATTGTTTTACTAAAACTGAATATATTCCACATTTGTTTGCACCTACTATGTCAGTTAGTATTTGATCACCTATCATACTGGTGTTTTCCTTTTGCACATTCATTAGTTTTAAAGCTTTTTCAAAGGCTTCTTCCTCAGGTTTACATGCGTGGAAAATATATTTTACCTTTAATATGTCGGCAACAGGTTTTACTCTTTCTTCTTTGTTGTTTGATATTAATAAAATATTAAATTCTTTTTTTAATCTTTCAATTAAATCAATTGTTTTTGGCGGAATAATTGGATTATTTACACCAGCTATGGTACCGTCTATATCAAAAAATATAGTTGTTATTTCTTTTTCTTTTAATTTTTGATAATTTATATCATATATACTTTTTTGATAAGCCTGTGGTATGATGCTATTTATTTCTTGATTTTTAAACATTACTTTGAAAAAAGTTTTAAGCATTAATTTATTTTTCTTTTTCATCAGAAAAAAATAATCACTAAGTGATTATTTAGTCTCCTTTTCTAATTTTTCTATTACTTGTTTTGATGCTTCAATAACTTTTTTCTTAATAGCATTTGCTGATTTTTCAACAACTGGGGTTCCCTTTTCAATTGTATAATCAACTAATTCCTCAGCGGCATCCTGCAATTTTTTAGCTTGCTTTTTGGCTTCATCTAAGACAGTTTCTTTATCTAAAGTAGCTATGCCTTCTTTTATCTGTTCAATTTTTTCACTAACGGTTTGTTTTACATCTTCGGCATCAATATTTTTAATTTTAGTCACAAAATCATCAAGCATTTTTTTTAAATCTTCTCTTGTTTGTGTTCCTTTTTTAGGGGCAAATAATAGTCCTAATGTTGCTCCTGCAGCTGCTCCTAAAATAAATTTTCCCATTCCTTTATTTTTCTTCATTTTCATTTCCTTTCTTTCGATTTAAAATATTACCTACGGCTCCTGCTAGAAAGCCAACGATGACATCGCTAAAGCTAACAACAGCGTCTGTTGTGCTATCAATGATGGAAAAAATTCCATTTAGTTTATTTGACTTTTCGCTTATATCATCAACTAATTTGTCTACTTTATCTAATGTTTTAATAGCATTTATAACTAAGACAATTAAGGTAATAACTAAAACAATTAATAATATGTAAAATATCATAGAAAATACATCGGCTACACTAACTAACATTACTTGTTCTCCTTTTCATACATTGAATCTATTAAGCTAAATAGTTCTTCATCGCTTATTTTTCTTGGCTTCTTTTTTTCTTCTTTAGATGGTTTTTCCATTTCTTCTTCTAAAAGATCAGTAATATCTTCTTCTTTTTCACTTACGTGTCTTGGTTTTTCATCTAACGTTTTTGATGAAAAGTCTTCCTCTGTTTTTGTTTCTTTTTCTTCATTTTCGTTAAATAATACTCTATTTCCACCAAATAGTGTTGTTTCAATGTCGGATTCCAATCCACCATAAGCTTTATTTCTTATGGCATCAACATTTGCTTCTTTTGCACTATAATATGATGAGCGAACTTCACTTCTCGTTGTTGTTTCCTCTTTTTGATATCCTTTGTCAATAATTCCATAAACTGGTGAAATTATTGGTGATGGTTTGAAGCTTTTCTTTTCTTCTTTAGGTGGATTATACATTTCCTTCTTTTGTGGTTTTGGTTCTTCTTTTTTCTTAGGATTTACATCAACTAAATCAAAATCGTTGTCATCAAAAAATGGAAATTTATATTCATTTTTTTCTTCTTTAGTAGCTTCTGGTTTTATATCTTCATGAATTTCTGAACGAGTTGTTTTTGGCGAAGGTATTTCAACACTGATAACTTCTTTTTGAATTTCTTCTTTTTTTTCTGGTTTTACTTCTTCTTCTACTTCTTCTGTGAATAAGTTTTTAAATTTATCTAATAATCCCATTTTAATACACCTCTACTTTTCTTCATAACGTAAGAAACTGTTGTCATTGTTTTGTTTTTTTGAACTAAATACGTTATATTTTTCTTCTTTGTTTTTTAAAAAGTTGTCTTCTAATGATAATTTTACAATATTGTTGTTGTATTTTATTGTCGATAAAATGTAGGAACTATTTAAAACTGTATCATTAATATCGTCTTTTGGCACTAAGGCTTCTATTTTGGCATAATTGTAAACAAATGTTATTAAATATAAGCCATCTTGTTTAGTTATTTCTAAGTACCCAATATTTCCTTTGTTTTTTATCTTTCTTGAATAATATTTTGTATGATCGACTTTATAGTTAACAGCTTTTTTATAATAATAGCTTATTTCGTCTAAATATAAGTAATAATATACGCCATTTGAATAAAGTTTATCATTAGAGCCACTACTGTCGATATAAGTTACGCCTCTTGGGACATAATATTTATATCCTCTTCCCACTCGGTTATATAAAGTGTTTTCTTTTGATAAAACAACATTGACGATGTTATCAATGCTTGTGGTATCAATTCTAACAATAGTACAGCCGGTCAGAAGTAATGTGACTAAGCATAAAAGAATTTTTTTCTTCATATACACACCTGCTTACTTTAGATTATATCAAATTTTTAGCGTTTTTCCCAGAAAAGCACTTACTTTACATGTAAAGTTTTGTCTACTTCCACCATATATATAGGATATCCTAGAGAAACAAAGCGCTTTTCGTATTCTGTTTCAACGTTGTCATATTCATCTTCATGAAGATTTAAAGATATTTTTTGTATTTTATATCCATAATCAACATAAGATTTTAATGAAAATTCAAATAATTTTCGATTATCTGTTTTTTGAATTATATGAGGTTCATTTTGAAAAACGTAATCATATCTTTTTAAAAATTTCTGGCTTGTTAATCTTCTATCTTCGTGTCTATTTTTTGGCCATGGGTCTGAAAAATTTAAATAGATAGTATCTATTTCTTTATCAAATATATTTTTTATTTCCGTGGCGTCAAATCTAATCAATTTTAAATTTTTAATGTCTTTTTCTTCTAATTTTTCTGTAGCTCTTAATAGAACACTATCAAATTTTTCTATACCTATAAAATTAATTTCAGGATATTTTAAAGCCATATTTATGATAAAATCTCCTTTACCCATACCTATTTCTAAATGAATGGGGTTAGCATTTTGAAATAATGTTTTAAATTTACCTTTAAATTCTTCTGGTTTTGCTACCACATAAGAAGATTTATTTATTTTTTCTTTGGCTCCTTTTATATTTTTTAATCTCATTTTATCACCTTGTTTATTATATCATATTCACCATAAATAAACAAAAGCATATAATTAATTAGATGTGAAAGGAGTTATTTAAGTGAAAAAAGAGCGCAACTGTAATATGGGATATCCAGTTTATCCCCAAATGATGCCTAATTATGGAGGAATGGTAATGCCAGGACAGATGATTCCTATGCCTTCTAATATTCCAATGGGAAGTGTCCAAAGCAGTTATAATAGTAGTGATATAAGTAATTTATCTAATCAAATCAATAATTTAGAGCAAAGGGTTTCTAGACTTGAGAGTATGATTAATAAGGGAAGTTATAGTAATTATAATAGTTCAAATTATCAGATGATGTGACCAAAAAAGAATTATCAAACGATAATTCTTTTCATTATTTTTTAGAAATACTTTTATATATTTTATTTAAGATTTCAGCACTTTTAGCTAATTTAATTTCTAATTTTTTATTAGTAGCCGCTAAAGCTTCATTTTCTTTTTTTAGTGTTTCAATATCTTTGTTAACACTTTCTAAATTTCTATTGATAGATTTTAAATCTTCTAATTGAGCTTTTAAAGAATTTATTTTTTCATCTTTGCCTTTTATTTCTTCTTGCATATCGTCATAACTAGCAACAAAATCTGAAACTGCTGATGTAATGTCATCGAAAGAATCATTAAATTCTTCTTCATTGACCATGGCTGTTTCTGGTTCTGATGAAGTTTGCTTTTCTTCTTTTGGAATTTCTAAATCTTCCATAACTGATGATAGACTATCTATTTCATCAAGTAGACTCTCGGCTTCTTTTGGCGAAATTTTAACCATTTCGTCAACAAATGATGGATTTTCACTTTCTTTTTTAGCTTCTTCAATATATTTACTGTATACGTTAAGTTCTGTTATTTTACTCATTACGTCTTCAATATTTACGACATATTTGTTCATTAAACTACGAATGTTTTTATCATTTGAATAACTGTCAAAAAATTCTTGATCATCTGGTATTAAAAGATTAGCTCTAAATATTTGTTTTTCTTCTCTTCCTTGCTCACCGTCAGAAAAATCAATGTTCATATTTGTAATAACTGAATTTATAAATTTTTCTTTGGCATTTATAGCTTTATCATATGATAATTTGGCAAATGAATCAAAAATTTTATCATTGTCATTTCTAATGTCATTAGCTAATTTTTTGATTGCTAAAAATCTTTCTTTTTCTAACATATTTCCACCTCTTTATTCTTTTGTATATTACGCTCTTGAGTCGTATTTACCATCTTTAGTCGAAATAACAACTTTTTCATGTTCGTTTATAAATAATGGTACTTTGATTGTTAAACCGTTTTCTAAAGTGGCTTCTTTTGTTGCATTAGTTGCTGTATTACCTTTTACCCCTGGTTCGGTAGTTACAACTTCATATTCTATTTTTTCTGGTAAAGATATACCTAGTACTTCACCTTTATAGAATGTTACATCAACTTCTAAGCTTTCTTTTAAGTATTTAGCATTATCACCTAAGCTATCTTTAGATAAATCCATTTGTTCATATGTTTCCATATTCATGAAATTATACATGTCGCCACTGCTGTATAGAAATTGCATTGGTTTTTTTTCAATAATGGCTTTTTCAAATTTTATATTTGTATTGAATGTTTGTTCAATTGTTGAACCAGTACGTAAGTTTCTTAATTTTATACGTACAAAGGCAGGACCTTTACCTGGCTTAACGTGTAAAAATTCTAATATTTGAAATATGTTGCCATCGATTACAATTGTCATTCCATTTTTTATATCATTAATGTTTATCATACTTTACCTCCATGAATTATTTTTTTTCATTGTGCTCTGTATGTTTTTGACATTTAGGGCAATATTTGTTTAATTTTAAACGTTCTGGTGTATTTCTTTTGTTTTTTTCTACACGGTAGTTTTCATTTTTACATACACTACATACTAAAGTTATATTGTCTCTAGCTTCGCCTTTTTTAGCCATAATATCCCTCCTTTTGCATTTCTATTGTTTATTATATCAAATTATGGATAAATTTCAAAGTATTTTTTTGATAGTTTTTGGGCTAATCGCTTATTTATTGAAGATTGATGGTTGCTTCTACCATCTTGACGCGATACGTTTGGTGAGATTATGGTAAAGGCTACTTTAGGATTATCATATGGTGCGTAGGCGGCAAACGTGGTTGAAATTGTTGCTTTATCTATTTTACCATCACCATCTGTATCAACGAAACTTTGAGATGTTCCTGTTTTTCCCGCTGGCTTGTAATTCATATCAATGTAACCTGCTCCTGTCCCGTATTTTAAAACGGCTTCAAACCCTTCATGAACTTTGTTCATATATTCTTCTTTTGTATCAACTTTATTCAATATTTTACTTTCGGTTTGGTTTGTTATTTTTCCACTATCATAATAGCCTTTCATTAAAAATAGTTTTCTTCTATTTCCACTGTCAGCTATAGTATTTATATATTGGGCAAGTTCAACTGGGGTATAATTATCATACTGGCCAATTGAAAAGTCTAAAAGTAGGCCTGATGTGTCTCCTTTACCTTTATAACCTGTGGTTTCATTTGGTAGATCAATTTCTGTTTTAACACCTAGTCCAAATTGGGCAAAGGTATTTCTATAGGTGTTAAAGGCTTCTTTATCAATGGCAAGTGGTTTATTATATTTATAATTTCCTTTACCGACTTTTATGGCCGTGTAATACTGGTAAGTATTTGATGAAAATGCTAAAGCTGTTACGTCATTTAATTTTCCTAGTGGTTTCCACGAACATTTTTGGGCTGTTCCAGCAATTTTGACACAATTGTCATATCTTATCTCACCTATTTTTAAAGCACCAGTGTTATAACCTGTTATTTGTGATGCTCCTTTAACAACAGACCCCATAGTTACTGAATTTTGAAATGTGCCATATGAATAATCGACAACTTTATTTTGACCATTATCATTTATTACTTTTTTACCACTTATGGCTAGAATTTCACCAGTTTTAGGGTTAGTTATAATAGCAAATGAGCCATCATAATATTCTGTATTAGCTTCTTTTTTAGTTGCTAGAACTTCCTCTGTTAGTGTGTCTTCTAGAAATTTTTGAAGTTCTATATCAATTGATAAAACGATGTCTTGACCTCGCTTTCCTTCTTCAATTAGCTTATATGAACCATCTGGTAGTACTTCATATTTGTTTTTTTGGCCTTTTAATATGTCCTCATATTGGTATTCAATGTTGCTGACTCCTACTCTATCATCTAAGGTATAGCCTTTTTTTAAATAATATTCTTTTTTTTCACTTGGAAGACCTGTTTTGCTTGATGATACACTTCCAAGGATGCTTTTTAGAGTGTTACCATATGGATATGAGCGATCCCAATCTAATTTTGTATTTATTCCTTTTAATGTGCTGATGTTTTCAGATACTAGGGCATATTCTTCATCGGTGACGTTTTCTGATTTTATTACTTTTTCATCATAGGAATATCCTTTATTCATTAAAGAATAAATATAAGCAGCTTTTTTGTCCATATCTTTGTATTGGGCTAAATCTTCATTAGTTACTCTTTCGATTTTTAAATTATATATATCGTCGACAGTTAATTTTCTTTCCTCAAGTTTTTTCCATTCACTATCAGTTATTTTCTGTTTAGCTTTTTCTTGATTATTTTTTATCCAAAATATTTTATAATCTTTATCTGTTAACTTTGAATAATCAATATTTATCATATTTGTCAATTTATATGCTATATCAATTTCACCTTTTGTTGTGACTTTTGATGGCTTTTTATAATATATTACTTTACTTGGTGTATTATCAACTAGTAATTTGCCGTTTCTATCATAAATTCTGCCTCTTGGGGCTGACTGGCCATATATTATTTTTTTTGTTAGGTTTTTAAGTTCTTTTTGATATTTTTCTTTGCCAATTACTTGAATGGTAAAAAGACTTGTTACTAATATTAGTAAAACGGCAATAACGATAAATGTTAATATATTATATCTTTTTTCTATTTCAACTTTTATGTCTTTATTTTCGCGGTATGTGTTAAAATTATAACTTTGTTTTTTTTGCCAACGATTTATTTTTAACGATGCGCTACGTTTTTCTTTTATTTTTTTAGAAATGTTTTTGATGGGATTTTTCACTATTTTCACCTCTTTTTCTTTTTGGCATATATTAAATATAGGGGGTAATATGAGCAAATTAATTGAAAATTACATTAAACAAATTGATAAGGATGATATATATAATTTTGCTTTAAAAAATGGAATTGAGCTTGGATATGATGATGTTGATGTTTTGTTTTATTATTTAAAAAATAAATGGCAGTTAATATACAAAGACAAAGATAAACTTATTGATGAAATTTGTAATAAGCTTGATGAGAATTTATCTTTGAAAATTAAAAAACTTTTTTATTTTTACTTAGATAAGTATCAAAATTATTTATAAAATTCGACAACTTCTTCTTTTAGATTTTTATTATATGTTTTGTTTTTTATCATTTCAATTTCAAACTTATATGGAGGATAGCCATTTATATATGGAGTTTCTAGTATTTTAGAAACTTTTTCTAATTTTGGATTATAAATTATATCAATTAATGTTTTAAATCCAATTGTCCCAAACCCAATATTTTCATGTCTATCTTTATGTGATGAAATTGGATTTTTACTATCATTTATATGAATACATCCTATTTTTTCTATTCCAATTATTTGATCAAATTGATTTAAAAGTTGTTCAAAATTATTTAAATCATATCCGGCGTCATTTAAATGGCAGGTATCAAGGCATACCATAATATGCTCTTTTTTTTCTACACCATCAATTATGGCTTTTATTTGTTCAAATGTACATCCTAATTCAGTTCCTTTACCAGCCATGGTTTCTAGACATATAGTTGGACTTTCATCTTCTATTACAAGATTTAATCCTTTAATAATGTTTTTTATTCCTGTTTCTTCTCCTAAGCCAACGTGACTGCCTGGATGGAGAACAACTTTACTTATTCCTAGTTGTTTAGCTCTTTTTAATTCTTCTTTTAAAAAATTTACAGCAAAATTAAAACGACTTTCATCTTTGTTGTTGGCTAGATTTATTATATATGGGGCATGAATAATGATATCATTTATTTCAATACCGTTTTTTTTCATTAGCTCTTTTGCTTGATTAGTATTTTCATCATCAATTGGTGTTCTTACAGTGTTTTGTGGAGCTCCTGTATAAAACATGAATGTAGTTGCATTGTATTGTATTGCTTCATTTGTGCTTTGTTTTAACCCACCTTTTTTTGTAAATGACACATGTGAACCTATTTTTAATTTCATATAAAATCACCTAGAAATATAATACCACATTTCTAGGTTAAGGTCCTACTAAATTTCCTAAAAGTTTAAAACTTTTATCAATTACTTTTTGAATACATTTTTCTGATGTTTTTGATATTGATAAACCTGTTTTTGATAGGTTGTTTTGATAATTTTTGTTATTGGTTTCGATGTATTTTTTGATATCTACTTTTTTTCCTTTTCTTATATCGCTTTCAAATTCTTTTATTTGCTTATTGGTGAGGGCTGTTTTTTTGCTAGCACGATATTCATAGTATCCTGTGGACTGCGATATATATAAGGATAAAAATGTAATAAAACTTGTTAAGATTAAATATTTTAAAATTTTATTTGCTTTTTTATGCATTAATATTTTCCTTTATAATTGGTGATAGTAATTCTATTGTATTCAAGACTTCGTCGATGGTATTTTCTTGACCACCAATTTCTATTAAAATAATATTTGGGGATAGGTCTTGGTTATATATTCCATTGGATCCTTTACCACCTTTTACAAGAACTCCTCTTGTTAAATTAGGATATTTTTGTTTTACTTTTTCATTTATGTTGTTGGTTTTATTTAAGTTTGCTTCATAATTATCGTGGTCTTGGCCTACAACAAAGCTTATTTTAGCGCATGATTTATTATTGATGATAGTTGTTGATTTATCCTTGGAAAGTGAGTCGCGATGAAGGTCTATTATTAACTTGTAATCTTTATATTTTGAAAGAGCATCCATTAAGAATTTGCGGCTTGCGAGATAACTTTTATTATATTTCATATTGTTTAAATTTAGGTAATCGGCGATATTGTCTTGCATAACATCGGCTTTGACATTGTTTTGAGCTAATTTGTCTTGAAGAATGTATGATGCCATCATAACTGACGGTTTTATGTTATAACCTTCTAAAGCTTTGCCTTGATATGATTCTCCTTGATGGGTATTGTAGATATATACGGTTGGAGATGCTTCTAGTTTTTCTACTTCTTTAATGTTTGGATTATTTATATAAGCCATCGGTTCATTTTTGTTAGGATTAAAATGAAGTGTATTTTTTAAAATGGAAACTGGTTTGTTGACATCTATGATTTTACTCCAAATTTTTGTAAGAAGATTGGTAGCTTTTTTTTCATACAAAAGATGATAATTACTATCAACTAATAACGTTTTAATAAACTCTTCATTTGAAGAAACAAGTTTTATATTCATGATTATGTTAAATGATATTTGATATCCTAAAAACATTATAAATGCATATAGAAACAATCTAAATTTAAATTTGCGTTTTTTTAGTTTGATTTTTTTCATATAAAAACCTCCACTTGTCTTTTATTATATGATGGAGGAATTAAAAAAAATGTAGATTTTAATTTTTATGCATACATTCGTTAATGGAAGAGCTGATGATTTTGGATAATTTTTCAATTATGAAATCTTCTTCTTTTGGTGTTACCATTAAATTATAACCTATAGGATTTAATATTTCGTATATTAATTTTTTTGTTTCTTCTTCATCTAGTGAACCGACCATACCTAATATTTTTTCTTTTTCTTCTTTATTTATTTTAAATTGTTTTTGTAATCTTAGATAATTTACATTGGCTGTTAATTTAGAAGCTGGGTTATTAATCGTACTTTTTTGATAAGCAAAGTGTTTATAAAGGTAATTTATGGTGTCATTTACTATACATGCTGCATCAACGACAGTTGGAACTCCAATTGCTATTGTGGGAATACCTAGCGTTTTTTGACTTATTTCTTTTCTTTTGTTTCCTACTCCACTGCCCGGAGTTATGCCGCTATCGGTCATTTGGATTGTTTTATTTACTCTTTCAATTGAAGATGCCGCTAGAGCATCTATAACAATGGCAAAATCTGGTTTTATTTCGTTTATAATACTTTTTAACATATCGCTTGTTTCTATTCCTGTTTCACCAGTTACTCCTGGGGCAATGGCACATACCCTGTGATAATTATCATCTAATGAATCATATAAATATAGATAATTAGTAACGACAACTTGACTTATTGTTAATGGTCCTAGTGAATCTGGGGTTGATTTTTTATTGCCAAGGCCAATAACTAGTCCTAATACGTCATTTTTTGTTTGTTGTTTACTTAATATTTTTTTTAGTTCGCTAGTTAATACATTTTTTACTTTTTCAGCATTTTCACTATCAGTAATATCTTCAAATTCAATTGTTATATAATTACCTTTTGTTTTGTTAATTTTTTTTGCTTCTTGTTCCGTTAAGCTAATTGTGGTTATTGTTATATTGTCTACTTTTTTTGATGTTTTTGTTTGAATTAGTTCCACGGCCAAGTCGGTTCTTATTGGCTGATTTTTTAAGTCTATCTTGTGGCTCATTTTATCACCTCATTTTTATTTTGCCAAAAAAGCAAGTTTTTATTGATTTTTTTTTTGATTTTTGTTAAAATGATTGTACATGTGGCTTGGAGGTGAAATTTATGGCCAACTTAAAAAATGCAAAAAAAAGAGTTCTTGTTAATATTAAAAAAGAAGAACGTAATCATGAATATTTAGCAAGTGCTAAAACAGCGGTTAAAAATGTTGAAAGAGCTATTACTAAAAAAGATAAAGAAACTGCTCGTGCTAATTTAAAAACTGCCATTAAAAGAATCGACAAGGCAGCTGGCGCTAAAGTAATGCCTAAAAATACTTGTGCTCGTAAAAAATCAAGATTAACAAAGAAAGTAAATGCAATGGAGTAATTTACTTTTTTAATATCTAAAATGGATATGGTGATAATATGAAAAGAAATTCTAGTTTTTTGTTAACTGTTATTTTGTGTTTACTTTTAGTTTTTTGCTCTATTTATAAAGAAAAAATTGTTACTTTTATAATGAGTTATAGTATTCAAAATAAAACGGTTGCCCTTCCTAATGAGGAAGAAAATTTTAATAATTATGAATTTAATCTTGTGCAAGAAACTGATAATTTTCATGTTAGAAGCAGACAAGATATTTTGAATGTTATTTATACTATTTTGAATCATGGTATTAGTAATTTTACTTTTTATTGTGATAAAGATTATGGTGATTGCGATGATGAATTATCACGTGTTTCGAATGATCAAGTTTTACTTTCAACTATAAACAATTTGGTTTCTCCTTATAACAGCTATGAGAAGATTTATTTTCAGATTTCTTCATTTGGAGAAGTAAAGGTTAAACTTGATAAGTT
This sequence comes from uncultured Bacilli bacterium, assembly GCA_934183155.1. Classification (GTDB taxonomy): domain Bacteria; phylum Bacillota_I; class Bacilli_A; order RF39; family UBA660; genus Coprosoma. Next base: position 111,798 of record CAKPSB010000001.1, on the reverse strand, counting down.
ATATTCTGATGAAGATATGCAGAAAATTGAAAGTAAAATTAGTGATTTTGAAAATGAAAATATTAAAGAAGGCATGAGCTCTGTTGATAAAATTAAAGCCTTTCATGATTATTTAATTACAAATAGTAGTTATGATAAAAAAAGAGCTGATGGAATTGAAAGTGGTAATGATTCTGGCAATTCTAATTCGCATAAAGCTACTGGTCCATTGATTGATGGGATTGCCTTATGTAGTGGCTATAGTGATGCTATGAAAATCTATTTGGATAAATTAGGTATTCCTAATTATAAGATATCTAATTCTAACCATATTTGGAATTTAGTACATCTAAATGGACGCTGGTTACATTTGGATTTGACTTGGGATGATCCAATAACTTCTGATGGCTCTAATGTTTTACTTCATAAATTTTTCTTAATAACAACGGATGAGCTATTTAAAATTGATTCCAAGGGACATAATTTTAATACAAAATATTATCCTGAAGCTGTTTGATTTGTTCTTAAACGTTTATATTATTAAACGTTTTTTTGTGGTTAAATATGAAAAAATCAAGTTTACACTTGATATTCTTCTTTTGGCAATGTGATGATTACTTTTGTATATTCATTTTCTTTTGATGTATAATCTAATGTTCCATCATGGGCAGCTATTATTTCATTTGAAAGTGATACGCCAAGTCCTGTCCCCTTCTTTTTGGTTGTATAAAAAGGTTCTTTTATTTTACATAAAGTTTCTTTATTAATTCCTTTTCCATTATCTTTTATAATTATTGATATTTTTTTATCAGTTATACTTTCAGATATTTCAATTTTTCCTTTTTTAGTTTTATCCATTGCTTCAATACTGTTTTTTATTATATTTACAAATACTTGATTTAATCTATTATAATCAGCATTTATGTATATTTCATCATCGATAATATTATTAATTATTTTAATGTGATTTTTTTTACAAAGCATATCCATACTTTTTATAACTTCTTCAATTAATAAGTTTATATCTATGATATCTTTGTTAATTTTCACTCTATTCATTGCTAAAAAATCTTCTAATAACAATAAGGTTCTATTTATTTCGTCTTTTAATATGGGAATATATTTTTGATAGTGTTCTTGATTTTCCTTATCAAACATATCTAAATATCCTTTACAAACAGCTATTGGATTTTTTATTTCATGTGTTATTCTGAATAATGATGTTTTTATTTGCTTATCATTTTCTATTTGTTTTATTGTTAGATGAAGTTTTAAAATTTCTTCGGTTTTATTTAAAAGATAAATTAAGAAATTTGAAATAAGATATAGGCAAAGACCAACAATTAGAATTTCTTTAATGTGAATTATTTCTTGATAGGCATTTAAAAGAATAATCGTCATTAATGTTTTAACTATTGAAAATATTAAAATGAAGGTGCTTATTTTTAATGTTGATCGACTTTTTTTATAAAATATATAGTATGCAATATATTCTAAAATTAAAATAATTAAATATTTATGGTAAAAATTATAATAATATAAGGCCATGATAATTGATGTTATTATTATTGTCGGAGTTGATTTTTTTAAATATGCAAGTAAAAGTGGTGTGTTTATAACTATGAAGGGAATTCCTGGATATAATGATTTGGCATATTTTAATATTAAATATTGACTTGAAAAAGCGGTCATTGTTATTAATAAATCGCCTTCTTTTTTACTTAATGTTTTGGCATAGGCAATATATAATAAATATATTGCTAGAGGTGTACCAGCTAAAATTAAATCTAACAGCAATGTATCAAACAGTTTCATTTTCTATCACCGACATTATTTTACAATAATTGTGATGTCGAATTCTGTCGAAAAATATTGGTTTACAAAAAAAGTGTTTATTTTTTAAACACTAATATTTTGGCTAAAACATAGTTAGCAATTATGATAATGACTTGGTCAATTAATTTACATATTGTATCATTTATATGCATAACACTGTAAAGTAGAAACATTAAAAACATGTCCATAAGTAGTGAGGCTACTCTTGAGGCAAAAAAGTTTAGTATTTCTTTTATTTTTTCTTTACCTTGAGCTTTGCTTTTAAAGACAAATTTACGATTGGTAATATAAGCAAATAAGACAGCAAATATCCATGATATGACGTTAGCTGCTTGAATATCTAGATTTGTTTTTGCTTTAAAGAAGATATTTATTAGCAAAAAGTAGACAGCTAAATTTATTAATGTTGTGCATCCACCTACTATAATATAATTTATTATTTCTTCATATTTTGAATATATTTTTTTTATTTTTTCCATGTTTTACTCCTAATTACACTCTTGTGTGCATGTGTCTATATATGTGTATTTATATTGATTGTTACTTGAATCATATTCTATTTTAACACATCCGGTCATTTCTTTATTTGTGATTGGATCAGTTACTTTCTTTTCACTATCCAAGTACCCTTCTGTTTTTAGTTTTGTTATGGTTAAACTACAAGATGATTGAGGTAGTTTTTTAACATTATCGGTTCCCCATCTTTTAGCGGCATCAACTACTGTTTGTTTTTGCTCATTAAGTGTATCTTTTTTTGAATTGTTTATTATGCCAACGATGTTTGGTACTACTATGGTTGCTAAAATACCTAATATTACAATTACTGCGAGTAGTTCTATTAACGTGAAGGCTTTAGTTTTCATATTATCACCTATTTAAAATTATACTTTTTTTCATTTTAAGTGTCAATTGACATTTGAATATTTTTAATTAACATGCTAGAATAGTCTGTAAATGGAGCTGATAAGATGAAAAGTGTTGGGATTGTTTGTGAATATAATCCATTTCATAATGGACATTTATATCATATAAATGAAATTAAAAAAATGTTCCCTTCTTATGTTGTTATTGCTGTTATTAATGGTGATTATACACAAAGAGGAGATGTTTGTTTAATTAATAAATGGAAGAAAACTGAAGTTGCTTTAAATTATGTTGATTTGGTTGTTGAACTCCCTTTTCAATTTGGAACTTCTTCGGCGGATATTTTTACTAAAGCGGCATGTGATATTTTAAATTATTTGAATATTTCTGCTTTCGTCTTTGGTAGTGAATGTGGTGATATTGATAAACTTAAAAATATCAATAATATTCAAAAAAGTAATGCTTACAATAATAAAGTTAAATTTTATTTAAACTTGGGATATAATTATCCTAAAAGTCTTTCTTTAGCTTTAAAGGATTTTAATGTTGTTTTAGATGACCAGCCTAATGATTTATTGGGAATTGGCTATCTTAGAAATTTACCTGATAAAGATGTTAGATGTATTAAAAGGACAAATGATTATCATAGTTTAGAATTAAATAATGTATCTAGTGGCACTAGTATTAGAAATGCTTTATTAAATAACTTAGATATAAGCAAATGTGTTCCTAAGGTAAGTTTAGATAGTTTAAATAATCTTCATTTTTTTGATGATTACTTTGATTTACTTAAATATAAAATTATAAGTTGCAGTGATTTAAGTATTTATAACGGCGTTGATGAGGGTATTGAAAATAAGATTAAGAAAGTTATTAATAAGGCTAATAATATTGATGAATTAATTAAACTTACAAAGTCTAAAAGATATACCTATAATAAGCTTAAAAGGATGTATTTGCATATTTTATGTGATTTTACTAAGAAGGATAATTTAAATTTAAGAGAAGTTAGTTATATTAGAGTTTTAGGCTTTAATGAAAAAGGTAGAAAGTATTTAAACAGTATTAAAAAGGTGTGTAAAGTTCCTATAATTACTAAATATGATGAATGCCTTTCTTATGAGAAAAAAGTTAGTGATATTTATAATTTAAGAAAAAAAGATGATCTTTTGGCGGAACATCAACACTCGGTGATTATTCGCTAAGGTCATCTTTTGTTATGGTTTCAATTTTTAAGAAGTTTGTTGATTTAGGAGCATGAATACTTGGATATCCACCAGTTACTAAAACATGGTCTCCTTCTTTTAAATTAGTAAATTTAGTAGCTATTTTTTTGCATTCTTTTACTAAAGCTTCCATATTTTCATAGTTTGTTGATACTACTGGATAAACACCATAGTTTAGAGCTAAACTATGAGCTATTTTTTCGCTTGGGCATGCTGCAATAACGTATGATTGAGGTTTTTGTGTACCTATTAATTTTGCAGTGTATCCGCTTGCTGTAGCAGCTACTATTAATTTTACATCTAATAAGTTTGCTGTTTCTACAGCGTTATGAGCTATTATTGATGGAATATTATTATTTCTAGCATAAGTTTTTTGCTTTTTATAATCATAATAGTCTTCCGCTGCTTTACATGCTTGAGCCATATATTTTACAGCATCAGCTGGATGTGTACCAACGGTTGTTTCACCTGAAAGCATTACAGCATCTGTTCCATCTAATACAGCATTAGCAACGTCTGATATTTCAGCTCTCGTTGGACGAGCACTAGTATACATTGAAGCTAACATTTCAGTTGCAACAATTACAGTACGGCCAATTGTACGGCATTTTTCTATAATTTGTTTTTGAAGTATTGGAAGGTACTTCATTGGAACTTCAACGCCTAAATCACCACGGGCTACCATTATACCGTCACTTGCTTTGATAATTGCATCAATGTTTTGAATGGCTGATTTACTTTCTATCTTAGAAATTATTTGCATATCTTCTCTTCCATGAGCTTTTATTAATTCTCTGGCGGCATATACATCTTCAGCAGATGATACAAATGATAGGGCTAAAAAGTCTCCTTCATTTTCACAAGCGTATATGATATCTTCTTCGTCAACTTTACTTATGAACTTTAAATTTAAATTAACCCCTGGTACGTTAACGCCTTTATGATCTTTAAGAATTCCGCCATTTATTATCTCACATTTTAAACCGTTTTCTAATTTTTCGATAACTTTTACTTTCATAAGTCCATCTTCTAATAAGATTTCGTCATTTACGTTGATGTTATCTAAAGCGTCTTTGTAATTTACTGTAAAAGCTTCTTCTGTTCCTAGGATTTCATCTTTAACAATATTAATTGTTTTTCCTTCTACTAAGTTTATTTCGCCATTTGTCATTTTACCGGTTCTAAAATCTGGACCTTTGGTATCATATAAAACGGCTATGTGAGAATTTAATTCAGCATTAGCTTTTTTTACTAAGCTTAAAGCATTTTGCTTTTCTTCTAATGTGGCATGTGAAAAGTTAATTCTTGCAACATTCATACCGTTTAAAACCATTTGTTTGAATGTTTCGTATTTGGCACTACTTGGACCAATTGAACATATTATCTTTGTTTTTTTCATACTATCTCTCCTTCTGACAATTTTCGCAATAATAGGTTCCACGTCCATTTACGGTTATTTTTTTTATTTTGTTTTTACATATTGGACATGTTTTTTTGGTGTGAATTTGTAGTCTATCTTGATATTTACCATGAACACCTTCTTGTGAAGTGTATGATTTAATGGTTGTTCCTCCATTTTTAATTGCCTTTGTTAAAATTTGTCTTGTATATTTAATGATATTTTCTAAATCTTTTTCTGTTAAATTTTTGGCCTTTGTTTGAGGATTTATTTTGGCTTTGAAAAGAATTTCATCGGCATATATATTACCTATACCAGTGATTATGCTTTGATCTAAAAGTTCAGTCTTTATTGGCTTATCTTTTAATTTTTGTTTTAAATATTTGCTTGTTAGGGCATTATCCCAAGGTTCTAGGCCTAAATCTTTTAACGGTTTTTGGTTATAAATATCATTTTTTTTGATTAAGTACATTTTGCCAAATTTTCTAGTATCATGATATCTTAAGTCGGTGTTATCGGAAAAAGAAAATATAACGTGCTGATGTTTTTCTTTTGGCTGATTTGTTTTTCTTATTAAATACTTGCCTTCCATTCTTAAATGACTTAATAAATAATAATCATCTAATTCAAACATCAACCACTTACCTCTTCTTTTGATATTATTAATTGTTTGACTTTTTAATTGTTTTTTAAAGTTTTCTACATTGGGAAAGGCTATTATATTATCCCAATACACTTTAACTGAAGTTATTTTTTTATTTAGCACTTCTTTTTTTAAGGCATTTTTAACTGTTTCAACTTCAGGTAATTCTGGCATAAGATCACCTACTTCATTCACTCGACCAACCTTATAAATTATAGCATTATATTACTTTCATTTCAATATTTTAATTATTTTTTGGGTTTGTATATTTGTCTATTTTTAAATATTTTAACTTTTTTGAATTAATATCTATTGTTTGAGGATTTAAAGCGATATGACTATTATGTCTTTGAGGGGTTATGTATTTTTTTGTTGGTCCTAAATCTAAAATAATACCACTATTTATTAGTGAATCTATTATTTCGGTAGCTAATTCAATTGGCTTTTTTTTAGGATTATATCTATTATACATTGTAACTAGGTCCTTAATTGTTATACTTCCATTTAAGGAAATTAAATATTCAATCATTTGAGAATCTTCTTTTTTTAAGTGAAATGAGGTGTTTGATTTTATATTATTTAATATGTATTCTTTTTCTAAGGCTTTATGAACTTGGGTAATCATGTATTTTAAGAAAATTGTTACATCACCTCTATTGCGAGATGTCTTAATACTATTTTCATATTCTTTAGTATCAAACGTAATAGCTCTGTTTAATATAATATATGGATAAGCTTTATGATTTAGCAAATACCACATTGCCGTTGTACGGCTTGTTCTTCCATTTACGTCGAAATATGGATGGATGTGAACAAAATAAAAATGCATTATTTGGGATTTGATAAAATCTTCCATTTCATTATTTGTGTTTTCTTCATTTACATAATCTAAAAATTCATCCATATAGTATTCTACTTTTTCAGCGTCCATTCCCATAATTGGAAAATCTTTATCCAATCGATTATCTATGTATACCGGTTTTGTGCGATAATATTCACCCATATTTTCGAAGTCTTGTTTCGATAATAAATCTTTACTTAAAATAGCATATAAGTATTTTAAGCTTTCTTTATCTATTTTTGGACATTTTAAAATATACCTATATCCTTGATATAAATTTGTTATGCGTGAACTTGTATTTTCACTATTTTTTATAGCTTTACCTATTTCTGAAAGATCGTCTCTTATCCCTTCAATATTATTGTTTGCTTTTATTTCTTCTGGTAACATTATTTCTTTAGCAAAAGCTAAAGTGTGCATATAATTTTCATCTTCTAAAAAGTTTAAAAGGCTTTCTTCATATTCTTGAAGGTAGTCTTGGTTATAAAATATTTTATTTCCATATCCTGTACCTAAAGTTGTTTTTACTATCATATTATCATCCCTTTTTGACTTGTATTATATGTTTTTTTTAAAATTATGTCAAAAAAAGATATTTTTTAATATCTTTTTAAAATAAACTTAATTGACTTGACTCATCCATACCGTCTAAAATACCCATCGAACGCATTTTTTCAATTAATGTGGATGATATTTTAGCTCTTTTTTGAAGATCTTCAATGCTTAAATATGGTTTTTTTTCTCTTTCTTCGACGATATTTTTAGCAACTACCCCTCCTAGACCGTCAATTGCTCTAAATGGTGGTATTAGGTTGCCGTCTTCATCAATTACAAATTCACTATAGTGTGATTTATATAGGTCAACAGGTTTAAATTTTATACCTCTAGCAAGCATTTCTAGGGCTACTTTTAAACATTCTAAAATTGATGATTCTTTATTGGTTGCATCATAGCCTTTTTCGTTTATTTCAATTATTCTAGCTTTGACTGCTTCGTATCCTTTGGTCATGGCTTCTATATCAAAATCATCGTACTCGGCTGAAAATTGAGCGGCATAGTATACAGCTGGTTTATGAACTTTATAGTATGCAAGACGAAAAGCATTTATTACGTATGCGACAGCGTGAGCTTTGGGGAACATGTATTTTATTTTTTGACATGATTCAATAAACCATGGTTCGATGTTTGCTTCTTTTAATTCACTTACGTATTCAGCCCACTGTTCTGGCTGTTTTGAGGCTTTTCCTTTACGAACAAATTCCATTATTTTAAAGGCTTTTATTGGCTTTAGTCCATGATACATTAGGTATACCATTATATCATCACGACAACCAATTACTTCACTAAATGGAACAATTTTTTGATCTATTAAATCTTTAGCATTTCCATTCCAAACATCAGTTCCATGTGATAGTCCTGAAATTTTAACTAATTCGGCAAAGGTTTTTGGCTTTGTTTCTTTAACCATTTGAAGGGTAAATGGTGTGCCAAACTCTGGAATTCCTAAGGTTCCAGTTTCATTCATTATTTGTTCTTTGGTTACTCCTAGCGGTTTTGGTGAAAGGAATATTCCCATTGTTTCTTTATCGTCTAGTGGAACTTTTGTTATATCATCACCAGTAATGTTTTGGATTAGCCTTAATTTTGTTGGTCCTGAATGGCCTAAAATATCTAGTTTTAAAACGTCTTGATCAATGGCGTGATAATCAAAATGGGTTGTTCGCCAAGCGGAATTTACATCGTCAGCAGGGTATTGAAATGGAGTGAAATCAAACACATCCATATATCCTGGAATTACGACAATACCACCTGGGTGCTGACCAGTAGTTCTTTTAACGCCGGTACATCCTGATGCTAGTCTTTCTACTTCTGCTGTTCGCATGCTTATTCCTTTATCTTCACAATAACCTTTAACATATCCAAAAGCTGTTTTTTCGGCGACGGTACCTATAGTTCCTGCTCGATATACATTATCTACTCCAAATAATACTTTGGTATATTCATGGGCAGAGGCTTGGTTTAAGTCTGAAAAGTTTAAATCTATATCTGGTACTTTATCGGCATGAAAGCCTAAGAAAGTAGCAAATGGCATATCTTGTCCATCTTTGTTCATTTTTGTACCACATTTTGGACAGTTTAAATCAGGCAAATCATATCCACTTCCATAATCTTCTCCTAATGATTTTCCATCTATTTCAAAAATAGAGTGTTTGCAGTTTGGACACACATAGTGTGGTGGTAGTGAATTTACTTCGGTTATTCCCATCATAGTAGCAACAAGTGATGAGCCTACTGAACCACGTGATCCTACTAAGTATCCATCATCGTTTGACTTCTTTACTAATTTTTGAGAAATCAGATAAATTACGTCAAAATTAGCACCGATAATACCTGTCATTTTTTCTTTTAATTCATCTTCTGTTATATTAGGATTTTCTTGTTTAAAAAGGTCTATTACACCTTGACGATATTTTCGCATAACTTCATTTAGTTTTTTATGAATTATTTTTTGATATTCTTCTTCAGTGATGTTTTCTTTTGGTGTTAATTTTTTTATAACGTTAAATGGCTCATCTCCATATAATTCTGTTGCTAGACGTTCTTCTATATTGTAAGGAAGTGGCTTTCCATATATACTTTCGGCTTTATCATAAACCATATCAGTTGTTGTTTCAGTACAATTTGGAATTTTAGGGGCAAATGGAATACCACCTGTATCAATTATTACTTCAATAATGTCAACCATATCAACTATTTTGTTTGGAGAATCTATTACTATTTCTTCTGCTAGGTCTTTTGGTAAAAAGGAGAAAGATTCTAGCATTTCGTTTGTGGTTCTTAAATATTGTGCTGGTATTTTATCTATTCCCTTTTTGGCTAGTGGATGTCTTCCACCTCCTGGAACTTTTTGATTAACAATTATTTCTCGGTATATTGTGTCTTCTGGATTTATTTGATGTACATCTCCAGTAGCAACAATTATTTTGCCAGCCTCTTTAGTTAATCTTATTATTTTTTTAATATTTTCTAAAAGTTCTGTTTTAGATGAAAAGTCACCCATTTGTAAGAGATGGTCATACACTTCTGGTGGCTGAACTTCAACATAATCGTAGAAATTAATTAGATTAACCAATTCTTCATCATTTTTACTACGAGCTAATTTGAATATTTCACTTTCATAACATCCACTACCAATAAGTAATCCTTCCCTATGTTTTTCGATTTCACTTCTTAATATTCTTGGTGTTTTATATAGATATTTTGTGTTGGCATATGAAATTAGTTTAAACATGTTTTTTAAACCTGTTTTGTTTTTAGCAATGATATTTACATGGTACGCTGAGCCATATTTATGGATTTCATCTTTTGAAACTAGTTTATCTAAGTCTTTAATTACTTCAAAATTACGTGACACTAATTTTTTTAGCATTTTATGAAATACTAAAGCGGTTCCTTCAGCATCATAATCTCCACGATGGTGAGCATCTTCATCCCATGGAACATCGTATCTTTTTACTAGAGCTGATAAACTATGTCTTGCATAACCAGTGTCCAATGCTCTTGAAAGTTCTAAGGTGTCAATTACGGTGTTTTTGAATTCCCCCATATTGTATTTACTATGAGCCATAACGATGAATGATACATCAAATTTGGCATTATGAGCAACCATTGGTAAGTTGCCAGTCCATTCCATAAATTTTTTTACAGCTTCTTCTTCAGTCCCTTTATCTTTTAACATTTCATCGGTTATATTTGTTAATTCTGTTATTTTTTCGGGTAATTTTCTTTGAGGATTTATAAGTTCATCAAATCGGTCTATTATTTCACCATTATTTATTTTAACAGCACCAATTTCGATAATTGAATCGGCACCACCAGCATTAAAACCGGTTGTTTCTAAGTCGAACACAACATAAGTTGTTTCTAATAGGTTTTGAGATGATGGTCTTAGGACGATATCTACGGTATCGTCAATTAAGGTTAGTTCGGTGCCATATAGTCCTTTGAATTTATCTTTTTCGTCTTTTCCTTTGTTATAAGCTGTTATTAAGTTAAAAACGTGGGGAAATGCTTGACACCCATTATGATCGGTTATAGCTATAGCTTTGTGTCCCCAATCTATAGCTGTTTGAACTAGTTTTACTTCATCTGCCACTCCATCCATTTGACTCATTTTAGTATGGGCATGAAGTTCTACTCTTTTTCTTTTGGCTTCATCTTTTCTTTTTTCATCTTCTTTGGATGATATATTTATATCTCTGGCATTTAAAACAATTTCACCAGAATATTTATCGTTTTTTGTATATCCTCTAATTATATAATATTTTCCTTCTTTTAATGATTTTCGATATTTATTAAATTCATCATCTTCTCTAGTAAATATTTTACAGTACATACTATCTGTTCCATCGGTTAATTTTAAAGTTATTATTTTGAAATTGCTTTTTGATGATTCAAATATATCTATTCCAAATATTTTGGCTTCTACTGTGACGTTATCCATTTCGAAGGTAACCATATTAATTGGGGTTGGTTCATTTGTTATTTCTCTTCCCATAATAAGAGGACTTTCTTGTTTTACTGGTATTTTAGGTATTATATTTGTTTTTTCTTTTTCTATTTCTTCAATTAAGGCTTTTGACTTTTCTTCATCTATTTTTGTTTCTATTTTTATATTAAACCCGGCATTGTTTAATTCTTTTTCTAGTTGTTTTTTTATGCTACTAAATTTCATTTCTTCGGCTTTATTGGCTAATTTTAAAATTAGTTTGTTTTCGTTTAAAATTATATCTGAATTTTTAAATATATTTAAAAGTGGTGCTTCTTTGGCATAAGTTTCTAAAAAATGTTGATAATACTTTTTAAGACTATCTATGGTAAAACTAGGGACAGTTAGTTTGAAATTTATAGAATCTACGGTATTAAATCTAGCTTTTAATTTTTGAGAAAATTCGTGATATATGTCAAGTGGTAAAATATTATTTAAGGAAAGGCAAAAAAGATATTTGTCTTTGGCTTTGTTACATATTATCTTATCTAAAGTACCATTTTCAAAGTTACTTTTTGATGTTTCGTTTATATTTATTTGTTTTAGCAAAAGCTTTAATTTATCATTCATTTTTATCACCTTACTTATTATATCATAGGTTAAATATTTTTATAGTTTTAATTAGTATTTATTATTATAATTATATAAAACATGTATGGGTTTTGAATATTGCATGTAAAAAGAACTATTTTTTTACCTTTTGTTTGGCTTTTGATAGTTCTTTATAGGCTAAAGATAAATATACTACACGGTGAGGTACTGAAACGTCTTTTACTAAGACATATACTTTTTCACCTAATTTTATTTTTTTATTATGGCCAACTTTTTGAGCATGGTGCATGTCTTGTGGTGTAACGTGCCCTATTATGTTGTTTTCTAGGCGTATTTCGTTGTCATAAGGACTCATTTTGATTATTTGTCCTTCCATTATTTCGCCTATACAACTTTGCATATATTGAGCCATTTTAAGATCTAATGTTTCTAATTCGGCTTTATCAGCTTCTCTTTCCATGAATGATGAGTGTGAACAGATTATAGGAAGTTCTAGTTCATTGTTTAGTATTTTAGGAATATCTTCATACGTATAATATTGATTAATTAAGTTATGAACTTCTAAGTCAGGAAATCTTCTTATTGGTGAGGTAAAATGAGTATAATATTTTAATCCTAGTCCATAGTGTCCATCATTATGTGATGAATATATAGCTTTACTCATACTTCTTAAAATTAGATTTGAAATGACTGGATAAGTTTCTTTATTCTTATAGTGATTTATAAATTCATTTAAATCATTTGAGGTATATCGGTCGTTTTTTATTTTGTTTATTAAAGCGTCGGTATGTATTTTATCACATAATCCTTCTATTTTTAACAATTTAAGGGTTTCTAATAAATTGTCGTCGTTTGGACTACCATGTGTACGATAAACAAATGGAACTGATAGGTATGAATGATATTCAGCTACGCATGTGTTTGCTGCTATCATGAAATTTTCTATTAATCTTTCAGCTGTTTTTTGATTCCTGGCTTCAAATTCTATTGGATCACCAGTTGGTGATGTAATAACTTTTATTTCATCTGAGAAGAAATCTACTTTGCCAAGTTTCTTTCTATTTTCGTTTAATAAGGCCGCTAGAAAACGCATGTTTAATAGATCTGCGACAAATTGTTCATATCCTTTTGGCACGATGCTTTCTTCTAATAATTTGTTGACATCATCATAGTTCATTTTCTTTTTTGAATTTATTACACTGTCAAATATGTAGTAATCTTTTATTTTTCCTGTATTCTTATCAATGATCATTTCAACGGTTTTTGTTAAACGGTCTTCATTTTCATTTAGTGAACAAATTCCGTTTGAAAGTTGATGTGGAAGCATTGGAATAACTGAGTCTGCTAAATAGGCAGAGGTTCCGCGTAACTTGGCTTCTTCGTATAATGGTGTTCCTTCTTTAACATAATGAGTTACATCGGCAATATGAACGCCTAATATATAATCACCATTTTCGGCTATATCTATACTTATTGCATCATCCATGTCTTTAGTGTCTTTGCCATCAATGGTGAAAATGGTTTTATTTCTTAAATCTTTTCGTCCTATTAATTCTTCTTCTGTTACTTTGTCTGGTATTGTTTTAAGTTGATTTTCAACTTCTTTCGGAAAGTCTTTAAAAAAGCCATGAGAAGCCGCTATAGTTTGTATATCTATACCTGGATCATCTTTATGTCCAACATGTTTTTCTATATCTCCTTGAAATATTAGTTTGCCTTCGATTTGTGCCAAAAGATCTTTTCCTACTTTTACAAGTACTCTATCACCACATACAAGTCCTATTAATTGTTCCTTTGGGCATAGAACTGTTATGTTTTCACTTATACCATATGGTAAGAATTCTCCTTTGCCAGCATATTCAAAGATAGCTTTTTCTTTATTTCTTTTAATTACTTTTTCTACTTTTGCATCGGCGTAATGTGTTTTATTATTTGGATTTATATCCGTTAAAATAACTTTGTCACCATCTAAGGCTCCGTTTATATTTTCTTTATTAATTAAATATTTTATTTTTCTTTTGCCTTGCATGATAAAGACAAAGCCTTGTCCGGTTTTATTTATATGAATTTCTCCTTGAACTTTTCCTAATTGTTTTGAGTTAAATATTTTGTAATATCCATCTTCATCATAATATAATTTTCCTTCTTCTTCTAGCTCATTTAAAACATTAATAAAAGAAGCTTCATTTATCTCACCTTTTATGTGCGCACACTTACGCAACTGAGATTTAGTCAGCTTCTTTATATTTACATTATCTAATATGTCTTTTTTTATTTCTTCTTTTTCTAATATCTTATGCATTTTCCCTTTAGTCATTTTTAACCACCCTTAATTTCATTATAGTTTGTTTTTCCTTTTTTAACAATAGTTTATGCTAAATTTTGAAAAATAAATATAAATCTATCTTTGCCAGTTAAATCTTTTTCCGTTTTGAAAATGGCATCTGGGAGATACTGCTTTATAAAATTTGTTATTTTCTCACTTTGCTTATAACCTATTTCAAAGGCTATTAAAGATTTTTCTTTTAAATATGGCTTTATTTCTTGTAGTATTTTTTTATAATAATATAGGCCATCTTCTTTTGCATATAAGGCTAGATGTGGTTCGTTATTTTTAACTATCTCATCAATGGGATCTTCGGTGGAAACGTATGGTGGGTTACTTATAATAATATCAAATTTCCCTTTTATTTTATCAAGCATATCACTTTGAATAAAAGTTATTTCTTGCTTATTTCTTTGGGCATTTTTTTTAGCAATTTCTAGGGCTTTAATTGATATATCTGAGGCAACTACTTTAGCATTTAGATGTTTTTTTAAAGTTATGGCTATATTGCCTGAACCTGTAGCTATGTCTAAAAGATCTATTTTATTTTGAAAATATTGTTTTGCATAATTAATGGTTTTTTCAACTAATAATTCAGTTTCAAATCTTGGAATTAAAACGTTTTCGTTTACTAAAAGATTTACATCATAAAAATCAACATTACCAACAATATACTGTGGTGGTATGTTGTTTTTTAACTTTTTTAATCCTTCGGCAATTTTTTCTTTTGGAAGATACTTTTCTAAATATTCTTTGTCGGTCATTTTATGCTTCTTTTAATTTTCTATTTTGATCTTCGGTTATTAGAGCGTTGATTATATCATCTAAATTTCCTTCCATTACTCTATCTAAATTTTTTGTTGTATAGCTAATTCGATGATCTGTTACTCTATTTTGTGGATAGTTATATGTTCTTATTTTTTCAGATCTATCACCAGTTCCTATTTTACTACGGCGCTGTGAACCTAGCTTTTCTTCTTGTTTTCTTAGCTCGGCTTCATATAGTCTTGTTCTTAACATTTGCATAGCTTTTTCTTTGTTTTGAATTTGACTTCTTTCATTTTGACAAGTGACTACTGTTCCAGTTGGAATGTGCGTAATTCTAACAGCACTGTCTGTTGTGTTTACACATTGACCACCAGCACCTGTACTTCTATATACGTCTATTCTTAAATCTTGAGGTTTAATTTCAACGTCAACTTCTTCAGCTTCAGGCATTACTAAAACAGTGGCTGTTGAGGTGTGAACTCTACCTTGAGTTTCGGTTACAGGAACTCTTTGAACGCGATGAGCACCACTTTCATACTTTAACTTTGAATATACATTATTTCCTTTTACCATAAATTCAACTAATGGAAAACCTCCGGCATCAGAATGTTCTTCGGATATAACATCAATTTTCCATCCTTCTTTTTCAGCATATTTAGTATACATTCTATATAAATCACCAGCAAAAATATTTGCTTCATCGCCACCAGCGGCGCCTCTTATTTCAACAATAACGTTTTTTCCGTCATTTGGATCTTTTGGAAGGAGTATTACTTCTATTTGTTTTTCTAAGATTTCTTTTTTACTTTGGGCTTTTTCCATTTCTTCTTTGGCAAATTCTCCAAGTTCGGGGTCTTTGGTCATTTCTTTTGCTTGACTTATATCACTATTGATTTTTTTTAACTCCTGATAGGCATCATAGGCTTCTTTTAAATCTGCCTGTTCCTTGGAAAGTTTTAATGTTTTTTTTATGTCGTTTAAAGTTTCAGGTTCACTTAATTTTTTTGACAACTCATTATATTTTTCTTCTATTGCGATTAATCTTTCTAACATTTTATCACCTTTTTCTTTAGCATTATACTATATTTTTTTTACTTTTTCAAATAGAAAAAATGAACTATTCGAGTTCATCTTCATCTATTATTGTTAGGTCATCGTCATCTAGCTGATCATCTACATCATCTAGATCGTCATCGTCAAGTGGGGCATCATCGTCCATATCATGCAGATCGTCTGAGGCCATATCATCCATTTCATCATCTAACTGTTCTTCTGTTTCGGTCTCTTCATCATCATTTTCATCTTCTAATGATACTTTTACTGAATGGTTAGCGGCTAGATCCCAAGTCGCATCATCTAGTAAAATGAATGATTTGTCGGTTGTTAGGGTTGTATAAAAATCTCCTATTTTATTTGCATATTCAGTTTCTGACATACCTAATAAATCACATATTTTTTTAAATATTGTTGGGGTATTTAAGCTTCTTTTTTCTTCTTTCAAAATCATTTTTGCTAATTCTGTATAAGAATATAATTCTAATTCTTCTTGAGACATATCTTTTAATTTCATAAAGTCCTCCTAGTTTCTTTTGTAACCTTAAAACATTGTATCATATTTTTACTTGGTGTCAATAGAAATTTTTAAATTGTATTCAAAGGTGTCAACATAATTTTCATTTATGCTTAATTTATATATGATATTTATATTTTCTTCCTTTACATTTATTTTGATGGCTGTGGCCTGAATTTGAAATTCACCATATTCTGTAATATATATACCTTTTAGTGTTTGGTTTTCTTTTAAGTTTAGTTTTAAATAATATTTTTCTTTTCTCTCTATTGTTAGTGGATCTTTGAAGGTTATTTTTGTTTGTAATCCATCTTCCTGATAAATTATTTCTTTTTCTTTTTTTATTCCTTTACCTATAAAATTATGAATGTTTTGACTATTTTTTATAGTTGCATTTATTTTTATTTTACTCATTAAATCAGTCCTTATGCAAAGATTATATCATATATATTATTTTTTACTTATATTTTCTTTGTTTTTTAGAATAATAATTTTAGAAAGTGTTGTGATCTTATGAAAAAGAAATTGTTGATTTTTTTTGGTGTTAGTTTATTTTTTATATTGTGTTTTGTTGGCATTTATTTTTATGCTTTTATTTGCCCAAAACTTCCTATTAATGGGTCTGGTTATCATTTTTATGATGATAGTGGCTCGCTTTTTACGCCTGGTGGTGAGAGGTCTGTAGAAATTAGCGATATATCGCCAAATTTAATTAAGGCGACGATGGCGGCGGAGGATAAACATTTTTATAAGCATCATGGTTTTGATTTTTTACGAATTTTTAAAGCAATGGCAACTAATATAAAATCTGGAAAAAATCTACAAGGGGCTTCGACTATTACACAACAATATTCTAAAAATTTATTTTTAGACTTTGATAAAACTTGGGAGAGAAAAATTAAAGAAGCGTGGATTACGGTAAGGCTGGAGACACATTATAAAAAAAATGAAATACTTGCTGGTTATTTAAATACGATTAATTATGGTGGTGTCTTTGGTATTGAAAATGCTTCGAGATATTATTTTAATAAAAGTTCTAAAAATCTATCTTTAGCGGAGGCTAGTATGCTTTCTGGTATTCCTAAAAATCCTAGTAAATACTCGCCTTTGATTAATGAAGGTGAAGCAAAGAAAAGACAAAAGATTATTTTAAATTTAATGGTTAAAAATAATTTTATTACTGAGGCGCAGGCGAATGAAGCTTACACGACTGAATTAGTTTATCAAATGGAAAAAGATGATGAGATGAAAATGGTAATGTATTATCAAGATGCGGTACTTAGTGAGCTTAAATCTATTAAGTCTATTCCTTCTTCTTTTTTGGATACTGGTGGTCTTAAAATTTATACTAATTTGGATGTTAAAGCTCAAAATATTTTAGAAAGTAGTATTAATAAAAATATTACTAATAATGACATTCAAATATCTGGGGTTATGATGAATCCTCAAAATGGAAAAGTTGTAGCTCTAACTGGTGGGCGTGATTATGGTAAAAGTCAATATAACAGGGCTATTTCTTCTAATAGACAAGTTGGGTCAACTATTAAGCCTTTTCTTTATTATTCGGCTTTAGAAAATGGTTTTACGCCTTCTACAACATTTACTAGTGAAAAAACAACGTTTAGTTTTTCTAATAATAAGACTTATACTCCTAAAAATTACAATGATGAATATGCGAATGGTCCTATTAGTTTAGCGGCGGCTATTAGTTATTCTGATAATATTTATGCAGTTAAGACACACTTGTTTTTAGGCAATAATGCTTTGCCAGACATTTTAAAGCGTGTTGGAATTAATAAGAAATTTAATTCATTACCTTCTCTTGCTCTAGGAGCACAGGAGGTAAATATGATGGACATGATGAGGGCTTATGGCTCTTTAGCTAATGAAGGATATAAAGTTAAACCTTATTTTATCAGTAAGGTTACCGATATGAAGAATAATATTTTATATGAATATAAACCTGATTTAGAAAATGTTTTGAATAAAAATACGGTGTATGTTTTAAATGAGCTATTAACGACAACTTATGCAAAGGAATTTAAAGATTATAATGTTCCTACTTGTTTAAGTATTGAACCTAAGATGAGTCACAAGTATGCTTTAAAAACGGGTACAACTAATACGGATAATTTAATTTTTGGTTTTAATAAAGGTTTGGTTGTTGGTATGTGGAGTGGATATGATAATAACAAGGATGTTTCTAATGAGGATAGTTCTAATTTGAAAAATGCTTGGGTTGATGTTATGGAAGAATATTTAACTGGCAAAACTGATGAGGAAACTTGGTATAAAACGCCAAATAATGTTGTTGGAGTTGCTATTGATCCGATAAGTGGTAAAGCAATTGATGATAAAAGTAGGTCTAAAATTTTATATTACATTAAAGGAACTGAGCCTGTTTTAAATAAGGGATCGCTCGATGAGGCTATTGCAACTTTTAAAATAGAAAATTAAAAGAGAAAGTTATCTTATTAAGCTTAATTGTCTAACTTTCTCTTCGCTTTTATATATTTGATTTAAGAATAAATTATAGTTGAATATGCACCATTCGTCAAACACTTCATTTGTTGCATTTGTGGCCATTTTAACAGTAAATTCACGATATTTGCCTCTTTGTGGGTAATATGTTCTTGTGTTATATATTATTGGTAGTTTAAAATCATAACCTAAAACTTCATTTGTTTGTTTATGTAATTTAGCGTGCTGAAGCAATCTTGCTAATCTTGTGTTACCATCGTCAAATATTTGCATGGTGGCAAGAAGACCATGAGCTATAATTGGTGTTGTAAATATGTCTTTGTTTAAGTTTTCATCATTATAATATTCTAGAAACTTTTCGGCTAGAATTTCGATTTTTTCTACTTTTGGGGGAAAATAGTATATTATTCTTTCCCCGTTTTTATAAGTTCCAACTACTTTGTTGTTGTGTTTTCTGAAAAGATAATTATCAGATGTAATGTTGGATGTGCCTTCCATTAAAAGGCCATGAGCCATTTTCATATTTTCTTTGGTTAATGGTTTATCTTTGTTTTCCATAAGAAAGTCAATGGCATGTGGGATTATTCGATTTAATAGAAAATTTTGAATATCTATTAGGAATTCTTGTTCTCGCTCTAATTTTTGATTATCTTTAATATCATAGTTTTTTAATATAGTTAAAAAAGCTTCTAATATTTCTGGTTGTTGACTTGTAAGCAGTTGAAGGTATTCATTATATTCTTCTAAGAGAAAATCTTTTTTATTGGTAGCGGCTAGTGATGGCTTATAATCATATACTTTGTCAAATAAATGTTCATCAACTACGGGGTATAGACCGCTTTCCATATATTCTTCTACTTCTTTTTCAATTTCGATTGTATTCATATAAATTTCCCCTTTCGTAATTGTGATATATTATATATACTTTTTTGCCTTTGTCAAATTTACAATTAGTTGTTTTAATATAAAAATAAGTTCTTATTAAAGAACTTATTCATCGTCATCGGCAAAGAAATCATCAAAAAATTGGTCATCTGTAACATAGTTTGGTTCAGTTTTTTCTGGATTAACTTGTTTTGGTGTTTCTGCTTTAATTTGATTGACTTGTTTTATCTCTTCCGTTTTAACTGTGTTATTAACTTTATTTGTTATTTTAGCAGCAAAGTCAGCTGTTGAGATAATTTTGTTGTTATCTTGCTTTGGCTGCTTATTTGGCATTACTTCAACTACTGGCTTTTTAGGCATGGATACGGGCACTTTAACTGGCTCTATCTTGGTAATTGGAACAGATTGACTTTCAGCAATATTTCTTTTTCTTTCAGCTTCTCTTTTTTCTACTGCTTTATCTATATTTTTCATCATTTCTTCCATACTCATTGGAGCTTTCGGAGTGCTTGATGATTGACTTGGCTTTTTCATGTTTGGCATGAATTGGCTTAAAAGTTTATTTACTTCTTCTTCTTTTTTCTTGTTTTTTCTTTCATCAACAAAAGCTTTTAAATCAAAGGTGTGTAATGGTTGTTTTTCTCTAGCTGGATATGTTGCTTTTTCACAATCGTCTTTCCAATCTATTTGATAATTTAATTTTAATTTTGTTCTAAAAGGTGGCATACGAAGTCTTAATAGAATAATCTCACCCATTTTTAATGTTTGAAGATCACTTATGGTAATTAATGGTCTTGTTTCTTCTATAGCTTTTCCATCTTTATCTTTTTTGTCGGTTTTTACTTTAATTTCACCGCAGGCCTTACTGATTTCCTCTAGGGCGTCAATCTCACTACTAATTAGGTAAATTATATTTGTACAGTTTCCTTTAATTGTGTTTCCCTTTTCTTTTCCATATACCTCGGAAAGTTGAGCATAGTTTTGAATAACGAAGTAAAATCGCATTCTTCTACTACGAGCCGCTGATACCATGGCATCTACGTCTTTTAATGGTGGCATATTAGCAAATTCATCAAGAATAAAATTGGTTCTGTATGGGAGCTTTCCTCCACATTTTTGAGCATAGTCAACTAGTGTTTCGTAGCATTGTTTCAAAAAAATAGTAACTAATGAGTGGTAGGTTTTTTTCTCATCTTGAATTACAATAAATACGGCTGTTTTCTTTTTTCCTATATCTTCAAATTCAAAGTCACTATGTGAAAGCATTTCTGACAAGTTTTCACGTGAAGCAAATAATCTTATTTTTTGTTTAAATACTGATAAAATACTTCCTTTAGTTTCATTAGGTGCTGATATAGTTGATGAAGCACTTACATAAGCTGGAGAGGTTGGATCTTTGGTTAAGCGGAAATATTCGTTAGAATATGTTGAGTTTGGCCCACATTTATCTTCACCAATAGTAGTAAATAAATTAACGCTGTTTAAGTTAATTTCATTTTCTTTGGCATCTTCAAATAGTCCTAAACATATACCAGAAAAATAATCGGCTGAAGTGTTTTCCCAAAAGGGATCATTTCCTTTATTATTTTCATCATATAAAATGTTTTTGGCTAGGTCATCGGTAAGTTCATTGGCTTTATCGCTATTTCCCTCTTTATAATACTTATATGGTAAGTGTAAAGGGTTCCAGCCACTACCTTGCTGAGGATTACGGAAGTTTAATAAAACAACATTATATCCTCTTTTTTTTAGCATTTCAGCAGTGGTTTCATATATTTCTCCTTTTGGATCGGTAATAATCATTGATTCATCGTGTTTTGCTAATGAATGAACAAGTGGGAAGATGGCAACTTGAGTTTTACCAGCACCGGTAGATCCGATGATTAGGTTATGCCCTTCTCCATCGTCAACCCACATTTTTTTACCATCATTAATTAATGGTATACCTCCAGCTGTGGCTGTTTTATCTTGAACATTTACTTGTTTTAATTCCTTTTTTAATTCTTCTTCAGATAACCATCTAGAGTATCCTTTTGATGACTTTTTGGCTTCCATAGAAAAACCGAAACCTTTTTCTCTATCATAAAATTTATCTTTGACACTAAATATACTGGCAACTAGAGCAATTATATATAAAACTATTGTAGTGCCTATGTAATCAGGTCCAAACGCAGGAAATGGATTAAGACCGTAAAATGGATGTTCTAAATCTCCTTTGGCAAATTGAATTATATTTAAAAGGGCAACAGCAACGAAGTATAGTAAAACTATACAGTATCCTCCAAATATCATCCAGTCTTTTTTATCTGCTCTAAATTTTAGTTTCATGATACTACCTCCGTTTATAAGTTAATACAATTGTACCATTAATGATTTAAGATGTAAATTATTAATAAATATTTGTATATGCGTTTTAATTTTTATTTTCGTATAAGCAATCTTGCTTTAATGCTAATTTATTATTTTTGACATTATACATTTGATAACACAAATTAAATGTTGGATTGTTAAAGGCTTGTCTTCCAACAATTATTTCTGCTTTTTGATCATTATTAATGTCAACTATTTCCATGATGTTAAAGGTGTTATTACCAGCTTTTTTTATATCTACAACTTTATTGTCTTTTACCAAGAACATATATGAGGCAATTGAATAATCAACGGCGACTAATGACATGTTTGATGTTGTATATATGTCTTCGATTTTGCCATCACCATCAAAATCTGCACTATATTTAACACTATTTTTTATAAGAATATCTTTTGTTTTTTCTTTCTTTAAAGTACTATTAATAACGGAATAATCATTATCTTCATATGTGCTTGTGATATAATCTACAGATTTGACTTTGCTATTTCCGCTGTAGGCAAATTTATAATTTTTGGCTTTTTGATTATAATTTTTATCAAAGAAAAGCCAATCGTTAGAACTATATTGGGCTGTTAGATCAGTGATTTCTTTTTTTCCGTCATAAACGGTAAATTTATTTTTAGTAATTGTATCAGTTGATTTTTGAAGCTGATAGTATTTTCCTTTATTTTCATGCCAAATTAAATAATTGCCCACTAAAATATAATTATTTGATGATGAGAATTTCCAATTATTAATAAATAAGGCAAAAAGAATATAAAGAATTATAAAAATTACTGCTACTACACTCCATTTAACGTATTTTTTTTTGTCATCCATTTTACTACCCCTCTCATTAATATAATTATATAAATTAATTTTTTTTTAGTCAATCAATTGTCAAAGATAATTTAAAATAATTATATATTAATTGTTTTTAAATTTGGTATTAATTCTGAAAAGTTTTTCATACACAAAACAGCAAAATTAATTGCTGTTTTATGGATAAATTATATATTATGTTTTATTTAACCATGTCATCATATTTTAAAGCATCGTTAGCTTTGGCTATACTGTATGCTTCCGCTGAATAATCCGATGGACAATATCCTAGTTGTAATATTTTGCTTAATGCTTCTTGACCATTTGAAGCGCTATTTGCGGCATCTAGGTATGAACTATATTTATTTCCCTGATTATCAGTGCCATCACCATTATTACGTGATAACCATTCAACATAATCATATATTGAATCTGAATATTGGTTATATGATCTTGCATAGCCGCCATCTGAATGTCCTTGACCTGTTCCGTTTGTCCAATACTCCCATTCGCTTGGATCTTGGTTTGCGGCTTTTATGCCAAATAATGCGTGATCTTTTGTGGCAATATGGCCTATTGGAAAACCACCTTCCCATATCATTTGAGCAGCAACAACGCTAGGATATTTAAATCCATATTTTTTACAAGCATCAACTATTATAGGTGCGGCTGCATCAATGTATTCTTTTCTGCTTGAGTATTTATTTGGATCAAAATTATTTAAAATTTCACTGCTTACTGTTGAGGCAGTCATTTTACTAGTTGTATTTTTGGTAGTTTGACTTGATGATTTTACCTTAAATACTTTATTTAGTGGAACAAAGCCAGCGGCTGTTTCATAGCTGTTGCCAAACAGCAAAGCGTATTGTGATTGACTAGCTAGTTTGGCCATATATTCAGCATCATTTAACTGAGCTTTTGTTAAATGAAGGTATTTTTTTTCTTTTGTATCATATACATCTAGTGGGTTTGCTAGAAAGGAAGCACCAATTGACAAGCCGCTTTTTCCACTTACTGCGTCTTTAGCAGAAACATATATCGAACCACCGTCAGCTATATACTGAGCAAAGTCAATTTCGCCACTTGTCAAAATGCCATTAAGCTTGTTAAATTCGTCAACTTTGGCTTGCAGGCTATTTGAAATAGTATTTAACTTATTTATTTCATCAATAAAGGTTGCTGTTAATGCGGATCCATTACCCATAACATTTACTAGGTTATTTATTTTTTCTAAACATGAAATTACTTTACCATTGCAATTAAAAAGTAGATTTTTACTATCGTCTATTTCTGATTTTGCTGTTAAAGTGCCTTCAGCTGAGAAAAACATTTTATCATTAGAATTATTTCCTTTTTTTTCATCCGTCATTATATCTATACCTCCATAATCTCTTATTAATAGAGACCATTTTTAATCTCCATTAATAAGAGATTACATATTTGTAATCTCATAACATATTATGACAAAGCTTGATCTTGGCTTTGGTAAGCAGATTTAGTTTCATCAATTTTTTGAGTCATTGTTGTAATAACTTGACTTAAAGAGTCATTGGCTTTTTCACCTAATTCTCTAAATCTATTTTTATATGACTCAGCAGCGTCACCATTATAGTGACCAGCGATGCTGTTTACAACTTTTCCACATAATTCACTAGAAAAAATATTACTAATTTCATCTTTTATCTTAGTTATATTTGATGACATTGTGTCTACAGCGGCATAATTAATTTTTGATTTAGCCATTTTATTTCCTCCTATCCTTCAAAGTTACTCCAAGCGTTAGCTTGTTTTTCTAATTCATCTGCAGCAGATTGAAGTGCTTTTTCAACGCTTTCAAAATCACCACGTAAATTTTCTACGGCTTGAGCGAATTCTCCTGCTTTAGGTCCAAACCAAGCTTTACCTTCATCAGAAGCACTAACAGTGTTATTTACTTCTTCATAAAGTCTTTCGATTTTAGCTTTATAGCTAGCAGCTTGAGTTCTAATTTCTTCTGCATCTGCTTTTAGTCCTTCTCCATCTTGATACATTTCTGATGCCATAATTTCACCTCCTTACCATATCTTGCTTTCATTATAACAAAATTCTAATGATTTGTCTTTATTTTGTTAGTATTTTTAATGTTCTATTTTATTTTTAACACTGGTTTATATTATTTTTAGTGTCTAACCATTTCAAAATTTCCAAGTATTTGCCTGCCGTTAGACCTTTTTCCATTAACCATCTTTAATATGGCATATATTACTCCGTCATCTGCTTTATATTGGTTAAAATCGATTTGACCATTTGCCAAAAATTTATTAAATTCATCAATTTTTAGCTTGAGAGTTACTTGAAATAGTCTTTAATTAATTTATTTTATCGACAAACTTGGTTACTAAATTTTTTTTCTGAACATTAAATTACTTTATCACTAGTAGTTTTTTCTTTACCTTCAACTATCATTATAATGTTTTCATAAACCTAAAGTTTGCTATTTAACGCTAATTTATGCTTAAGGTCAATTTGGCTTGCTATATTTAGGTTTTGATTACATATTGATAAAATTGTTTCTTTTTTTGTTTTTATTTCGTCGGCCACTGTTTGTACATCGTCATAAGCTTTTTTTACAACAGCAACTTTATCCCATCCATCTTTTACTTTTACACCGTCCATTGCTGTTTTTAATTTTGTACTTATACTGTCTATTGCTTCTAAAGCGTTGGTTATTTCGTTAACATACCCTTGCATTTCACCGGCAAACCATCTATCAGTTCCATTCCACATACTATCACCTCATATTATTATTATTCTTGTTCCGTTTGTTATTTCTGAATCTTTTACTAATGAATCAATTGGTATTTTTTTACCATGTACATTATATAAAATTGGGCATGAATTTTCATATGCACCATCTGAAAGTTCTTTTATTCCTTTTGCTAGTAGTTTTGATACTTGTAAAATACTTTTCCCAATTGGAATAAAACAATTATACTTTTGTTCTAATACTGGTACATCTACTTCTACTAAAACTTTATTGTTCATCTTTTTCACCTTCTAGTAACTTAGTATATTTTGCTGTTCCTTGTTTAACTACAAAGCCAAAGCCATTTGGTATTTCTTTTTTAGCAATGTTTCCTACACGCATTACTTTAATGATAGACTGCTCGTTTATTCCGCTACCTATCCATATTCCACTATTTTTAGTTACGGCTTTTTTATACCATTCACTATATTCGAATGTTTTAAATTGATCTGCTGTATCTAGTAATATAAAATAGTTTTTGTCTGTTTCAATGCCTTTAACTAATAGATTTTCAAAAGTTTTTTGCATATCTTGGCTTAATCTATTATAGAAGGTTCCAAATCCTGAAAT
This sequence comes from uncultured Bacilli bacterium, assembly GCA_934183155.1. Classification (GTDB taxonomy): domain Bacteria; phylum Bacillota_I; class Bacilli_A; order RF39; family UBA660; genus Coprosoma. The sequence continues at coordinate 85,352 of CAKPSB010000001.1, read as the reverse complement.
TATGTATATTTTGTCGTTTTCTCCATCTAATGAGCTTGTGTCATAATTATTGTTTCTATATATTGTTGTTTGCTTATCTATCAGATCATTTAACTGTTTTACAAAATTATCAAAGTTGTTATTGATATATGTATATTTGTCACTTTTTTCGACTATTTCTTTTGTGTCAACAACTGTTAAATCTAATTTTGATGATATTTCTTCTATTAAGGCATCTATGAAGCCATCAAACAAATCAAAATCAAATGATGATATGATACTGGCATAATTCTTTTTGAAATTATATACTGCTATTTCTAAATCATCTTTATATATACCTATACCAAATAAATTTTTCTTGGTAATTTTGTTTTTTATGCTATCTACAGTTATAGAAGATGGCAATGTTGGAATTTTTAAAGCAACATAAAGAGATTCGCTTTTTAGATTTTGGCAAAATTCTTTAATATAATCTATTTGTTCTGCTTTTGGTTTTATGCTCGCTGTTTGGAATTCATAAATAGCATCAAGTTTTACTAGACCTCTTCCTACTATATTTGATGGAACAATTCCATTAGTTTTGCCAATTATTGTTACATAATCATATTCATCGTTTAACTGTAATGGAATTTGGTTTTTAAAGTTTTGGCTTAGCTTATATCTTACTGAATTTCCATTTGAAGCACTCATTATTATAATTATTCCATATTTGAAGCAATCACGTGAAATTATCGTTAAGAATTGATTGCAATCTTCATATAACTCTGAAAATGCTTCATAATTATTTATTACAACAACAATTGTTGGTAATGGTATTTCGTTAGAACTATTATATAATTTGAAATCTCCATTATACTCTGCTAGTATTCTAATACGCATATCAATAATTGATTTTAATAATTTAAATAAATTCCTTACTTTTTCTTCTTCTGATGAGCTTACAACGTCTCCCACTTGGGGTGCGTCTTTAAAGCAATGTAATACTTCTGAACCAAAATCAAGTATATATATATTGGTTTCTAGTGGTGAGTGGTATTTTATTATTGAATATATTGTTGTTGCTAGAAAATCTTCTTTTCCGCTACCTGCTCCACCATAAATAATTGTGTTTCCATCTTTTGATAAATTTAATGTTAGTAGGCCTTGACTTTGATTATCTGGATCATCAAATTCACCAACAATTGGATTTATAATATTATTTTCACTCTTGTAATTATATTTGATTGCTAAATCATCAACGTAAATTAATGCTGGTATTGGATTCAACCATAATTTATTAACTTTAATATTTGTTGAAATTGAAATCAAATATTTAATGATGTTGTTTATTTCTTCTCCTTGTGGTTTTATAGTCACAATATCATTATTTATACTTTTTATTACTTCACCAATGTTATTTATGAATTGGATGGAGGTATCAACTTTCTTTTTTCTTTTTTCTTCTGGAAAATATGGCGCTCCTGTCCAGGCTGATTGACCTAAGCCAAAATATTCATTGTAACCTACTTGAAGATAAAATCGTCCAACGTCTACCAAAGAGGCAGCGTCGGCATTACCAATCATATCTTTACTATCAGCTTTATCTTGTACTTTTAAACATACTCTGAATTTACTGTTACTCCATATTTGATCGTCTACAATACCTGATGGCTTTTGGGTTGCTAATATTAAATGGACACCCAAACTACGACCAATACGAGCTGTAGATATTAATTCTTTCATGAATTCGGGCTGTTGCATTTTTAATTCGGCAAATTCATCTGATATTATGAACAGATGAGGAATTGGGGTTTCAACTTTCCCTTCACGGAAGAATTTTTGATATTTATATATATCTATAGTACTTTCTCCTAATTTATCTCGAGCTTCATTAAATAATTTTTGTCTTCTTCTAAGCTCACTTTGAATTGAAGCAAGTGCTCTATTCATTTCAACAGTATCTAAGTTGGTAATTGTCCCTGCTAAATGAGGAAGTTTTATTCCTAATTCGCGGTTTTCAAAGGCACCTGCAAGCCCTCCACCTTTATAATCAATTAGAACAAATGATACTTCGTATGGATGATAGTTAATTGCCATTGATAAAATATAGGTTATGATAAATTCACTTTTACCACTACCTGTCATACCAGCGATAAGTCCATGTGGTCCGTGAACTTTTTCGTGCAGATTTAATTTAAATAGTTCACCGTTTTCATCAACTCCAACTGGGGCATTTAAACTAATTGTTGGATCATTTTCTTTCCATCTATATAATGAGTTTAGTTGTTCTACTTTACCAACGTTATACATTTCTAGAAAGCTTAATACTTTGGGAAGTTTATTTGCTCCTGATTGAATTCTTAATGGTATTTTGGCAATTGCTGAAATACATTTTGGTAAATCTATTCTATTTTTTATGTTTAAATCGGCTTCAAATAATTGCTGCTTATCGGCTACTAGTTCATTTTCAAATACCCCTGATGTTTTGCCTTCTATGCCACTAATGTTAATAAATGTTGAACATTCTTTAGGTAGTTTTGATAAGTTAGTACTTCTAAATATTACACTAAAGCCATAATTAATTGGTGAAGATAATATTTCTTTAACAATAGATGTTGTTTTTGCGGCTTCAAAGTCATCAGCAATTATTAAGTAATAACTACTATAATTATGATAATCTATGGTGCTTATTTTATCGTCTGTAGAGTACATACGGGCATTAAATACTTTTGATAAATAATTTGAAATTTGCTTTATGTCATCTGAATTATCACCATAAAAGCGCATTGTCATGTCGTCAGTAAATAGGTGTAATGAATTTTTTAAATACTCAAATCGATGATTTTCTTTTGAAGTTATAAAGACAATTTTTAAATCGCGGTAGCTTTGAAATGTCATTATTTGTAGTAATAGGCTTTCTAAAAAGCTATATGATAATTCTCTCTCTCCTATGATGGCTGAGATGTTTTTTGCCGCGAGTGATAATTTTATTGGAACTCCAGTTACAGTGTTTTGTCTTTGTACTGTTTCTTTAAGAAGTTGTTTTAAATTATCTTCTTCTAAGGTAAAATGCTCTTCTGGATATTTTATATCTAGGTTTGGTTTTTTATTACCTATTCCAAGTCTTATCGTTAAGAAGTCTTCTTGATATGTTTCACGTTCCCATAGATTTCTTTTCCTATTTAAAATAATGTTTTGGCATTCTTCTAAGGAAATATTGTTGTCTAATAAGATGTTTTTTTCTTGATCCATCAAAAATTGTATTTCCATTGCTTTTGACATTAAATATTTTTTGTATTTTCTTTGTCTTTCTTCTTCATGAATTCTATCCATTTTTCTTTTATATTTAGTTGATAGTATTGGCCAAAAGACCATAGTTAGAAGCATGGCTAAGCTCATTATCATCGTTGGCAATGCTTGTATTAATGTTTTTTCACCGGTTGCTAAACTGCTGACGCCGGTAATAAGCATAACCATAGATGTCATTCCCATTGTCATCATTGGTCCTATCGTATATAAAAGTGGCATGTCATTTTTATCTTGTGCTTCTGGTGGAGGATCTATTATTACTTGTTTTTTTTCAAATTTTGTTATAAATCTTGGCGATTTTTCAAAGTAATCATTTTCATCATACAAGGTAGCATACATATCTTCTTGAACGGTATCACTAGCATTTTTGTTGTTTTCATTTAAGTTTTCTATAAAGGTGAATATTTGTCCATTTAAATTTACTTTGTTGTTTGGATTGTTTATTAAGAAGAACTCACCCATATAAATTAATTTTAAACCTAATATGAATATTAAATCACCACATTTTAATTTTGCGCTATCTATTTTTTTGCCATTAACATATGTTCCAAATTTTTTGTCAAAACTGTTAATCATTAAATCTGAACCATTTAAAAATATTCTAGCGTGGGTATCACTAATTAGTGAGTTATTATATATGACGTCGCAATTAGTTTTTCCAATTGAAAAATATTTTTTGCTGATGTTGTATTTTCCAAAAGACGTATCATATAATGGAAAAGTCATTATATACATATTTTCTTTTTTTACTCTTAGTTCATATAATTTATAAAATTCTATTGGTATTTCAGGCATATAATGATTTTCGTCATATATTTGTGCCTCATCATTACTTTTAGCAAACCATTTATTATCTTTTGCTTCTATATTAATTATATTAATAGTTTCTCCTTCATCATTAATATAACTAATCCAGCTGTTACCACGAATATTGAGAGGTAATTTTTTGCATGTGACAGATTGACTTCTGATTAAATATACTAGCATTTTATCATCTTTTCCATAGCCCACTCCCCCTATTATTTTCTATATTAATATTACTATATTTTACATTGAAAATCAATAACAATGTTGTAAAACAATATATAGTGTGGCAAAAATGTACATACTATGTTTTTTTATAAAAAAAAGAGAGTTTTTTCTCTTATTAAACGTAAATGTTTTTATTGTCATGTAATTATTTTATGTTTTTTATAATAATTTCCATGCTTTCAAGTAAATATTTAGCAAATTTGTCATTTTTGATGTCGCTGATATTTTCTAAAAGAATACTGCTTTTCAAATCTAAAGGACAAGTTGAAATTGAAATAATATTAAATGTATTATCCTTTTCATTTATAAAGTAAGCATCTAGATTTCTAATAAAACTTTTATCATCAATTACAATATCTTTAAAATATAGTTTGAATTTAAAAGAGTAATTATATTCACCATAGTATTTAATATTTTTTTCATCTACGGTTATGCCATGATTTTTACTATAGTTAATTGCTGACTTTACATCATTTTCTATTAACTCATCGAAAGTCCCTTTGAGACTGCTGGTAACAAACTGCTCAGTAAAATTTTCAGCATTTGCTGCTAAAAAACCATTTTCTAATCTTGTTTTTATTGTAAAACCATCTATTAAAGGAATGAATATTTTTTCCTCGTTTGCTTTTTCGGCAATCTTAATTGCCTTTTTTATATTATCATTTATTGAAATCATTTATCAAAACTCCACATCTCATGTCCTTCGTTTACGAAGGTACTAATATCATATGTATTTTTAGATCTTTCCTCACTATTTGGGTCGGCAACTGATATAGAACCATCATCATTGATTCCGGTTAATACAATAAAATGCCCACTGCTAGTAAAGGTTCCTGGGTACATTGACATAATAATTGTTTTTCCACTTTTCAACGAGTCGACTATGTTTTGTGAGCTAACACCACTTTCTGTGCAATTAATGCCATAATCGGCGGCAATTTTTGAAAAGTAATCCCAATTGGTTCCGGCTCCATTTGTCCAAGTAGAGTGCTCTACACTATATGCAGTTGTTTCAATTGGATCAATTCTTTTCCCTTTTAAATAAGTAAGAACCATTGCCATGGAAGTTGTGCCACAACCAGCTGTTTTAATTGTTGTATCTAAATAATATGGGGAATCAGCATAATTATATTGATAGTAATTAACAAACTCATTTTTTGAAGGCTGGTGCATTTTGTCTGAAGTGTTTTGCTGAGTCTGATTTGATGACGTTACCTTAAATACTTTATTTAGTGGGACAAAGCCAGAGGCTGTTTCATAACTGTTACCAAACAGCAAAGCGTATTGTGATTGACTAGCTAGTTTGGCCATATATTCAGCATCATTTAACTGAGCTTTTGTTAAATGAAGGTATTTTTTTTCTTTTGTATCATATACATCTAGTGGGTTTGCTAGAAAGGAAGCGCCAATTGACAAACCGCTTTTTCCACTTACTGCATCTTTAGCAGAAGCATATATCGAACCACCGTCGGCTATATACTGGTCAAAGTCAATTTCGCCACTTGTCAAAATACCATTAAGCTTGTTAAATTCGTCAACTTTGGCTTGCAGGCTATTTGAGATAGTATTTAACTTATTTATTTCATCAATAAAGGTTGCTGTTATTGTTGTTCCATTACCCATAACATTTACTAAGTTATTTATTTTTTCTGAACATGAAATTACTTTACCGTTGCAATTAAAAAGTAGATTTTTACTGTCGTCTATTTCTGATTTTGCTGTTAAAGTGCCATCTGCAGAGAAAAACATTTTATCATTAGAACCAGTTCTTTTTCCTTCATCTATCATCATATATTTTACCCCTCCATAATCTCTAATGATAAGATTTTATAATTTGTGTTTTTTTATTATGATGAAACTTGTTCTTAACTTTAGTAAGTTGATATAATTCCATCATTTTTACGTTTACTTTAGATAGTCGTTGACTTTTTCTATTGTTTAGCGTATCTTGCTTTTATTATAACAAAAATTGAACAATTTGTCTTTGCTTTCTCATAAAAATTGTTTTTACTGTTAAGAATTAGTAAATTTTACGAATATAAATTTTACTATCTTTGACCTAAATTGGTTGATAAATGTTATATAAATTGTTATAATTTTAATAGAATTAAGAGGGTGATATATATGATAGATGAAATAAAGGGTAAGTATATAGTTGATATGATTAAGAGAATATTTTTTATAATATTGGTTGTACTGATTTCTATCTTTGTTTATCTTTCAATTAAAACTAAGATAAATACAAACAATTATAAAGAATATTTAATTGAAAATGGATTTAAAAAAGATAATTCTGGAATTTACACTAAGCAAATAGATAATGATAATACTAATACATACTATACATTTGATAAAGATGAGGCAATTCTATCTAAAGCAATCACTAAAAAAGAAATTAAAAATACGACAATAACTACTTTAAAATATAATAAAAATCAAATAACTATAGAATATAACATACAGGGAATAAATAAAAGTGGTAATTATTCATCTGGTATACAAAAAGGTGTTTACAATACTAAAACTAAAAGTTATGACTGTAAAATAGTATTGAATAATGATTTTGAGATTGAATGCAATAAGTTAAAAAAAGAAGCTATGGATTTTGAAGATGAAATAAATAAAATATTCAAGACAAATAATATAAATAGTAAATATGTAAAATGAGTTATATAATTATAACTCATTTTTACTTTACAGTTTCACTTTTATAAATACTAACTCTTTGCTTATAATAGTTTTGACTATCATTTACACTAAGATCACGGTCGGCATCATAATTACCATTATAAAATAAATGGAACTCAACTTCACGTCTAGCAAGGCCACCTAAGGCACCACCTAAACCATTATAATATAAGAACCAATGGAAAGCGTCATAACTTCTAACATCACTTAATCCAGCTAGTTTTCCAATTAAGGCATGTACACCAACTGGCCAGTGATGATAAACCAAGGCTAAAGCATGATATTGATATTCATCTAGGGTTTTACCACCAGACTGATCATTGTAATCGGCTTTAACGTTTTCAACTGCTGCTTCCATAGCCTTTTTCCCCATCTGGTCAATATAATCTTTTTCAGCACAACCATTGCTCATATCACTATTGAAGTTTGTGTAGCCTATTGATTTAGCTAAATCAACATTATAAACTTGGGTTAGCCCAAAAGCAGTTGTTGTTCCCGCATAACTTTGGTCCATAGAATCTGTATAAGTTGCATATCCTTCTTTTCCTCTTACTTTACAAGAAGGTGGTTGGCCTTCAAGTCTTTTTAAGGTTTCAAGTAATTTGTCTAGGCTTCCAGTTCCAGCGTTTCCACAGACATTAGCACTGGACGAGCTAGAAGAACTACCTGTCGAACCAAAATCAACATCATCAGCATATAGTACAACATAAGTACTAGGTCCACCTGTAGACCATCGGTGCATTGTTGTGATATCAGTAAGTCCTGCGCCTTCTTTTCCGGATGGATCTAAAACATAAACCACTCCATTTTCGATATGATCAACAGCAACCCAATGGGTACCACCGTCACTGGCTTCGACTAAAACAAATTGTTGTTTACCATCGTGTGGTGTATTTATAATATCAGATATTTTTTGAACATAATTACTTTTGTTGATGTCCGTATACGAGCCTACATAATGCATATTCGGGGCTATTGAAGAAAATTCCCAATTCAACAACCCCCCTGAAGTATATGATCCTGTTTGAGCATACACGCCCGGATCTAAATTTGTAACGTTTAATTGTGTGCCTGATTTAGCCAAGATATAAGTGAGTGCTGTTGTTGTACAACCTTCGCCTTTAACTGTTAGACTACTACTTCCAAGGTGTAATCCACCCCATCTTTCATCATACTGACGCCAATTAGTAATTTCGCCTGAACCAGCTGTTCCTGTATTTTCACATAAATCGCCGTCGTCAGTTCGATAATATTGGGCAAGGTCAATTATTTCTCTGGCAATTATATCTTTTCTTGTTTGATATCTGGCTTTGGTTGCATCATCACTACCATCGCTAATTGTACCAACTGAACTATATGTTCCTCCAATAAATCCATAATTACATACTTTTTGCGTAGCATAATATTTGCTGACTTTGCTTTTAATGTTTTGAACACCAATATCAGTATTTGTTGAATAATCAACTGATGGATTAAACCAAGATAATGTATCTACGGCATCTGTTATGGTGCAGAATAAACCATTCATACCCATACCAATAACGTGTTGGATATAGTCATCATCATTAAAGTTATTTCCTACCAATCTTTCTCCAGCGATAGCTTTTTGATAAGCTTCATCACTATATGTTCCTGTCCAGCCACTAGAGTCTAACATGACTATTGTTGCAAGGGCAAGTAGGTCAGTATTTGTTGGTGTTTTTAAATCACCAGATGAAACTTTAAAGCCGGCTTGGCTTATTTTATTTGTATAATACTTAGCAACTTCGTTAATAACACATGACTCATCATCACTACCTGCACATGATAGATTTGCTTGAAATTTTGCCCATAAGTTTTCTGCTACTTGTCCTATGTTTTGGGCTAAATTACCAATATCAGCACTAACACCACTCCATGTTTTTCTATATGATTCTTCACTAAAATCTTCGTCATAAGAGTCGTTAACGTAATCGGTTAGTGTGCCTCTGTGTACTAGTGTGGCATAAAGGGCTGCTTCATCAACTCTTTTTCCAAAAACGGCTTTTATTATTTGAATTTTTCTAACTAATTGATGTTCTTTTCTTCTCCAAGTATTGTTGCCATTATCACTTTCTTGGGTGGCAAAAACACGTGTACAGTTAACAAAAATTATGAGAAAAACTGTAAATAAAGTAAGAAAAACTTTAATTTTTCTTTTCATAAAATTTATAATTTTTCTCATAAAAACACCACCTGTCTAAAAACTATTATTATTTTTTGTTTTTTTCATAATAACTTTATAAATTATAAAACCTATAAGTAATATTGGTAAAATTATAACTAGAAGTGTGAAAGAAGCAGATTTACTCGCTGTTTTTAATTGAAATCCTTTTTTTGCTTTAAATTCTATCTTTTTATCGCTATAATTATTACCATCGAATTTCCATATATAAGTATTGCCAAATACTTTATCGGCATTATTGTCTAAAACTTTTAAATTTGTTTTGATATTAACCTCTACACTGCTTGCACTGACACCATCATCCATATATATACAATTAAAATCACTAGCTGATAAACTTATATTATCATTTGAATTATCTATATTAACAGTTTTAAAACAGCTGGTGATGAATTTACTTTTTTTTATACTATCATTATTGTGTTTATATTGATATAAAACAGTGTACTTTGAATCTTGTTTTTTTATCTTTTTTGTGTATTTTTTGTTTTCATCCTTTAGAGTTACGTCGGCTGTATTATTTTCGATTGTACCGTATAATGTGTCATCACTGTAGACAGACAAATTAACTTTTTCATCGTAACTATTAGTATTAATTGTTAAATTATATTTGACGTCACAACCGGTTGTTAGAAAAATGAGCAAAAATAATAATAAGTACTTTTTCATATAATCAATCCTTTTTAAATTGGCCATTGTAATATTCCACCGTAACTACTAAGCCAGTTATTAGAACCAAGTTCAGATACTTTTACATTTCCGTTTAAATTAGGGGCTTCTATTATTTGATTATTTCCAATATAAATAGCGACATGTCCTGAACCACCATATTCGGCGCCAGCTATACCTGGCCACCAAACAATATCGCCTGGTTTGGCTTCGTCTAGTCCAACTATTTTTCCTCCTGATTCTAAGCAAGTATCTTTCTGCAGCTGTGACTGATGAGGTATCGCAATTCCTGCTTGTGAATAGGCGTATTGGGTTAATCCTGAACAGTCTAACCCTATCCCTGGTGATTCACCACCCCATACATATGGGACTCCTAGTTGAGACTTGGCGGCTTCTATTATTTTATTTCTAGCATCACTGCCAGCATTAATTGAACTTGATGAACAATTTTTCTTTTCAAAAATAACAATCCAATCAAGTTTGTCGGTGATTTCATCTTCGGTAAAATGTCTATTAATATATTTGCCCTTACCACCCAAACTATTTATAGTTGAGTTGTCACTTGGATCATTAACTAAGAATTTTCCATCTGATGTCATTCCTCTAATAACTACAAAGTGGCCTAGTGAAGTAAAGATGTGACCACCTCGACCATAATGCGCTATGATTGGATGACCATCTCTAATGGCATCTTTCATTTCTTGAATATGTGCATTCCAATCAGCATCTGAACAACAATTGCTTCCGTCTCTAATGTAATATGTTGGCGTTTGAATGTTAAAAGCGCTAGTTAAATGTGACCACTCATCAATATAAATTTCATATCCTTCTAGTTTATCTACAACTTCTGTAGGATAAATGTTTCTTCCTTTTAAGTAACTAACCACCATGGCAGCGGAAGTAAACGCACAGCCATTTGCACCTAATGTGTCATCTTTTGGTGGATCATAATCCCAGTTTTTCATAGGATAATTAAACCATCTGTCGTCAATTTGATGAAAATGGGGAATGGCAAGTCCTCCTTGTAATGGTTCGTAGGCATATTCTACAGATGAAGGATCTTCATTACACGTATCGCTTGTTTCAGCTTTATTAAAAAGTTCACCTGCGGCATCTTCTGGATATGCGAAAACGATTATAAGTATTGTTAAAAGAAAAGCAAAGATGAAACCACCAAAGACTAGTGGCCATTTGCCTATTCCAGTAATAATACTGCCAACTTTTGTGGCAAAAGAAAATATATTTGAAGATGAAGATGTTTCATTATTTTCGAAAAGCATGTTTTTTGCTTTAGAAAGTATCATTTTAAACATTTTCTTCACCTCCAAATACTACTATAGTCCACCACCTGAGCCAAATGAATCTAACTCTTGTTGAGTAACTAGTATGTTTATTTTCATTCGTTTACTACCACATACAAACAAGGCTTCTCCTTGATTATATCCTTTAATGCTTTCTTTTTCATTATCATTTAAATCAATTAATTTTGATAAATCTTCAACTGCTTGTTTTCTTAGTCCCATAACTAAATAATATGAGGCGTTATCAAAAATTGCTTTACCTTGTGTTATAACTGATGGGTCACAGAAATCAGTTGGCTGCTGGGTAATTATGATAGTTCCAGTATTATATTTTCTGGCTCTTCTTTGGACTTGAGCTAGGAAATCAGCTCCTAAGGTATTATTGCCAGATAAAAGCACATGCGCTTCATCTACCATTAAAATGGTGTTTATGCTAGAGTCTAGAGTTAAGCTCCATGCATATTTTAAGACATTGAAGAATAGTGCATTTCTGATATTTGTGTCTGAGTTCATTAATTCTTTAATATTGAAGACAATAAAATTACTCTTTGGTGAAATAGTTGTATTTCCATCAAAATAGAATTTAAGTTCTCCAATTAATGGCCTTAATTTTAACTCTAATGATTCCAATATTTCTCTTTCTTTGCTTTGATCAGGCATTGAAGTTATTTTTCCTCTTACTGTTGCATAAACGTCTCTAAATGTAGGAAAATCTTTAGATGTATAATGGGTAAAATCTGTGTTAAAATCTATACCAAATCTTTTATATGTTTCTTGAACAAGTTCACTAAATACGTTTAAAACATCTTCAGTTATTGATGGATCATAATATTTCATAAAGGCTTTTACCGTTTGTAGCGAACGGGTTAAAACCGCATATCCTAATCCACTTTTTATTTCATCATCATCAGCATCCATGATTACTTCAAGTGGGTTAATCATACCAAATTCTCCACCTTTACCTAAATCGATAAAGTCTCCACCATAAAGTCTAGTCATGTCTTCAAGTTCGCCTTCGGGATCAATGACAACAATTTTATAATCATTTCTTATATTAGTTCTTAATAAAACTTTAGCGGCGGTAGATTTACCACTACCAGATGTACCTAAAATAATCATGTTGGCGTTATTTCTATTATGTTCTTTTTGTATTTGGTATAAAAATTGATTAAATAAAATTACTCCGCCTGAAAAATCTACTCCTAATAAAGTGGATAAGCCAGGGTCTTTTATACTGTCAAAAACATATGGATACATAGCCGCTAAGGTTGGTGATGGTATTGGTGTTCCTATTCTATCTTCAATATCTTGTTTAGGAAAAATGGGTAAAATACTTTTTAATACTTGTTCTTGTTCGAATCTTAATGGAACGGCTCTCATTTCCATAGCTTCTAGATAACTTTTTATTTGTAATTTTTTAGCTGTTAGGTCATCTTCTGAATCAGAAGTAATCATTAAATGTAACTGAAAATCATATATTTTTGCTTGACTTGCAGCTAATTGTTTAATAAATTCTTCTAACGACTCATAGTCCTGACGTATTCTTTCTTGCATTGTTACGTCGTTTTCTTCTTGATAACGCACTTTTAAATCAGCTATTTCTTTATTAATCATTCTGTTAATAACGTCAAATGGAAGTGGTATATGTTTAATAACCATTTTGACGCCTGGAATACTTGTTATATTTGATAAAAATCCTGGAGTAATTACTTTAGGATAACTAATAGCTGTTAAAATGGTAGAATACTTATCGCTAGCAACAAAACTACTTGGTTTAAATTCAAGCCCTTTAGGGGCTATTTGTGTTCTTATATCCATTAACTCATCACCGCCCCAAATGTAGTAGTTGTACCACCGTTTAAGAAGTTATCTAAAATTATTCTTAAATCATCATTAGATGTTTGTGTGGCGTTCAATCCTGCGTTAGCAAATGATTGAATTAAGTTTCTAATTTTCTTTTGGATTTTATCCATATCTTTTTCCCTGAAAAGTAGATAGTATTCAGTATCAACAACATTCATTGTTGTTGTAAACATATTGGCTTTATTAATATCATCTAAAATTAATTTCCTTTTAACAGGGCTAGTTTGTGAATTGTAAAGCAATTGTAGCCTAGATAAATAAGATGTTATATCTACCGGTCTATCAGCGACAACTATCCAAAATTCATAGTCAATCATGTTATAAACGTTTCTTAGGTTATTTATAATCATATTTTGGGTATCAGTTTCCAAAATAAAGATGTTTCTAGGAAAAATCTTTACTCCTGTAACTTTTGTATTATCATTACAAATGATAATACCATTAGTAATTGATTTTATTGGTACAAAATCATTTGTGTATTTGCTTCGACTCGCCGTACTCATCTTTCACGCACCAACCTTTCCATATAAATTTTTCTCTTATTGTGTAAAATCTGTATATATCTTGTATAACAATTCTTATGTTGTGGTAATTTGGTACTGGTAAAACTAGAAAACCACATACAACAACTGGGGCTAAGTCGACGACTGCCATCAATAATGTTGTAGGTGCGACTATCATTAGTAATAATACTGATAGTCCTAGTCCAGAACTAAATAATATTAGATCAAATGTTGTAAATACCCCAAAAATCAACATTGATTTTTTAGAGTTTGCTGGAATTAAGAAATTCATTTAATCACCCCTTTTATTTTCCTTTATCTTTGTGTCTATAATTTTCAGTTTGTTGTAACTGGTTAATTTGTTTATCTAAATCTATACTTATCGCATCAGCTTTATCACGTGCTTTTTTGACATCGTTGCAAATATCAAAGTCTTGTCTAGATATAATGTCTTCCGAAAATAGGTCTGCTAATCGGCTATCGTATTCTTGTGTACTAATTTTGCCTTTTTGTGATTGAAGTTCTTTATACAACTCATCAAGGGCATTAGCATCATCTTTGGTGAGATTATCTTTATAACTATTTACATAAGAATCCATATATGAATCATAATCATCATAACCTGAAGACCCATCACTATTAGTACTGAAAGCGGCCATTACGGATTTGGTTGCGTTAGGATTTTTTTCAATGACTTGTGTCATAAGTTGCTGCATTTGATGAGCCGCCATGTGTTCATCCCTTTCAGCATTGGCTTTTGCTATGTTAAGCTTTTTAATCTTACTTTTTATTTCATCAGTGATTCCGACATCTGATTCAACACCAAACGTATCTTTAAATCTTTCTCTAGTATTTTGCACGAAACCATAGCCTGCAGCTCTTGAGTTTCTTCGGTCAGTACTTTGTTTAGTTGCTAGCATAGCATTTTTATATGGATTGCCTCCCTTTATACCAATTTTGCCGGCTCTGAAGGCTGAAGATATTCCTCCACCAATTGCACTTCCTGCCAAATTCCAACCACCTCTATGTAATTGATCATATGTTTCTTTGTCTATTTTTCCTTCGTCTAATTGAGCTTTTAAATCTTGGTTTTTCTTAATATTTGCATATGTATTTCCTATTGAACCAAGGGATAGGCCGCCAGCAAATCCGGCAACGCCTCCAGCAATGCCTCCAAGACCTAGCATGCCTGCGTTTTTGAATGGGTTAAGTTGCATGTCACCACCCTTTATACCAAATATAGATTCAATCATATTAGGTACCTGTTTAGCAAACATAAATATTCCGATGATTAAAAATAAATAAATCCATATACTATAATCAGAGCCCCCCGCACTAATAATTTGCGATTTTAAACCTTTTTCATCAGCTGCGGCAAACACACTTGAAGCAACAGCCGAAACTAAAAACATGGTAAAAAAGACAGTTGCTAATCTTAGAAACAATGACCCATAAGTTTTACCACACTGGCTTGCCCAATTGTGAAGTTTTCCTTGGTGAATAGTTTCCTTTGGATCAATATAAGAAACTATTGCGATAGGTGCAACCATTTGTAAGAAACAAAGCTTTATTGATCTTGTGGCTATATCTATAGTAAACGATAGTAATAATAGCACAACATATATACCACAAGCAGTTGAAATTAATGGCATATAATTTATATTATAAGCTCCATCGCTGTTTCTCCATGAAACTAGCTTCGCAAAACGTTCAAATTTTCGTTCATCTTTTACGGTTCCATCATCTTCTGCATACTTAAAGAAGTCTTTTAGAGTAACTCCGCTAGCTGAAGCATTGGTATAGCTTGATATGGCATTAGAGACTTGTTCCAAGCAACCTTCTTTTAATGCCATATCTCTAGTTCCAAAAATAGCGGCATTACTATTATCATCACCATCACTTGTTCTGCATGATGAGAAATCTTCACTATTTGTATTTAAAGAATAAAAGGCACCAAACATTAAAAATTGGACGTCTTTTGCCATACTCTCAACGTTTTCCGCA
This sequence comes from uncultured Bacilli bacterium, assembly GCA_934183155.1. GTDB lineage: Bacteria > Bacillota_I > Bacilli_A > RF39 > UBA660 > Coprosoma. Next base: position 69,822 of record CAKPSB010000001.1, on the reverse strand, counting down.
TTTATTTTGTCGTCACTTATGATGCTGTTTTCACCATTCCCCTGGCCCATAATAAGTTGTCCAATTGCATTACTTTCAACAATGGCAGATTGAAGTTCAATGGCTTTGCTAAAAATAGTTGGCACACTTACAAGTAATACCATAGCCACTAAAACATTTGTAATAAGCTTGCCAATTCCTTTAGAGCTATCGCTAAAAGCATTGGGATCAACCATGTATTGTAGTAGTGAGAAGCTTACTTTAAACAACATAAATATGCCAAGTAGCGTGTATACTCGATTTACAAGATTTGATAATTCCCCACTAGCATCCATCAAATTTAATTTTGACAAATATATAAATAATTTATAAATTACAGGAATCAGATTATAGACAATATTGTCAATGAAAAACATTAGTGACCTTACTATATCCCAGAGCCTATCTCCAACCCAGCCAAATGCATCACCAAGCAAATCCATATATATCATGTATATACCTCCTAACTATTTTCACTTTGTAACATCACAGAATACTTTTCCATCAGAGCCAATTTTTATTTTACCAGTAGAATTACTATTTACTATGTTAATTATAAAACTTAAAAGCACTGGCAAAACAAGTAAAATGATTATTACAATTATTCTCGTCTTTAAGCCTTTTGCGGCATCTTTAATTTTGTTATCATCTGAAGCAACAATGGCTTTTACAAAGCTTATAGCTGTCATAGCTACTAATAATACAATTCCAACAACGCTTATTAGCAAAAATATTGATTGTAATATTTTTGTCACTGTGCCACTAATTGCATTACAAGGATCCCCAATTTCAGAATTAGTATTATATCCTTCTGCTTTAGCCCAGTTAATTATTTTTTTTCGGCATTCTTCATCACAAGCACTATTATTTCCTTTTGCATTTTCAATTGTTTCTTGAATATTATCTGACGATGTATTGTCCGCTTGACTTTCACCGCTGCTTTTCATTTGAGAGTTTATTTCATCATTACTCTGTTCTTTAGAAATACAGGTGGTTTTTGAAGGTGAAACATATTTTCCTCCATCTTTTTTAAAACTAAATTTATAATTATTATCACTCATACCATTGGTAAGACTTGCATAAAGCGCCAAACAAGTGACTTTCCCATTTTTATTAAATTTAGCCTTTATTGTATCAGTTGCTAGTGGAGAATTATTTGGCTGTGTAAAAGAATAATGATCAATGTTATTAAAAGCCTCATCATAATTACCCCATTCAATATTTCCGTGACTAGTTCCGTTATTTTTTGCAGCTGCAGCCCATGAAACAAACGATTTACAGCTTGAAGCAGGCGAACTTTCATCTGAACATCTAAAAGCAATATTTAAAATGACATTGCCACTATTGTTTGGGCAGCTTACACCAAGACTTCCTGGTTGAGCTGAATCACGTCTGCCACAAAATTCATATGTACAAACTGCACCATATGAACAATCAGTTGCATTAACAATGTTTACTTTAAAAAACAAAGTTAAAATGAAAATAGACAGTAAAATAAATTTATTAATCTTTTTGTTCATATATAATCCCTTACCTTTAGTTAAATACAATATCATTATAACACAAATGTGTAAACCAGCAAATAAGCTTTGGCAAAAACTTTACAAAATATGAAAAAAGAATTACATTTTGTAATTCTTTACTCTGTTTTATCTGATGTATCAACACCATTAATAAATTTTTTACTGCAACTCCATATATCACTAACAGTTTGTCCATCAGCATTTGATTTATCTTCAACACCGGAAATTAAGTTTACGGCAAATTGAACGACAAATATTAATAAGAAGACTACTAAAGCAGAAATTAAACGAGAAACAAATGCTTTTTGATATTTTTTTATGTCTTCCTCTTTCTTTGCAATTACGGATTTAGTAAAATCAAGCATTCCCCATATTACTAGTAATATAGGAACAGCTATTTTAATTAATTTTACAATTGTGGCAACTACATTAAACATGGCATTAGGAACAAGTATTCCTTCACATAATGTTGAATTGGTTGCTGTAACTTCAAGTACACTAATTAAATTCATCAGTAACCCTACTTTCTTAAATTATTTTCCGCTAATTAATTGTTTTGCACATCCCCATGCACTACTAGCTTGGTTACCTTCACCATTTATGCTAGCTGCTATGGTAATAGCTAATTGAACAATTGTAACTACTAAGAATACAACAATGGCTGCTATTAATCTTTTGAAAAAAAGTTTTTGACCTTCTTTTATTTTGTCTTCATTTTGTCCAATGATTGCTTTGGCAAAATCAAGCATTCCCCATATGATTAACAAAATAGGAACAACTATTTGAATAGCTTTTACAATTAAACCAACTAAGTTACCTATTCCATCAGGAATACCGCCTTCAATAACGTCAGTACAATATTCTAATGTGTTAAATAAATTCATATAAATCCTCCTTTTACTTATGTATTTAATATACCCCATTTTGGGCATGATGTCAATAAATTGCTTATTATAGATTTGTTTTCTATGTAAATATTTGTTTAACTTTATTTCATTTTAATAGATGAGATTACATCATTTAAATTGACGAAGCCTGATGGTTCTTGAATACTTTCACCTAATAAAACAGTATTGTTGGGATCTTTGGCTAGTTCAGCCATAAAATTAGGATCAGTTAACTGGGCTTTGGTTAATCCCATATATTGATTTGTTGCTGTATTAAATACGTCAACTGGATTATTATTAAACCAGTGATTGGCAACTAATTGATTTGAATTGCTAACGGCATCATAGGCATTGTTAAATACTTGGTGACCGGTTTCAATGTGATTATAATCTAAATTTGGTGTTTGATTAAGTACACTTTGAGTTCCACTTATGACATTTACATTATCAACGGCGGTTGTGCTTTGCCCAAATACATTATTAAGCGTGGCTATCATATGTGGAGCTAATAGGAATGCTCCTGTACCTATTAAAGCTATTATTCCAGCAATTACCATGGCTTTTTGCCATTTTTTTAATTTTTTAAATTTGTTAATTAATGGTAATTTTGCTTTCTTCCTTTTTTTTATTTTCTTAGCGTCTTTTGGTATATTTGGTGCTTTATTTTCTAAATCCATTTTTACTTCACTTTCAGGAATAATATCAAGTCCACTATAATCTTTGTTGTCTTTTTTATTATGATGCTCTAATTTTATATTTTCGTTTATTGTTAATGAGCCATCTGTTTCAGCGTCAACGGTGATATTTAAACCATTTAAGGCGTTTTTTTTGCCATAGACTAAATTATTATATAGATTTATTCCTTTTATTTCATTTGGATCAATTTCATTTAATATTGGACTATCTAGTTTTGAGATGTTATCTAAAACAAAGTCAGTGTCAAAATCACCAACTATATTTATATAGCCATTTTGTTTAAAAATAATATATTCTTTGTTTAACTCATTGGAATGATTTACTTTTTTTTGTGGGGATTGCTTTTTTAAAGTGTTATACGCTTCTTCATATTTTTCGTGGGTAGAGCCTATATATATTTCTTCTTTTTTTTGATTTTTTTCATAAATGTATTTTAATGGTTTTTTATTTGTATATCTTTCTTCTAAGTAAAATAACCACATTAATTTTTCATATGTGTTTTCATACGTTTTATCATCACTATTAACATATGTTCCATTTAATAATAATGGCTGCTTATTTTTATAATCTTCTTTTAATTTTTCAATTTTACTTGCCATATGATCTCTCCGTTCTATGGTTATTATATCATGTTTTTGTTCATTTGCAGTTTTATTATTAATGTTTTATGAATTTTTTATTATATAAAAAAGAAAGCTTTGCTTTCCCTTTGAAATTTATATTATATTTTTTAAAACGATTGTTTTTGTTCTACTCATTTCTTTTAAGCTTGTCATAACGCCTTCATTGCCTATTCCTGAATGTTTCCATCCACCAAATGGCATTTCAAATGATCTGAAGAATGAAGCACCATTAATAGTAACACCACCACATTCTAAATTTTCAGCGACATATTGACAAGTTTTCATATTATTTGAGAAAATGCATCCACAAAGTCCATAACTTGATTGATTGGCTATTTCAATAGCTTCTTCAATGTTTTCATATTCGATTATTGGTACTACTGGGCCAAATATTTCCATATCTTTGGCTACGTCCATATCTTTAGTTACATTGTCTAATATGGTTGGTTCATAAAATGCACCTTTTCTTCTTCCACCAAAAATTATTTTGGCTCCGCCTGCTACAGTATCATTTACTTGTTTTTCTACTTTAATGGCTGCATCTTCACTAATTAAGCAACCTATTTTAGCGGTTGGATCACTTGGCATTTTAACTGGAATATTTCTGAATGTTTCTACTAGTTTTTTAATAAATTCTTCTTTTACATCTTTATGTACAAGGAAGCGTTTAGAAGCACAACAAACTTGTCCAGTATTATATAATCTACCCCAAACAACTTCTTTTACTGCTAGGTCAATATCAGCATCATTGTGTAAAATAAAGGCATCGTTTCCACCTAATTCTAAGGTTACGTGTGTAATATTTTTTGCACATTTTGCCATAGTTTCACTACCAGCAATGGTAGAGCCTGTTAAACTTACTAAATTAACGCCTGGATTTTCCGCTAAGGTTTGAACAGCTTCTCCTCCAGCACCATTAAGTAAATTAATTGTGCCCATTGGTACACCTGCTTCAATTAATAATTCTGTATACTTAGTTAGTGTAAGTGGATTATGAGCTGATGGCTTTAGGATTACGCTATTGCCCATTAATAAAGCTGGTGGTACTTTTTGACAGAATAAGTCACTTGGAAAATTAAATGGAATAACGGCAACTACTACACCTAGTGGGTATTGTTGAGTATATTGAATTGTTCCTTCTTGTCCTTTTTCTGTTCCTTTTGGAATGACTAAACCATATTCATGTTTTGCTCTTTCGCAAAAAGCAGGCATTGCTATTTGAACGTTGGCAATCTCGCCTATAGCTTCTGCTATTGGTTTACCTGTTTCATCGCTTAATAATTTGGCAAGTTCATCTTTGTTTTTTTCTACTAACGCTGCGAACTTCATTAAAATGTCGGCTCTTTCTGTAATTGATTTTTTTGACCATTGTTTTTGTCCTTCAATTGCAGCTTTTACGGCGTTATCGCAATCTTCTTTTGTAGTATCAGGAACTGTATCTATTAATGTCTTTGTAGCTGGATTTAAGACGTCTATTGTTTTACCGTCAGAAGCGTCAACCCAACTATTTCCTATTAAATTTTTTGCCACTTATTCATTACCTCCAAATCCAGTAAATGAAAGTGATAATCCTCCAACTGTATTAGATGAGTGATCGCCTACTCCATATTCGCCAAATGTAAATACCATTAAAAATTCTTTGTCTGGTATGGCTTTTTTTACAACGCTAAATATTTGATCTTCGATTTTAGCTAAGGCTAGTCCTAATCTTCTACCACCACAGTGAACTAAGAAATAACTATTTGGAGTGCTAGTCATTAATTTATTTAATTTTTCTATTGTTTCTTCATTAGCGTTTAATATTCCTTCTGGTGTATTTGTTAACTCTATGATTGCTGTGTTTTCTACTAAGTTAGCACCAATATTAATAGATAAATCATCGTTTCCATGCATTGGGTGACGAACGGCAGTAACTTTACCGATTGGATCTTTGACTCCTAGTGGAGCACATATTGATTCAGTAAGTAAGTTTGCTCCCATTAATTTTTCTATTGGTTTTCCAGTCCATTCAGAATATTTTTTCAAAGCTGGTTCATGGTCTATTTCAACTAATGTTCTTTCGTCTTTAACTTTAGTAATTATACCAGCATTATTTGTTTCGTTATAAGCTCCGGTGTATAAGTTTTTCATTTCACCATCAGTGTAGAAAATAGCAATGGCAACACCGTCAGCATAACTTTCACCGTCGTTTAGAATACTCCATTTTCCTTCGACTGTATTATCGGCAGCTGAACCACCAAATACTGGAATATTTCCGATAACATCTTCAATACCACTTAAGTATTCTTCTTCATTGGCTGGTGAAGCAGTCATGAACATGAAATCTGGTTCTGTATCTTCTCCTTTTATTTTACTGATAGCTTCTTTAGCAACTCTTCTACCAACTTCTCTTGGTGTTTCTTCTGTTTGCTTACTACCAGCGGTTACAACTTCTAGGTCTCCACCGAAAAGCATCATTCCAGAGTATCCAGTTTCTTTGTTTAAATATCCGTCTTGTGTGCATATTGCAGCAGATGATGTACAGCCAATTATTGGAACATCTCCTAAGACACTTTTTGCTCCTTCCATTAATTTAGTTTGATCTTGGGCACAGCTTGTAAAGAAAAGTCCTACTTGTGGATTTTCAATAACATTTGCTTTTTCAGCTGTTTCTACTCCTGAGATATAAGCATCAGGATTTTCACTATAACCAACTTTTGTTTTTAACATAATTCCTCCTTAATAAGCTTCATTAAATAAGCTTAAAATATCTTCTTTTGTAACTTCTCTTGGGTTACCACCAGTACAAGGGTCTTTGAAAGCTTTTTCAGCCATAATTTCAAAGTCTTCTTTTTTGATTTCTTTTCCTTCTATTTCCGTTAATTTTGTTGGAACGCCTAAACGTTTTTCTAAATTTCTAACGGCATCAACTACAAGGTCTACACATTGCATGTCTGATTTTCCTTCGGTTTCTAATCCAAATACTGTAGCCATAGCTCTGTATCTTTCAGGACAAGCTTGACCATTATATTTTAAAATATATGGTAAGAAAAGTGAACATGCTATACCGTGAGCGACATCATAGGTTGCTCCTAGTTGATGAGCCATAGAATGAACTATACCTAATCCTACATTTGAAAAGCCCATTCCAGCAATGTATTGACTTATTCCCATGTTTATTATGGCATTTTTATCTTTGTTTACTGCTTTTTCTAGATTATGATACGTCATGCACATTGATTTCAAATGGAACATATCAGTCATTTCCCAATGAGCTTTTGTAATATATCCTTCCATAGCATGTGTTAGAGCATCAAGTCCTGTTGCGGCGGCTGTCATTCTTGGCATTGTCGCCATTAATTCTTGGTCAATGATTGAAAGCACTGGAATGTCGTGTGGATCAACGCACACTCTTTTAACAACATTTTTTTCATCTGTAATGACGTAATTGATTGTTACTTCAGCAGCGGTTCCAGCTGTTGTTGGTAAGGCAATTATTGGTAAGCTAGGATTTTTTGTATCAGCAACACCTTCAAGTGAATTTATATCATAAAATTCTGGGTTTTTTGTTACTATACCAATACATTTAGCTGTATCAATAACTGAACCACCTCCAATGGCTACAATGGCATCGGCATTAATTTTTTTGCAAAAATCAATACCTTTTTGGCAATTAGTAATAGTAGGATTTGGTTTTACATCATCGTAAATATCAAAATCTATATTATTTTTTAACTCATCAATAACCATGTCGGCAACACCACAGCTTTTTAGTGTTTTGTCAGTTACGACCAATATTTTTTTGAAATGTCTTTTTTGAATTTCTGGTACTAGATTTTTTCTAGCACCCCATCCAAAGTAAGATGTTTCGTTTAAAATTATTCGGTTATCCATTTTTTCCTCCTATTCTTTTACATTTACATTATATCATTTTTAAAATGTGAATGAATATTTTATTACTTTTTTTGAATTGACTTTACGTATTATATGTAAATAAAAAAAGAGCTTTTGGAACGATATTAGCTCTTCATTTTTTTTATGACAAAGTAACGGCAGTCATAGGCGCAATGCTTTTTTATATATTCGTTTAATGAATTTATGTCATTTATTTTGTTGAATAGTTTATTGTCTTGGTCACAAAATCCTTTTAATCTTAATTTTCCGTATGCCCAATCTCCTAGTATGTAGTCGTAGTCGTCAAAATATTCGGTATATTTTTCTTCTATGGCTTCTTTTTCATAGCCATTTTTGTAATCTTTAATTAGTTTGTAATTGTTATTTAACTTTACTGTTTCCATGATTGCACCTCTTTTTTATTATATCACACTTTACTTGTTTGGTATGGTTATTGGCGTAGAATTTAAGTTTCCATAATAATTTGGAACTGTTCCGTTTATTATTTTTATGACAACGGGTACTTTTGTCTCTAATACTATGTCTTTTTTAAAATAAGGCAGAATAATTTGCTGGGAAATTTTTAGGTTTACGTAAACTTTTATTAAAGCATTGTTTATTCCATAATTGTCTATTTTAGTTGTTATATTACTTATTATATCTCCTGTTAAAGCTAGTTTTATTGGTATTTGGCCACCGAAGTTAGAAAATATTGGATTGTTAAAAATAAAACCCGTATTAAGGTAGTATATTATACCATTTTTAAGATCTTTTTCATTATAATTTTCTAGTAGGTCGGCTTGATATTCTATTTTTTTTATATTTCCTTTTTCGATGTATTTTAAATTTTTTTGAATACTTTTGGTAGCTTTTGTTAGATAACTATTTATTATGTTTGTATTTAGTGTTATATCTTTTATTTCATTATTTTTATCATATGTTATTTTAAATAGTTTATCAATATCTATTTGCTTTGATATATATTTATCAATGGCATCATTTATTATTATACTAGAAAATTTTTTGGCTTCAATTGTTCCATATTTATATATTGATGGCATTATTTGTTTTTTTATATAGCTAAATATTAAGATAATACTTATTATCGAGGAAATGATAAGTATGGCTATTAAATTGATTATTTTTAATTTTTTTTGTTTTTTTAGATGAATTTTATTCATATATAATTATATTTGTTTATGCTTAAAAACATTATAATTTTGTTTTATTTCTTGCCTTTCATAATATAAAAAAAGCTATTTTTAGCTTTTTCTATATTTAAATTTATATGTGACTTCCATCTTATAATTTTCATTATAGGCAAAAGATGGTATAGACATTCTCACTTTTTTTTCAAATGCTTCTTTGTTTATTGGTTCTTTTAAAACTTTTAGTGATAAAATTTCATATTTTTGTCTAAATCTAGTCATTAATTTACGTTCTTCTACTCTAAATTCTTGATTTGTAGCGTCTGATTTACTATTTGCTATCCAGTTTGTTGGCTCACTTAAGGTTTCTGTTTCTTTGTCTTTTATTACTAATTTCTGCTGTGGAGTTGTTCTTAAGGCACTATACCTTCTTTTTGTACCGTTATACCAGCGCCACTGTTTATCACGATAGCGATATAATTTTGATGTTTCGCTTTCTATTCTGTTATATTTTTTGGTATTTACATCATCTCTAGCACTATATTTACCACTATTAAAATATATTTTTTTGCCATTTTTATTTAAATAATAAAACTTATATCCGGTTGTTGAGGTTATGGTACGATAAGATTTTTCTTCTGGATAATCTAGCGAATATTTTGTCCATTTTGTATATCGCGAACTGTCTTCATCTTTATTGGCATATCCTTGTGGTTGCTCAGAGAAAAACTCTGAATAATCACCTTCGATATCATACCATTTCCAGCTACGATCACGATAACGATAGTAGTATGTTGTATCGTTTTCAATGTTTACCAATTTTGCTTCTTTTGGAATTTCTGGTAATTTTGATGTGTCTAATGGCAATTTTATACCATATTTTGATGTTTCATCAGATAGTTCATCATTATCATAGTAATCTGACCATTTTGTTGTACTTACTTCTCTGTCATAATAATTATAATATGGGACAACATCAACAATGGCTTTTCCTGATGGATATATCGTAGATTCTTTAGACCAGGCTGAATATTTTTTGTTAGTTGAACATGATGAGCAGTTTCTGGCATCAATTGTATAGATATAATCTTTTTTATATTTTGTTATTTTTACAGTTCCTGAGCATTTATTGTTTTTGGTTTCTGTACTGCTTAAATAACCATTTGTGTACAAATCATCTAATCTTACAGTGACATTTTCTCCTTCTATTGCTGGCACTGTTCCTTGATCTTTTATGTAACTAAGGCTTTTTTCTTTTATTGCTTTATATACTTTTTGGCAATCTAAATTTAATGTTACTAAAACGATTATGATAATTATTATAATTATTGGCAGTATAGTTCCAAAAAAGAAAAAGAATGTTAATAATGGTTTTTTGCGCTGTAATGATTGGTTAATTGGGTTTCCCTCTTCATCAACGTAAGTTTGTCTTTTCATTTTCTCACCCCTCGTATATTATCATTTTAACACATATAACAATTTTTTAAAATATTATTTGAATAATTATTATTTGTTTATTTCATATACTTTTTTAGGTGATATTTATGAAACGGATGGTTATACTTTTATTAATTGTTTTTTTTATGAGTGGCTGCGGGGAAAAGAAGGTTGAAAGTTACATTGATGAGAATACTCACACGAGTATTAATTATCCTATTACTAATATTATGGAGCTTGATAATGCTATTAGTAGTTATGTTAATAAAAATTATAGTAAATTTAAGTATATTAATAAAGGTGAATTTAATATTTCTTATACTTACAATGAGGTAAATAGTGATATTGTAAATGTTAGTTTAGTAACTAAAATAGTTACAGATAATGAAATAAATAAAATTAAAACTTTTACTTATAATAAAAAAACAGAAAAGTTTTTAACTATGGAGAATATTGTTGATGATTTAACTGCTTTAGATTATGATGTAAAGAAAAATCTTTTAGAAAAATATAAAGAGGTTGATGTGGATTATTTAAACAATCTTAGTTATGATTATTTTTCTATTGATGATGATAATTTGACTTTGTATTTTAATTTATCTGAAATTAAAGGCAAAACTGGAATTATTTGTTTGGATATACCGCTCGATAGTTTAAATTTGCTAATTGATTGGCAAAAGGAAGAACGAAATGATAGTTATATTTCAATCAAAAAAAAGAATGTTAATGTTGATGACAAGGTTATTGCCTTAACTTTTGATGATGGACCCAGTCAATACACTAATAAAATATTGGATATTTTAAAAAAGTATGATGCTTGTGGAACTTTTTTTGTCATTGGCAACCATGTACAATTTTATTCTGATGAATTAAGAAGAATGCTTAAAGAAGGAAGTGAAATAGGTAATCATTCATTTGATCATAAGTTACTTACTAGATTAAGTGAGGATGAATTTAAAGAAGAAATTAACAAAACTAACGAAAGTATTAAAAAGGTTACTGGGTTTACCCCTACTTTGTTTAGACCAACTTATGGTGGTTATAATAATAGACTTAAGGGATATACTGATTTAAAGTTTGTTTTGTGGGACATTGATTCGCGTGATTGGAAAGTTAAAAGTAAGGAGAGGATTTTAAATAATATTTTGCCTTATGTTAAACCTGGTAAAATTGTTTTGATGCATGATAATCATGTATATTCGGTTAATGTTTTGGAAGATTTAATTAAAAATTTAAAGAATAATGGTTATAAATTTGTAACTGTTAGTGAACTTTTGGAAATTAAAAAAATAAAGGAAAGTGAATGAACAATTATGATTTAGAGGAGGCTACATTAGTTAAATTACAAATTGGTTTAACTTTAATTACTATTTTAACTATTATTATTTCCCTTTATTTATCTTATGATACTTTACTTGGTCTTGAAAAGAAGAATAAATTATTTTCTGAAGATTTTTCAAGTGATTTACTTTTGATAAACAGATATGTTGGAGTATTTTTGGCTATTTGTTTTTTGCTTATTAATATTTATGATAAAGAGGTTAAAGTTAAGTATGGTAAGGATTTAAAAGAGGCAGATATTCAAATATGGTCAAGCGTTTTAGGATTAGCAGCAACTTTACTGGTTTTATATGTTTCTTTTAGTGGTGATTCTTTAATTAGTGAAGAAAATCCTTTTATATAAATCTGTTAAATATTTAACCAATGGCAAAATCATTGATTCGTATTGATTATATTTGGTAAATCTTAGTGCTGAAAAATCTGGCAAGCCATCGATGTGATGAACATATCGGCATAGATATCTTTTCATTTCTAAAGCAGATGACCATTTTTGAAAGGCAAACATTGTTTGCAAATAAAGCCAAAAGTTTGTAGACCAAAATGTTTTTGGTAAAACATCTGATATTTTTTTGTCTTCTAGTTGTTTTTCGGGGGTTAAAAATAATTTAGAAAGAGCTATGGCTGATTTTTTATCTAAATTGAATAGTTTGTCAGTGTGTGCATCTTTACCACAGTTAATTGTTGCTCTGCATAATGAATAATTTGGATCGTGTTTATTTAGCCAATAATATTCGTCTAAGACGGTTATGTTTGGATTTTCAATTGATGGAATGCTTCTAAACATATCCCACATGCATTCAAAATGATTGTCCATTTCTCTTCCACCACGCATGTAAAAACCTTTTGTTATATCTTTTTTTCCATCACATGATCCACCGGCTAAATCTAGTTTTTCTAATAAATGAATATTTTCTCCTTTCATTTGACAGTCTCTTAATAAGAAAAAGGCGGCTGATAGACCAGCAAGACCGGTTCCTATTATATAGGCTTTTTTATTATCTACACCGGCTGGTTTTTCTGGTTTAGCAAAAGCTTCATAAGTTCCTGCTGAATAATACATTTTATCACTTCCTCCTATGTTACTAATTATATATTTCTATTATTTTTTTAACAATATACAATATTGTACGGGTGTCTTTTTTTTATACATTTTTATATTTTTGTATAATAAAAGAAGCTATTTAGCTTCTTCTGTTACTCTTGTTTCTCTAATAACAACAACTTTAATCGTTCCTGGATATTGAAGAGTTTCCTCAATTTTATTTTTGATGTCTCTTGCTACTTTTATACTGCTTAAGTCATCTATTTCTTCTGGTTTAACAATTACTCTAAGTTCTCTACCAGCTTGAACAGCATATGTTTTTTCTACGCCTTCTGTTTCATTACCTATTTGTTCAAGTTCAGTTAGTCTTTTAATGTAATTTTCTAGTGAATCATTTCGTGCTCCTGGACGAGATGCTGATACGCCATCGGCGATGGCTACTAAAACACTTATAACACTTGTTGGTGAGGTATCACCATGGTGTGACTCAATTGTGTTAATAACCGTTTCATTTTCACCATATTTTTTGGCTAGTGATGCACCTAATTCAACATGGCTACCTTCGATTTCATGATCAATTGATTTACCAATATCGTGAAATAGACCAGCACGTTTTGCTAAAGTTACATTTTCACCTAATTCACTAGCTAAAAGGCCAGCTAAATTAGCTACTTCAATTGAATGTTTTAAAGCATTTTGACCATAACTTGTTCTAAATTGTAATTTACCTAATATTTCTACAAGATTTGGGTCTACTTTTGTTATGCCCAATTCAAATAAGGTATTATTACCTATTTCAATTAACTTTGCTTGCATTTCTTTTGCTGTTTTGTCATATACTTCTTCAATACGGCTTGGATGAATTCGTCCATCTTTAATTAATGTTTCTAGTGTTAATCTAGCTATTTCTCTTCGATAAGGATCAAAGCTAGATAATACTATAGCTTCTGGAGTGTCGTCAATTATTAAATCAACGCCAGTTACAGCTTCAATTGTTCTTATATTTCTACCTTCTCTACCAATGATTCGTCCTTTCATTTCGTCATTAGGTAAGGTTACAACGGTAACTGTTTGCTCAGAGGCTACGTCAGCAGCATATCTTTGCATGGTTGATACTAATAACTCTTTGGATTTTTTATCAGCTTCTAATTTTGCTTCGGCTTCACGATCTTTGATATATGATGTTACTTCTAGGTTCATCATATCTTCAACTTTTTTCATTATTTCTTTTTTGGCTTTTTCTTTTGTATATCCAGCAATTTTTTCTAGTTGTTTTAGTTGTTCATTTTTTGCTTCTTCTAATTCCATTTGCCTTTCTTGAATTTCTTTTTGTTTGATGGTTAAGTTATTTTCTTTATCATCTAATAGTTGCTCACGGTTTTGTAAAGTTTGGTCACGTCTGTCCATGCTTTCTTCGCGGGCTAAAAGACGTGATTCGCTTTCTTTTATTTCTTGTTTTTTTTCTTTTGTTTCTTTATCTAACTCAACTTTTAATCTATGATTTTCTTCTTTGGCTTCTAAAATGCTATCTCTTTTTAATTTGTTTGCTTCTTTTTTAGCATCTTCTAACATTTTCAAGACTTTTTTATTTGTGGATAGTACTTTTAAAGAATTTAAGATTATCATAAAGATAATGCCAACAAAAAGACCTATTAAAATTAGCAATATGGAGAAAACTAAATTTGTCATGATTACCTCCATATGGGATTTATATCCCTAATTATATTTTATAAGTAAAGTATACATAAGTCAAGAAATTTAAGTTAAGAATTTTTTCCATAACAAAAAGCGAACTAGTCGCTTTTTATTTTATTGAAATTATTTTTACTTGGTAATCACCATTAGGGCTTGATACTGTTACTGTATCTTGCTCTTTTGCTCCCATTATTGCTTTTGCAATTGGAGATTCATTAGATATTTTGTTGGAAAATGGATCAGCCTCTTTGACACCTACAATTGTATATGTTTCTTTTTCTCCATCTTCAATATATTCTAATTCAATTGTATTACCAACTGAAACTTTATCGGTTTTGACATTTTTTATAATAATAGCTTTCTCTATTTGTTTTTCTAATGTTGCAATACGATTTTCAGTTTCTGACTGCTCATTTCTAGCAGCATCATACTCAGCGTTTTCGCTTAAATCGCCTAAGGCTCTGGCTTCTTTTAAAGCTTCGATAACTGCTGGTCTTTTTTCCATTTTTAAATATTCTAGCTCTTTTTTCATGTCGGCTAAACCTTGTTCAGTTACGTAAACTTCATTAGTGTTTGTCATTTTTTCACCTCAGCTCTCTTATCACTCACAAAATATTACTACATATTTTACCCTTTGTCAACCATTTTTATCATGTCATTTGGGTTTACTTTTTGAGGCATTTTTATGTAAACTATTTGTTTTGGGTGTCTTACTATTTCAATGGGATTATAATCTTCATCATAGATGTTTTTTACTTTGAATTTAAATGAGTTTGTTGGACCAAACACTTCTACTGTGTCATTTTTTTTAAAGTAATTTCTTTGCTGCACTTTGGCTAAATCAGTTTTTTCATCATAACTTATTACTAGCCCTAGAAAGTCTTGATTTGTTATTTCTTGCCTGCCATTATAATATTGAACAGACTTGCCATAGTTACCATCGAAAAATTGTGGGATGGAATCTCGGTTGGCAACTTTTTGCAAGATGCTTTCATACTGCTTATTATATTCATATTCTTCTTTATTATTACAATAATTATCTATAATTGTTCTATAGACTTTTATTACAGTGGCTATATAATAAATTGAACGCATTCTGCCTTCTATTTTTAAACTATCTACATTTAGATTAATTAAATCTGGTATATATTTGGCCATGGATAAATCTTTTGTGCAAAATGTAAAAGGTTTTTCGGCTTGCAAGTGGGCACTTTCATCATATAAATCAAAATCCCATCTACAGATTTGACTACATCCTCCTCGATTGGAATCTCTTTGGGTTAAGAAATTAGAAAGAACGCATCTGCCACTATATGAGGCACACATGGCTCCGTGGATAAATACTTCTAATTCAATATCTACATTTTCTTTAATGTTTTTTATATCTTCTTTTGTACATTCTCTGGCTAAAACGATTCTGGTTACGCCTTCTTTTTTCCAAAACTCAACTGCACTTTTATTCAATGTTGAAGCTTGGGTTGAAAGATGAATATCTAAGTTAGTTCCTTTTGCGAGTTTAAGTATAGCTGGATCACTTATAATGATGGCATCTACATTTATTTTGTCTAATTCTTTGATATATTTTCCTATTTTTTCATATTCTTTATTATGCATGGCTATATTAAGAGTTACATAAACTTTTTTGTTTAATTTATGGGCATATTCAACCCCTTGTTTTATTTCTTCTAATTTGAAATTGTCAGCATTAGCTCTTAGGTTAAATGCTCCTCCAATATAAACAGCATCCGCTCCATATAAAATGGCTATTTTTAATCTTTCTAAATCCCCTGCTGGAGCTAGTAATTCTGGTTTTTTCATATTATTTCACCTTGTATATGGTTTCTTTATAAAGGAAACCGGTTTCTATTTTAAATTTATTTGTTTTTTTCTCTTTGTAGTTTTTTAAAACTTCTGCAAAATCTTTTTCATCTATAAAATTACTGTTAAATACTAGGTAATCAATGGTTTTAAACTCTTCGTTTGTGGCGTTTAATATGTAATTTGAGTAAACTGTTGTTCCATTTTTTGTATCAACAATTGGATATGTTTTTTCTTCTTTAAAAATGGTGTTTTTTCCATGTGATTTTAGGCCAAATGTTTCTAAATAATTGTTTACTAGATGTCTTTTGGAAGTAAACATTGGTATATAGCCAAAAATATTTACAAATAGTTTAACTTTAGTGTTTTTTCTGATTTCTTCTATTTCTCTTTTTGTAAGTTCTGATGATAAATAGGCATAATCAACATTTTTTTCTTGCCAGTAATTTATAGTACCATAATTGGTTGTTAGATGCTCTTGCGCCCAAACTAAAGCTGTTTTTAAAAACAATTTTTGTTTTAGGTTAACTATGGCAATGTCATAAAAAATTATTCCTTGAATGTTTAATTTATCTATTTGTTTTAAAGTCTCTTCTAGTTCCTTTAATTCATTATTGTGGATATTTTTATTTACTATGATAAATATTTTTTTATTTAATTTTTTTATTTCTTTTATTTCTTCTATGGTAAATGTATTTAGGTAATTTATACTGAAGGTTTTTATTGGTAACAGGTAGGCATCTACATATTCTTTTACATCAACAGCTTGATTTATATTATTTATAATAGCGGCTATATTCATGATAAAACCTCGCTTTCTTCTGATTAATTATAGCAGGTGATATGATTATTTACAATGTTTGTGGGGAAAAATATGTATTTTTAAAGTAATGGTAATTTTTATAAGTTTAAAAGCTATACTTATTTTTGTTAAAACTTTTTATGTATTAAAAAACACATGAGTTTTATAATTCGTGTGTTTTTATTTTATTTCTTCGTAGAAATTTGCTTGGGTTACATATATATATGGAGTTAGCCAAAAATATAAAATTCCAAATGTGAAGATTCCTAAAATGAACCAGCCAATAAAGCTTAGTATTAATTTTATATATTCAGTCTTATGGCCTTCCATCATGTCCATACTTTTTTCTAATATTTCTTTTAATGGCATTTGTTCGTTATCGTATAATATAAAGTAACTTTGTGAAAAATCTAACATTAGCATTATCCAAAAAGCTGCTATAGTGATGCTTAATATAAAGCCGATAACAATCATTAAAGAAGATAGAACAATATTTAAATCTGTTTGGTATGTTATAAAGACAAGTAATGAATTTACAGCAGTAAACTCTAATAAGCCACAGATTGTATTGATAAATAGAAATACAATTGTTATGGCTGCACATCGCCAAAACAGATCAGTTCTTTGGAAAAGCTCGTCAACTGTTGTCTTTTTGCCTTTAGCTGTTTTTATGATTATTTGAAGTAATCCCATATAAAATAGGCTTGTGATAATTAGTGTTAAAATTATTGAAAGTGATGGTGCTTTTACATATTTAGCTGTGTTAAAACACATACTCATAAAAATTCCATATATTATTATAGCTAAAACGGGTGTTAGGTAATTGCCTTTTAAATTTTTTCGTGCCTTTGCTTTAACTTTTTTTATATCCATTTTATTCCCCTTTTCTTTTGCTTATAGCAATTCCATCTCCGATTTCATAAAATGTAGTGCTATAATCTTTATTTTCTTTTAAAAATTCTTTATAAAGATTTATTTTTTTTACTAAAGCTTTTAAATTTTTGCTTTTTATTTCTTCTGGATTTTTAGCAAGTCCATGAAAATTTAGATTATCTGTTATGATAATTCCTTTTTTGTTTAAATTTTTTTTATATTTTTCAAAGAATTTAATATATTGTGCTTTGGCGGCATCTATGAAAATCAAATCATATTCTCCTTCTATTTCAGTAAATAGGGCATCCCCATATATTAAATTTATTCTATCTTCCAGTTTAAAATCTTTGATGTTTTGTTTGGCTTGCAGATACATTTCATTATTACGTTCGATGGTTGTTACAGATATATTACTATCTATTTTTGCCATATTTATGGCTGAATAACCGATGGCCGTGCCTATTTCTAAGATTGTTTTTATATTGTTTTCTTTAATGATTTTTAAAAGAAAATTTAATCCTTCTTTTTGAATGATAGGTACTTTTTTTTCTTTAGCATATTTTTCTAGTGATGTTAAGCTGCCCATATGCCCTCTTTTTTTAATTTAGAAATTATTTGTGCATGTTCATTGGCGCTTTTTGTGAAATATACTTTTTTGTTTGTATCGGCTACAAAATAGTAATAATTATTTTCTTGCGGATTTATAGCGGCTTTTATGGAAGATAGTGATGGGTTATTTATCGGTCCTACTGGAAGTCCAATCATTGAAGTACATCTTGTGTTATAACCATTACAAATTGATAAATCACTTTTGGTTAATTTTTCATTTAGTGATTTTTGAACTGCGTAGTATGTGGTTATATCACAGCCCAAAGACCAACCTTTATTTAAGCGGTTATATAAAACGCCTGCTACCATAGTTCTATCACTATCAGTAGCTGCTTCTAATTCAATGATAGATGATAAAGTTAGTATTTGATGAATATTATATTTTCCTGATGTAAGTGCCACTTTATATGGCGTTAATTTTTCGTTTGTATTATCTAGCATTTTACGAATAATATTATCTGCGGTTAATTTGTTGTCTTCAAAATGATATGTGTCTGGGAACAAGTATCCCTCTAATGGATAATATATTTGGTCATTATATATACTATCTGTTAGGAACCAGTAATCTTTCTGTAGAGTTTTTAAATAATTTGTATCTTTTATTTTACTTAAAAACGATTCTTCCGTAATGCCGGTTTTGCTTTCGACAATTTTCGCTATTTGTTTAACAGTTAAGCCTTCTCTAAATGTTAATTTAATTGTACTATCTCTTTGATTATCTTTATTTCCTAAAACTTTGACAATTTCTGGCACACTCATAGCTTCGTTTAAATCATATTTTCCTTTAGCTAAATTTGTTGGTTTTGCTATTTTTAAATACAATTTATAGAAAAATTCTGAACGAATTAGTTTTTTTTCTTTTAATTTACTTGTTAGTGTAAAGTAATTATCTCCTTCATCTACAATAATTGTTTTAGGGTTTGTGTTTGTACTTATAGCTGATGTTTCGTATTCATAAATGCCAATTAAAATTAAACTGGTTATGATTATTAAAAGCAACAAAAAGAGTAAGAATTTACTCGGTGAAAACTTTCGATTTTTTTTCAAAGTAAAGACCTACTCTGCTGAAGAAGCAGTTTCATTAGACTTAGCTGTTTCTATTTGTGATTGCATTGTATTTAAGATAGTCTCAATTATTTTCCATTCTTTTTCTGTTTCAATTGCTTTTAATGGGAATGCTGCAAGTTCATTATTCTCATCTGTCTTCATATCTTTTGGATCATAAATTGAGGCATATACTTTTGTATTTCCTTCGTCATCTAGTGAATGATCGGTATATACGATATAGTTTTTTTTCGTTTCTGGTGATTCAAATAGAAATAGTGCTTCGCAGTCTATTTGTCTTCCTTCGTCATCAATTGCTTTAAATTTTATGTTGTTTTCATTGTTTTCCATCATATTATTTTCATAATTTTCCATAACTTTTTCAGTCCTTTCTTTTGTCTAAGTATGTTTGTAAAATGATATTAGCGGCTAATGAGTCTATTTTTTCTTTTCTCTTTTTTCTAGACATATCAGCTTTTATCATGTAGCCATGAGCTTCTTTTGTAGATAATCTTTCATCTTGCATATTCACAGGAAGATGAAAGGTTTCTTCTAGCTTTTTTTTAAATTCTAGGGTATTTAAAGCTCTGGGACCTACTGTTCCGTTCATGTTTTTAGGGAATCCTAAAACCAAGGCTTCAATAGGTTCTTTTTGTATAATAGTGGATAGTTTTTGGATAGCGGTTTCATAATCATCATCTTGAAAATGAATTGTTCCATACGCTGAGGCAATAGTTTTAGTTGTATCAGAAATTGATATACCTAAAGTTCTAGTACCTAAGTCAAGTCCTAAGTATTTCATTTAACCACCCTCTATTAATTTACATTTTAATTTTACCATTTATTTTAATTTTTGTACAGTATTTGTCTAGTATATTATTTAAATTTAAATATTTGTCTTATATGTGGCTGTCATTAGTAATTTTTTTGGTAAATAAATTTCTCTGGTTTTTTTCAAACTTTACGTTTTTATACTCTTTATGTTTGACTTATGGTATACTTATGGTAAGTTGTAACTTATTGGATGCTTAGTTACAAGCTTAATTAGGATGGTGATTAGTATGTATTACAAGCGTCGTTTTAAGAAAAGTGCTATTGTTATTGCTGCCGTTATTGTTTTAATTGTTATTTTAACTATTTGTGGCATAAAGTTATATAAGTATTACACTAGTGACGAATATAAATTGGGGCGCAGTGGATATAGTGAAAAAGAAGTTTCAGAAATTTTAAAGTTTGATAAAAAGTATATTGATTATGCTACCACTAATAAGTATGAGGATGATTTTATACCTTTACTTAAGCAAAAATACTTTATTTGGAAAAATTATGATAGATATATAAAGTATATTGATAAAACTTATAAAAATAAGAAAGTTAATTATAAAAAAGTGATTTCTTTAGTTAATGTACGTGCGGATGATAAGGCTTATAGTAATACTTTAAAAACTGACATGGACAAGGGTTATGCTATTTTAGTTAACAAGCATTATGAACTTCCTGACAAATATGCGCCTAAGGATGTTGTTGAGATGAGTAATTGGTATGCTTATCCTGGAAATAGTATTAGAAAAACTGTTTATAAAGCTTTTCAACAAATGAGTGCGAAAGCTAAGGAAGATAATATTACTTTAATTGTTAATTCTTCTTATAGAGATTACGCTTCTCAGAAAAAAATTTATGATGAATATGAAGATAAGAAAGGACTTGCATATGCAGACAAATATGCTGCTAGACCTAATTTCTCTGAGCATCAAACAGGGCTTTCTTTGGATATATTCACACCTGGAGCTAATATGAATAATTTTGAAAACACTGATGCCTTTAAATGGCTTAGTACTAACTGTTATAAATATGGTTTTATCTTAAGATATCCTAAAGGGTTAGAAGAGATTACTGGTTACAATTATGAGGCTTGGCATTACAGATATGTTGGTAAGAATTTAGCTAAAAAAGTTTACGATAGTGGCTTAACTTATGATGAGTATTATGCCTATTATTTGGATAAGTAAGGTGAGGAAAATGAAAAAAGGAATAATATGTATTTTGATTATATGTATTTTTACCTTTTTCTTTTATTTTACACATAATAATTGTGATAAATTTGAGAAACTTGGATATAATGAAAAAGATGTTAAATTAATTCATAATAAAGTTTCTAAAAGTGATTATGATTTATTTTTGGAAAATGGTTATGATAAGAGTCTAATTGATATTTTAAATTGTAAGGGGTATGAAGAGAAAAACTTTGAAAAGTATTTAAAGTATTATCTGAAGAATAAAAAAGCTAATATAGAAGATATTGTGACTATTGTTAATTCAGGATATGATTTAATGAATTACCCTGCTTCTAGTTTGTTAGCGGGATTAGTTCAAGAAAAATATTATATTAATGATAATGTTGCACGATATTTAGATTATGGTAATAGTCATAAGGCTGGTTTAAAAAAAGTTATTGCTATAGTTAATTCTAAAGCTGATTTGGGTTTTTATAATAGTGTGGCTGATAGTAATTTGAATGATGGAAATTTGCTTTTAGTTAATAAGTTTTACCATTTATCTTCTAGTTATGTACCTAATGATTTAGTTTCTTTAACTGGAAAATATAATAAAGGTAGTAATAATATGATGCGAAAGGAAGCTGCGGAAGCTTTTGAAAAAATGGTTGATGGAGCTAGATTAGATAATGTAATTATTTATAACTCTTCAGCCTACAGAACGTATGCTTATCAAGTTAATTTATATAATAGATATGTTGTACGTGATGGTAAAAATATGGCTGATATTTATTCTGCTAGACCTGGATATTCAGAGCATCAAACTGGTTTGTGTAGTGATTTAAATGAAATAAGTGAGAAGTTTGATAATACTGATGAGGCTAAATGGCTTAACAATAACGCTTATAAATATGGATTTATTTTAAGGTTTCCTAAAGATAAGGAAGATATAACTGGATATAAGCATGAATCATGGCACTATAGATATGTTGGCAAAAAAGCGGCTAAAATTATCCATGATGATAATTTAACTTTGGAAGAATATCATGCTTATTATAATGAAAAAGAAGCTAAATAGCTTCTTTTGTTTTTGAGTATACTGGTTTTATATCGTGGGCTAATATTTTAATTATACGCGCATTCATATCTTTTGCCCATGGATCATCGCATATTAGTCTGCTTAAAAATCTGTTTACAGGAATAATTATGTCATGTCCATGATTTTGACAATACCTATCTTTTGCGGCAAAAAGTTTAATTTTATCTAGACTAATTCCTAAAATGTTTTGAAGGTCTATTGCTATTTCAATTCCTTCATCTGAGTTTAGATGACTTATTATTTCATCGTAAGCTTTATCACTTGCATAATCTAAAAGTGGCTCATATAATTTTTTTAGTCCTTCATCTAATTTTTTATATGTTTCTTTAAATGTTAAAAGGTCATAGATTGAGGCTATTACACAAGCTTTGTATGAAGGATAATCTTCTTTATATTTCATAGATTTTGTAGTTTCAATTATTGGAATAAGATTATTGTCATAATATTCTTCTTGTAAATTCTCAATGGGTTTTTCTTTTTTTGAAAGGATTTTTTTATAAGTTTCAAGAGGTTTTTCTTTGAGCTCAATATTATAACCAACAACATTTGGAACATTAAAGTATGCATTGCATGGATTAAATTTGGTTTCTACTTTTTCTATTTTTCTAACAACATTTAGCTTTGATTGACCCCATAAAAAGATGTTTTCTTCATCTAATGAATGCGTGTAGATAACATCGCCAAATTCATTATAAAAAACGCGATATGTTTCTTTTTCACCATTGTTTTTTTTATATGTTTGTTGATAGCCTAAGGTAAACTTATTATTATCTATCAACTCTAAGGCTTGTGAAACTGTTATTGCAGGATAAAAATCTTTTGGTAAATTTTCTTTTTCTTGTTTAGAAATTTTAGTGTATTTTTCTCTTTCTTCGGTTTTTAAAAGATATTTTTCAGGATTTTTTTGGCGTTCTTTTGTATTTCCTGAGAAAACAGCTTTATAAGCACATAAAGATGCGGAAGATGTATTTAATTTTTCTATGTCTTTTTTTGTTATATTAAGAATTTTGTCATAAAATTCTTCTATATTTTTATTGGCTAATTTATATAAATCATATATTTGAACGCCTCTTATGTTCATATCATCTAATAATATCAATGTCGCTAATGTGGTATTTTCACCTTTATATGCTATTAATTCGTCAATAACTGCAGCGGCATTAGAGTCTAATTCTATCATGCTTCTAATAGCTGCTGGTAGTGATGAGAAGTCTATTTCCTTTCTTTCGTTTATCATAATTGCCCCTCCTATTTTTTACATTATAGCATTTTTTTTTAGAGCATGTAAAGAGTTGGGTTTGTTAAGAAATAAAATAATTTTTATTTGTATTTTTTCAAATAAAAAAAGCACTTATGATTTTGCTTTATTTTGAAAATTTGATTTCAATCATTACTACTTTTGTTTTATTTTTTTTGATTGAATAAATTTTAAGTTTGGAAAAGAATTTAATAGTCTACGGTTAAAGTATGATTTATTTTTAAGAGCTTTTTTTAATTCTTCTGTTGAAATTTCTGTAATATCTTTTTGATTTGTGCTTGTTTTTTTAATATTACTAATAACAACAAATGAAAATATAGTATCAGAGATAAATATTAGGAATACTACTATCATTGCTATATTAAATATTATTACTGGTAAGTTGTCTGGAAGTTTCATAAAAAACGGATTAAATACTTTAACTACCAAAACACCTAAAACGCCAAAACCTAATGATGTTGTTAAGCTGATTCGACCGTTTAAGTTGAATTTATGATTGCTGTAATCCCACCAGCGAGCTTTAAATATTTTTTCCATAATGTAACTTGTTAAATATTCTAAGACTGATCCGAGAATAAATGAATTTACAAATAGTGACCAAATATCATTATAGTATTTTCTTAACAATATGGTTATAAATATGGCTCCCCAGCCATAAATTGGACACCATGGTCCTATCAAAAAGCCCCGTGATGTCCATTTTTTCTTGTGAAATGAAACGATGGCAACTTCCATTAGCCAGCCTAATATGGCATAAGTTATAAAAAGATAAAACAATTTTAGCATAAAACACCTCAATGGTAATTTTACACTTTATTTTTCTTTTGAGCAACTTTTTATAATTATTGATTTTAATCTTAAGTATTTTACATCACTTATAATTTCATTAAATATACTATTAATTTGATTTATGTTCATTTTTATCACCGATTTTATGGTAGCATTATTTATTTTTTTTTAATATATTTTCGACAATATTAGTTATATTTAGAACTTTATATTTTTTTTAATGATGTGTTTGCAAAAAAAATTAATTATAGTATAATTAAAATGGTGTTAATATGAGAAAAATAAATGGGGCTATATTTAAAAATATAAATACATACGCTAATAGAGGTATGACTTTAGAAGCTGATTTGGAAGCTAGTAATAATTATTATCTCGTTAACGATATTGCAGTTATTTATAAGAAGCCTACCCCTATTACTATTTCAAAGGTTAATTACCCTTCTAGATCTTTAGCGGTTATTAAAGAAGGATATTTTTCAACACCATCAACAACTGATTATAATGGTATATATAAAGGAAAGTATATTGATTTTGAGGCTAAGGAAACTAAGCTTAAAACTTCTTTCCCTTTAAATAATATACATGAGCATCAAATAAAACATTTGAGGCGGATTTATAAGCATGGTGGAATTGGCTTTTTAATTGTAAGGTTTACTAGTATTAATAAGACTTTTTTCCTTTCGGTAGAGAGTTTAATAAATTTTCTTAATGAAAATTCTAGGAAATCGATTCCACTTTCATATTTTGAGGAAAATGGTTATATAATTAATGATAAATATAATCCAAGGGTTGACTATTTAGAGATTGTTGATAATATTTATTTTAATGGAGGTAGTTTATGAACGACTTAAAAGCTTTTTTTAAAAAGGATGGATTTAATTTATTAATCTTTGTTTTGTCTATTATTATTTTGATTATCGGGACTATTGTTTTAAACTTTTTAATATCTTTGCTTATATTTATTTTAATCAATTTGATTTGGTTTATTCCTTTTATTAAGTGGAAGGGAAAGCTTGATAAAAGAAAACAAGAGCAGATTGATATACCTAAAAATGTGTATAATGATGATTTTGAGGGTAACTTAAAAGCGGAAAGAAGTGATAATATGGCCAAAAAGGGAAAGAAAAATAAAAAGAAAAAGATTTTACTAGCTTTTTTACTTTTTATACTTGTTTGTATTGCTTTGGGTATTGTTTTCTTTATATTTATTGCTACAACAGCAGGAAAATTTAATCCTAATAAGTTATATACAAAAGAAGCTAGTACTTTAGTTGATACTGATGGTAATGTTTATGCTAAACTTGGTAAACAAATGAGGCAAAAAATTACTTATAAACAAATGAGTGAAGAACTTGTTAATGCAATTGTTGCAACAGAAGATTCTAGATTTTTTGAACATAACGGTTTTGATTTTCCACGTTTTATGAAGGCTTCTTTCGGACAACTTTTAGGTCGTAATGCTGGAGGCGCTTCTACTTTAACAATGCAGGTTTCTAAGAACCAATATACTTCTACAGTATCAAGTGGATTAGATGGTATCAAGCGTAAATTTACTGATATTTATATTTCTATGTTTCAAATAGAACCTAATTATTCTAAAGAGGAAATCTTAGAATTTTATGTTAATTCATATTATTTGGGTAGTGGTTCTTATGGTGTTGAGCAAGCTGCAGAAACTTATTTTAATAAGGAAGCTAAAGATTTAAATTTATCTGAGGCAGCGATGATTGCTGGTATGTTCCAATCACCTGTTTCTTATGATCCTAATATTAATCCTGAAAAAACTGAAAATAGAAGATTGCTTGTTTTAAGACTTATGAAAAGACATGGTTATATTACTAATGATGAATATAATATTGCTAAAAAAATGACTGTTGATAAGATTGTTATTAAAGGAAGAAGTGCTCATACAAGTAATGCTAAATATCAAGGATTTATTGATAGAGTTGCTGAAGAGGTTAATGAAAAAACTGGATATGATCCTTATTCATATTCGATGAAGATTTATACAACTATGAATCGAGCTAAACAGGATGAAGTTACTAAAATTATGAATGGTGATGGATATTCTTGGGAAAATGATAAAGTTCAAGCTGGTGTAATTGCGATGGAAACTAAAACTGGTGCTATTGTGGCTATCGGCTCTGGTAGAAATCAAACTGGCGCTAAAAATTTGAATTATGCTACTGGTATATATAAGCAAATTGGTTCTACAGCTAAGCCGCTTTATGATTATGGACCAGCTATTGAATATAATAATTGGAATACTGATCATCCAATTATTGATGATAAACATACTTATAGTGATGGAACGGAAATTAACAACTGGGATAATAAATACAAAGGTATTATTACTATTAGACAAGCTTTAGTTGAATCACGTAATATTCCAGCGTTAAAAACATTCCAAAGTGTTAAAAATTCTGATATTAAAAATTTCGTTACCAAACTAGGATTATCACCTGAGGTTGCTAGCAATGGTAAGTTACATGAAGCTCATGCTATTGGTGGTTATGGTGACACTAAGAAAAAAGTTGGTGAATCTCCTATGACTGTAGCGGCGGCTTACGCTGCGTTTGGTAATGATGGGGTTTATAACGAACCTCATACATTTACTAAAGTTGAATTTGATCAAACTGGTAAAGTTTATGAAAATAAATATAAGAAAACGAAGGTTATGAGTCCTGAAACAGCTTATATGGTTACTGATATGCTTGTTGATACAGGTCAAAATGCTTTAGGTAGATATAATAATATCAACAATTCACAGTTTGCGGCTAAGTCTGGAACAACAAACTTTGATTCTAAATTTATGGAGGCTCACAAATTACCTGGTAATGCGGTTAATGATTTGTGGTTTGCTGGATATAATAGTGAATATGCTATTTCTGTTTGGTACGGATATAATTCTTGGAAAGATGGTTATAACAAATTTGGCTCAAGCCAAAATGCTAAACTTTTCCAAGCTGTAGCTAAAAATTTCTTTAATAAAGATAAAACTTTTAACAAACCTAGTGGTGTTGTTGAAGTTACTGTTGAAAAAAATACTGGATATTCTATGTTACCTAGTGCTAATACTCCTAATGATATGAAGAGTACTGAATTATTTAAAGAAAGTGGTAAGCCTACTGAAGTTTCTGCTAGATTTAATACATTATCTAATGTTACTGATTTGAAGGCTAGTGTTGTTGGTAATAAAGCCAATGTTACTTGGAAAGCTATTGGAACGCCTGATGCATTAAATAATAGTTATTGGTCTTCTGTCATTAATAAAGCCTTTTCTCTTTCTAAAGATCAAAATACTTATTTAAATTATGTAATGGCATTTAATCGTGGTCGATTAGGTAGTGTTGCTTACAATGTGTATGCTAAAACGTCTAGTGGTCTTACTCTTGTTACAACTACTGGCAATAACAGTGCTTCAGTTAAACTTCCTAATGGTACACAAAAAATTGTTGTTAAATCGGTGTATACAAACTTTGCTGGTGCTGAAAGTTCAGGTACAGAAACAAGTGCTGAGGTTAAAGCTTCTTCTAGCGATGTTACGGCAACTTTAAATGGTAAAACTTCTGTTTCGCTTTCTGTTGGAGCTATTTACAATGAACCTATCAAGCCTGTTACGGTTATGCTAGATGGTGAAGATATTACTAATGATAGTGACGTTAATACTACTCTTACTATAACTGATGCATCTGGTGTAACAGTTACTGATAAATCGACAATTGGTAAATCGGCTAATACATATACTTATACTTACAAGGTTACTTATCAAGGTAGTTTAGTTACAACTTTGACGAGAACTATTAGTTATTCTTAAAATTTGGAAGCTTTGTTGCTTCCTTTTTTGTATATAAAAAAAACGTCTAATGACGTTTACATATTTCTTGTAATTTACAGTTAATACATTTTGGATTTCTTGCTGTACAGTAATATCTTCCAAAAAGTAGTAGCTGATGATGAAGCTTACATAAGTCTTCTTTTTTGAATTTCTCTGTTAATTTTTTTTCAATAGTTAATACACTATCTTTGTTATTTGCTAATTTCAGCCTCTTACTAACTCTTGATACATGTGTATCTACAGCAATACATGGTTCATCAAAAATATTACTTAAAACAACATTTGTTGTTTTTCTACCTACACCTGGAAGGCTTTCTAAATATTGTCTATTGTTTGGAAGTTTTCCTTGATAATCACTAACTAATTTTTTAGCTATTTCTATTAGGTTTTTTGCTTTTATATTATATGTTCCTAAAGGTCTTATAATTTCTTTTATATCTTCTATATTAGCTTCTGCTAGTTGATTTAAGTTTGAATATTTTTTAAATAATATTTTTGTCACTTCGTTTACTCTTCTATCAGTTGTTTGAGCACTTAACATAGTAGCTAAAAGAAGCTCATAATCTTTATTATAATTTAGTTCACACCGAGGATTTGGAATGAGTTCATCTAAATATTTTTTAATCATTTTCGTTGAGCCAATCATATTCAAAGACTTCTTTCTTTGGTTTTGTTTTGTTTCGTTTTTCTCTTTCTTTATTTATATCATTTTGATTTTTTATGCCTTTTTGTTTCCACTGTGATAGTATTTTGTCAATATATCTTAAATTTGATACACCGTTGTATATAGCTTCTTTTAATGCTAGTTCGACTAATTGTTCACTATAACCACCATCTAACCATGCTCCTATTATTTCGTATTCCATTGGACTTAAAGTTCGGCCAAATTCTTTTTCAAATTTATCATATATAGTTGTTTTTGGGGTTTCTGTTTTTTCGTTAATCATGACCATAGTTAATTTTTTATATAAATTAGTAAAGTCAATATATTCCTCACATACTTTTCCTGATTTTACAGATATTTTTAAAATTTCTTTGTTAGTTAAACTATCTATTATTTTTAAAGTATCTGGTAGCTTTATATTTAAATCTTGAGATATTTCTTCTGGATCAAATTCTTGATTTCCAAGAAGATATATAAGGACAATTAATTCTTTATCTGTTAATTTTAATTTTTTATAATTTTGAATTAATGTTGTTGGAATCATAATGTGGCCATTTTGTAATAATTGTAATATTTTGCTTGTCATCTGTAATCACCTTATGGTTTATTATATATTAAATTGTTATCTTTTCCAAGTGATTTTATATTATTCATTTAAAATATAACGGGTTATATCTTCTTTGGTGTTTTTTATATTGCCATCTAATATTTCGTTTTCTAAATTGGAAAGTAGCGGTTTTAAAAATGGGCCGGCTTCTTTTTTTAATATTTCACATATTTCGGTTGGGCTTAAAGCAATATCTAGTCTTGTTTTTATAGGCATACTAGCATATATTTCATTTATTTGTCTTTTGTCAATATCTTTTAATTCGGCGGCCATTGTACAAATATATAATCCGTAATTATATAGGGTATGATTGTCTAATAGGTTTTTGTCTTTAATTTCATTTATTTTATTAATACTTTCTTTTTCGATAACATTAAAATTATATTTGTCCAAAGCATTTAATTGAGCCCATGTGACAATCATTGAGGGGGTTATTTTAGCTTTTTTTAAATTGGGAATATCTAGGGCATCGGCTAATTTTAAGTTAATTAGAAGTTCTATGCCATAGGCTTTATTTGGACTTGAAAATATTAAATCAAGTTCTTCTTTTTTTCGATCTTTGGAAAGTTTTTTTAGTGTATTGGCATATTTTTTTATATATGTTTTTAGCTTTGGCTCTAATGTGAAATTTAGGGTTGTGGCAAATCTAATGGCTCTTAATATTCTTAGGGCATCTTCTTTTAGTCTTATTTTAGGGTTGCCTACTGTTTTTATTATTTTATTATCTAAATCTTGTTTGGCTCCTATTAGATCTATTTGTTTGCCATTTTGATCAATACATAAGGTATTTATGGTAAAATCACGTCTTTTGATGTCTTCTTCTAAGGTGTCAACATATTCTATTTTTTCTGGTCTACGGCTATCTTTATATTTGAATTCTTTTCTAAAGGTTGTTATTTCAAATTTTGTTTTTTCAAATATAACGGTTACTGTTCCATATTCTGAGTTAGTTGTTACTATTTCTGGAAAAATTTGATGAAGTTGCATTGGCGTAGCATCGGTGCATATATCAACGTCAGTGTATGTTCTTTTTAAATATAAATCTCTTGGATATCCTCCTACCATATATGCAGTGTATCCGTAACTATTTATTTTTTTTATTAATTTTATAGCAATATCAAACATTTATTTCTCTCCTGTATAATATTAAAAAAAGGCAATATTTGCCTTAGTTTAAAGCGTCTTTTAATTTTGCACCAGCTTTTATTGTAACAGCTGTTCTTGCAGGAATAGTTACAGCTTCACCAGTTCTAGGATTACGTCCTTGTCTAGCATCTTTGTGTTGTGCTGCAAATGTAGCAAAGCCTGTTAAAGTTACTTTTCCTTCACTTTTAAGTCCTTCTACAATTCCATTTAATACAGCATCTAATGCTCTAGTGGCATCTGCTTTTGTCATTCCTGTTTCTTCTGCAATATAGTTTACTAAATTTTGTTTAGTCATTTTTTATACCTCCTTGTATTGTGTTAAGCTATCTTGCTTACATTTACATGGTATCATGTTTGACTAGAAAAATCAATATGTTTTGCGTTTTTGATTGTTTATTTTACAATCTATAGTTAGATTACGATTGCAAAGAGATTTGATGAGCCTTTATTTACTAATTTTGATAATGTCTGTTTTAATTTGTAACGAACAGCTTCGGGCATTAATGATAGTTTGGCTTGAATCCCTTCTTTGACTATTACGTCTAGACTTCTACCGAATATTTCACTTTTCCATATATTTTCTGTTCCCTGCTCTTTATCTTTCATTAGATAATTTATTAATTCTTTACTTTGTATTTCTGAACCTATTATTGGTTCAAATGTGCTTTCAACATCAACTCTAATCATGTGAATCGATGGGGCAACAGCTTTTAATTTTATTCCATATCTACTTCCTTGTTTAATAATTTCTGGGGTGTCTAAAGTCATGTCGGATAAAGTTGGTGATGCTACACCATAGCCTGTTTGTTTAACCATTTTTAAGGCGTCTTTTACTTGATCATATTCTCTTTTGGCTTCTGATAGGTCTTGAAATAGACTTAATAATTGTGAGCGGTTTGTAATATCAACGCCTATTATTTCTTTTAAAACCTGATTATATAAGTTGGCTGGGGTTTTTAATTTAACTTTGACATTTCCTGTGGCAGTATTAACATCTGAAAGATATGCTTTTTCAATGTATTCATTAGTTTCTAATTTGTTTGTTATGGTTTCAATATCTCTTAACTTGTCTATTTCGTGAATACTTTCTCTGATTGAATCTATATATGATTTTTTTAACCAATTATTGACATCTAAACAGGCAACCCAGTCCGCCATTTCAACGTCAATACACGTTACAGGAAATTCGTATAAAGCTTCTTTTAGAATGTTATAAGCGTCTCTTTCAC
This sequence comes from uncultured Bacilli bacterium, assembly GCA_934183155.1. GTDB lineage: Bacteria > Bacillota_I > Bacilli_A > RF39 > UBA660 > Coprosoma. The sequence goes on along the minus strand of CAKPSB010000001.1, from coordinate 37,769 downwards.
TCATGTTATCAACGTTCATGGGAATTACTGGCACATTATACTGTTTTTTTAAATTTAAGGCTAAATCTTCTGTTTCTGGAAGCATTGGGTGGGTTGAATTTAATATTACTATGTGTGGTTTACCTATTTCACTTAGTTCTTCGGCTATTCTTTTTTCGGCATCTACGTAATCTGCTCTTTTAAATTCTCCGATAGAACCATCGGTTGTTACTAAAACGCCGATGCTTGAGTGATCTTTTATAACTTTCTCGGTTCCTATCTCAGCAGCTTCTACAAAGGGAATTGATTCTTCATACCATGGAGTATGAACCATTCTTGGGCCATTTTCATCTTCATATCCTTTTGAACCTTCTATTATATAGCCAACGCAATCAATCAGTCTTACATTAGCACTAAAATCATCTATGTTTATTTTAGCGGCATTGCTTGGAACAAATTTTGGTTCGGTTGTCATTATTGTTTTACCTTGTGCTGATTGTGGTATCTCGTCTAAGGTTCTTTTTCTTTCATATTCGTCGGTGATATTTGGAACAACTAAATTTTCAATAAACCTTTTGATAAATGTGGATTTTCCTGTCCTGACAGCCCCTACTACTCCTAGATAAATATCCCCTCCAGTTCTTTCCGTTATGCTTTTTATAATATCTATTTTTTCCATATTATCTCCTACTTTCTTCAATTAAATATATGAGAAGATTATATAAATATGTACTAAAAGATAAATATAATGCAAATTTAATATAATAAAAAGACTTTGACTAGATCATTTTGTCAATGTCTTTAGGTACTTTATCATTAATGACGGCTTGGATTATTTTTTCTTTTTTTTCTTTTGAAACTTCTTTTCCAGTCATTTCACTTAGTTTTTCTATGACTTCTTTTAAAGTGTTTTTGTCTTTTAGATTACCTGCTTGAAGTTTTTTGGCTAAATCTAATATAACTTCTTTATTAACGTTAGTTTTTTTTTCAACTTTTTTAAAAAAATTATCTGAAAAATTCAATTATAAAACCTCCTACAATTATTATATGTAGAAGGTTTTTTTTAGCTACTGCTCACCTTTATTTTTAAAATTTAAGATTATTGGTGTTCCTGTAAAATCAAAATTTTCTCTTATTTTGTTTTCTAAATATCTTTCATATGAAAAATGAATTAATCCTTTACTATTAACTTGAATGTTAAAAGTTGGTGGGCATATGTTTGATTGATGTGAAAAGTATATTTTTAATCTTTTTCCTTTATAAGATGGAGGTAAGTTTAAAGCATAGGCATCTGTTAAAACATTGTTTAGGGCATTAGTAGGAATTTGTCTATGGGCATTTTCATTGGCTTTGATAACTTCTGGCATAAGTGTATGAAGTCTTTTTTTTGTTAAGGCTGATAAGAATACAACTTTAGCATATGGCATGAAGGCAAATTGATATTTTATATCTTCTTTAAATTCTTTCATTGTCTTATCTTTATTTTCTACTGTGTCCCATTTGTTAACAACGATTACAATGGCTTTGCCAGACTCTAGAGCATATCCTGCTATATGTTTGTCATGTTCTATAATTCCTTCTTCTGCATTTATAACTAATACACAAACATCGGATCTATCAATTGCTTTTAATGATCTTAATAAACTATATTTTTCGATGTTTTCATATATTTTTCCTCTTTTTCTCATTCCTGCGGTATCTATAACAACAAAATCTTTACCGTTATATTTAAATGGTGTATCTATTGCGTCTCTTGTTGTTCCAGCTACTGGACTTACTATGGTTCTTTCCTCATTTAATATGGCATTTACTAGGCTACTTTTACCAACATTTGGCCTTCCGATTATAGAAAATTTAATGACGTTTTCATCATAATCAGCCGGTTTTTCTTTAAAGTTTTTGGTAATTTCATCTAATAATGTTGATATGCCTATATTATGTTCAGCAGATATTTCAATATAATCGTCAAAGGCTAAATTATAAAAGTCATACTTGTTTTCTTCGTAAGCTTTAGAATCTGTTTTATTAATTACTACTATAACTTTTTTACCGCTTTTTTTAAGAATGTCTTTAATAACATAATCATTGGAAGTCAATCCTTCTTTTCCATCGGTTATAAATAAGACAATGTCAGACTCTTCAATAGCAATTTCGGCTTGAGCTTTAATTTCGGTGTTGAAATCTGCCTTTTCAATATCAATACCTCCAGTATCAATTAGATGAAATGAGTAATCTAAATAGTTTACTGTGCCATATAATCTATCTCTTGTAACACCTGGAGTGTCTTCAATGATTGCGACTTTTTTTCCAACTAAGCGATTAAATATTGTACTTTTTCCAACGTTTGGTCTTCCGACTAATGCGACTGTTTGTTTTTGCATATGTATCACCTACATTTCTATAATTTGACTTTTTGCTTTTATTTTTTTTATTTCTTCATCAAAAATTACTTTACTATTTTCTAATATTATTCCCATCTCAGCTGTGGTTAATTTTTCTTTGGCTGATAGATAAATGTTTTTTTTATATTTATATATTATGAATTTTTTTAATATATTTTTATTTAAATTTAAAATATCTTCAACTTTATAAAGAAATGATGTTTTCTTGACTTTGCTGTTTATTTCTAGCGCTGTTACAAAGTAATCTAAATAATCTAGATCATCTTTTTGCATTTTTATAATTAGGCCATAATTTTCATCTAAATATAAGACTGTTTCATAGTATCCATTTAATTCTAAATTATACGTTTTTTTTAAAGTATTTAATATTTTTTTTACTTGTTTTTCTATATTATTTGTGTCGTTTATGTTTATGGCTTTGAAGTGGAATTTTCCTAAGTAAATGGTTATGTTATTATCTACTACAAGTTTCATTTTATCACCTAAAATAGTGTATGAAACTGCTAGATATAGGTTATTAAATTACATTGTTCTTTCTATTTTTTTATGAACTTCTTCTTTGCCATCTTTACTAACGCTGGAGAAGGTTATGAATTCATCTCCAACAACTAAATCTAAGTCATTAAGCATGATATTTCTTTGTTTTTGTCTAGAAGTGATGCCTATTTTATCTACTTTTGTGGCAACTATGGTAACTGGTATTTTATAATATTTCAAAAAATTATACATTAAGATGTCGTCATTGGTTGGTCTATGACGAAAATCTACTAAAAGAAATACGCACTTTAAATTTTTGCGATTTATTATATAATCTTCAATCATTAAACCAAATTTTTTTCTCTTTGTTTTACTTACTTGTGCAAAACCATAGCCTGGTGCATCTACTAAATAAAATTCGTTATTTATATTATAGAAGTTTATTGTTTGAGTTTTACCTGGTCTACTTGATGTTCTGGCAAAATTTTTTCGATTTATTATGGTATTTATAAAACTGCTTTTGCCAACGTTAGAGCGTCCTACTAATAAATATTCTGGTTTATTATCTGTTGGATATTGACTTCGTCGAATGGCAGAAATTGATAAATCTACTGATTTTATTTTCATTTTTACACCTGCTTTGCTTTATAAAGTATAGCAAATTTAGGCCTAAAAGTAAAGTTAGATTGTTTTTGTTAAATAATATATTTTACTAAAAATTTATTATTTAAGTTTTAAACATAGTTTATTTTAATTAAAAAACTGTTATTTTTATTTTATAACAGTTTTTATTTTTTCATGGATTTTTTAAATTTTTGTAAAACATGCTTGGCTGATCCTTTGAGACCTAATATTGAGCCACTGGCTAGGGCTAAACGAATAGAATTTGGAAAGTTGGTTTTTTTAAAGTAGTTTTCAATTATTTTTTTTATTTTGGTAAGATCTTCTTCGGTAATTTCTTCATCTTTTTTGTTTAATTTGGAATAAATAGTGTTTTTTAAATTTGTTGGTAAGGTGGATATTAATTCTATTGGATGGCTATTATATACATGTTCGTCGTCCATTTGATTTAGTATGGGATTTTGACCATATTCTTTTTCAAAGAAATTTAGAGCTCCGCCTACGATATCATTTGCTTTTGTCTTTTTTTCAGCATGAAAATTAGTTCTAAAATCATACATGTATGTTATTTTTGAAATTGTGTTATACAGATCTATTTTAGATAATGTTTCTTCTTCATTCAAAAGCAAAGCGGTAATTAAAATGCTTTGGCGATTTTGTTTTATGGCATTTTCTAATTCTTCTGGAATATTTTGATATAAAATTGGTTTTGTTAGACGTCCAGCCATGCCAAAGTATTTCCAAGTTGCTAGATCATATTCTAAAGCTGCTTTAGATATTATCATTACTTTAAAATGAATATTGTCATTATATAGTTTTAAACATCCAACGTTACTATAGAAGTTACTCTTTTCTCTTTTTTTGTATAAGGCTTTTTTGTTAAAATCTTTGGAAAAATGCTGGGGATTCATTTCATAATCATCAATTAAGAATTGTTTAAAATCATCGACGATTAAAATTACGTCTTTGTCTGGTTTTTCATCCTTGTCATATCCTACTTGTTTAAAGACTCCGGAACCATAGCCTATAGTAGCGATGCTTTTTGGCATATTTTCTTTTAGAGAAGATATAATTTGTAAATTATTCATTTTTCTTCCTCCTGTATTTGTTTATTATAGCACATAACTACTTATATATAGCTTATTTTTTACTGGTTTTTAAATTTTCTAAAACTTCTTTTATTTTGTTTGGTATTGGAATTCCTATATCATGGGCGTTTTCAATTATTGATATGCCTTCATTTACTATATAAAAAATTATTACAATATACCTTATTTTGGCATTATTTAAAATTATATCTAGATTTGTTGAAAGAGCCACCATAAAAATTATTACTATTTTTTTAAAAATTCCTTTAAATCCTACTTCGCTTGATAGTTTTTTATTTAATATTGATTTCATTACACCGGTTATATAATCTATGACAATGAATATTATTAAAGTTGTTAGAAGGTTATCAAAGCATCCTAATGTTTTACATATAAATGTATTTATTACTTTTAACATTTTTTTCCTTTCTTTCAGTATATTGTATTCTATCTGTCTTTTGAATTAAATTATGAAAAACTAAATATTTTACTTTTTTTGCAGGATTTTTATTTAGTATTTACTATGTTTATAACTGAAGGGGCAAGAAAGGAGAAATATATGAAAAAAATACTATTGATTTTTTTGCTTTTATTAACTTGCGGACAAGCTTATGCTTTAGAAAACGATGGGCGATTATTTAAGTATTATAAAATAAATAAAGTTTTAGGCGAATATAAAGATTTAGATGATAATAATCTTTTTGATTTAAATGATTTTAAGAAAAGCGAGCTAAGTGCTGTTTCGGTTGACAAGCCAGAGTTAAAAAACGGTAGAAGGATATATGAATATGATGGATATCATTATTTAGAAACTTTAAAGGTAAATTGTATACGTTTTACAGCTTCTAATATGGATAAAATAACTAATTTAACTGTTGGTGATGGCAAAGGTGAGTTAAGTTTTGAGAAAACATTAGACAATGATGTGTTATTAATTAGTTTAGATGGGGAGTATAATTTAAATGATTTATATCTTTCTTTTAAATCTGGCAAGGATAGTTTTCATGAAATAAAAATTGAATTTTTAAATAATGATGCCGTTATATCTTGTGTAGCTTCATGGGTATACTCTGATGTTTTTGCTTACTTTATGGGTAAGGATTATCCTATTTATCCTGAGGCTTATAGAGATGTTTATTCTAAAGATTTGTTAGATGATAATTATTTAACTTTTGTAGGCAAAGTTAAATTATATGACTATGAAGATTATCAATATAGAACTTATAAACTAGAAAAGGAATATTATTCTGATTATTTAAAGGCACCTTTTGGGGAATATGTTTATAAAGATGAAAGTGATTATATTGATTGTTTAAATAACTCTTATACTGTAGAAAACAATAATGATAATGCTGCTTCTAATAATGTAAGTGAGAAAAAATTGAATTATGTTAAGCCTTCTTTAGATAATGATAATTTCAATAATAAAAAAATAGAAGATAAAACGTTGTCGCCTTCTAAGCATGTTTATTATAAAGTTAATAGACCTATTTATACTAAAACTGATAATAAAAAAATAAATTATAAATCGATTTTACTTTATATTTTGATTTTACTTCTTATTTTAATGATTAAAGTTAAAAGTAAATTAAAAAGAATAACTACTTAATTTACTTTTTTTATGTAAAAAAGCCTCGTTTCTATATTTAAGAAACGGGGCTATATATTTAATCTATTTTATTATTTTTAAAACTTCTGTTTTGTCTTTAAATGGAAATTTGTCGTTACCAATTATTTGATAGTCTTCATGGCCTTTTCCAAGTATCAATAATATGTCTTTTTCTTCTAACATATTTATTCCCTTTTTTATGGCTTCTTTTCTATTTAAAATAGTTTGATAGTTTTCTTCTTCAAGTTCTGAGGTCATTTCATGTACAATATCTTCTTCTTTTTCATGACGTGGATTGTCTGAGGTAAAGATGGTATAATCAGAGTTTTCTGTTACTAATTTACCTATTTGTGATCTTTTATCTTGTCTTCTTTCACCACCCTGGCCAATTATGGTAATTAATTTGTGGTGATCAAGATTTTTGGCTTCTTTTAGCGTATTATTAATGTTCATTAAATTATATGCATAATCTATTATGATTAAATTATTTTTATATTTTATGGTTTCAAATCTTCCATCTACTTGGCTTAGGGATAACGTGGCTGATATTATAGCATCATCTGGGAAAAGTAACATTTTTGCGGCTATAAATGCGGCTGTATAATTTATCATGGCAAATGAACCAATTAGTGGCAATTTAATACGATTTTCACCCAATGTGAATTCGGTAAAATCATAATTTGTTTTTAGCTTTCTAATTGGATATTCACTATCTTGGGAAGCATAGAATATATTTTTGTTATTTGGTAAAGCAAAATACGAACTATAATTATCTTTTTTATTAATGATAGCACATCCACCTTTTTTTAACATTTTGAAGGGTTCTATTTTGGTATTTAAATAGTCTTCTTTATCTTTTCTTTGATGGGCTATGAAATTGGTTAGTATAACCACATCGAATCTTAGTCCTTCGATATGACGCTGTCTTATCGCTTTACTTGATATTTCAATAACAATTGCTTTACAGTTGTTGTTTATAGCTTCACCAATAAGCTCATATATTTCATAAAGATCTGGTGTTGTTGAAGAAAGTGGTTTTGTCTTTCCGTCTAAGTAGAAACCATTTGTGCCAATGAAAGCTGTTTTCATATTTAAATTATTTAGTAACTGTGTCATTATACTGCCGGTAAATGTTTTACCATTTGTACCAGTTATACCTATTAGTTTTATTTTAGCCATTTTTTCCATGTTTAATTCTTTTAAATAATTTGCTAAATAACTTTTTGTATCTTCAGTAATGATTGTTTTTACTGGATACTGTCCATGGGTAGCAATTATACAGGCCGCCCCATGGTCAATAGCATCTTCAATGTAATCATGACCATCAGTATATGGACCGGTTAAAGCTAAAAATGTATCTCCCGGTTCAATTTTTTTAGAATTTACTTTGAGCATAATTACTCCTTTCGTTTAATTAATTTATCAATTGGTTTAGAAATTATATTAATTAATTCAACTACTACTGGTGATAAATAGCTTATACAAACAAGTATTATATAATAAAATGGTGTGTTATCGAAGATTATATCAGCATAGTGATAGCTCATATAATCTAAGATAAAATAGATATTTAAGCTTATATACATTACAATTATTAATATTATTCTAGTAATTATTTTACTATCTAATTTTAATTTATTTTTCTTTTTATAATTTAGAAGGAAAAGTATTGTATAGATGGTTACGGTAGATACCCCTATTACTTTTAAATTGGTTTTAAAAGCTAATATTATGATAATTAATGATAATATTTCTGGGGTTAAAAACAATTTTTTTAGATTTGTGACAATATATTTTGTGTATTTTTTTATGTTATAATTATTTTCTTTTAAATCCTTTAGTGTTTCTTTATATTTTAATATATTAAAACATATATATGTTGAAAGTGAAATATAAAAGTATATCAATTGTCTTCACTAAAGAAAATTTTATACCATAATAAGAATACATATATTGTCCAAATTTTTCTACTGTTATCCGCTTTTCCATTTTTATGATCCTCTAATAGTTTTAATATTTTTTTTGTTTTGAAGAATTTATCATCTTGAGTAAATAAGGTTTCTATTTGTTTATAAACATCTTCATCTTTTATCCATTCGCGAATTGGAACTGGGAATCCTAGTTTCTTTTTGTTTGATACTTTGTCTTCTAGCACTTCACCTGCTATATCTCTAAATATTTTTTTTGTTTTGAATTTATCGGTTTTAAATTCTACTGGCAATTTTAGGGCATAATCTATTAATGGTCTATCAAGAAATGGAACTCTTACTTCTAAGGAATTAGCCATGCTCATTTTGTCAGCTTTCAGTAAAATGTCACCTACTAGCCAAAAGTTAAAGTCTATATACTGCATTTTTGTTATTTCATCTTTGTCTGCTACTTTAGCATAATATTCTTTAGTTAAATCTTGGAATCCTTTGGTTTGTCTTTTTTCTTTTAATATTTTAGAAACTTCTTTATTATTAAAGATAAAGGCATTACCAACAAATTTATCTTCTAGTTTTTTTCCACGTCTAATTAGAAAATTAATTCCTCTTTTGTGTGGAAAAATGCTGGCAATTTTACCTATTCCATATCTAATTGGATATGGGATTTTATAATACCAACTATCTGTGAGCGGTTCTTGATAAATATTATAACCACCAAATATTTCATCGGCTCCCTCACCAGAAAGTGATACTTTAACATTTTCACTAGCTATTTTTGTAACAAAGTATAAAGCTATTGCTGATGGATCGGCTAAAGGTTCATCCATATAATATAAAATGTTTGGTAAGTTTTTAAAGTATTCATCTTTAGAAATTACTTTGCTTATATTTTTAGTATTTATCTTGCTTGACAAATCTTTGGCATAATCAATTTCACTATATTTTTTGTTTTCAAAGCCAACTGTAAATGTTTTGTCAACGTCGCTACTGGCGGCAATAAATGATGAATCTACACCACTTGATAAGAATGAACCAACTTCTACATCGCTTATTTTATGGGCTTTGATAGAGTCAGCCAATCTTTCTTTAATTCCATCTTTCCATTGTTGATAAGTTTTAGTGTCATCTTCTTCAAATTTAATTTCATAGTATTTCTTTATTTCTAATTTGCCATTTTTATATTTCATATAATGACCTGGCATTAATTTGTAAACGTTTTTAAAGAATGTTTCTTCGCCGGCACTATACTGAAATGTTAGGTAATATTCAAGCATTTTAGTGTTTAATTCTTTTTTAAAATGTGGATGGATTAAGAAACTTTTTATTTCTGAACCAAAAATTAAGGTATTACCCATTTTTGCATAGTAAAATGGTTTTATACCATAAAAATCTCTTGCCGCAAACATTTCTCCTGTTTTAATATCATAAATTACAAAAGCAAACATACCTCTTAATTTATCTAATAATTTTTCATGCCATTGTTCATATCCATGGATTAATACTTCAGTATCAGTTTTTGTGGTAAATTTATGACCTTTTTTTATTAATTCTTTTCTTAGTTTTTCAAAGTTATATATTTCACCATTAAAGATGATTACTTTTGTTTTATCTTCATTATATATTGGTTGTGAGCCACTTTTTAAGTCAATTATAGAAAGTCTTCTAAAACCTAAGGCGATATTTTTGTCACAGTAGTATCCTTCTGAATCTGGTCCACGGTGAGCTATTAAATCACCCATTTTTTTAATATTTTGTGTTTTATCTTTTTCTTTATTTATGTATCCTACAAATCCACACATATTGACTGCCTCCTTTATCATAGGTCATTTACATTTTATCACAATTTAGTTGATTTTTAAAGAAAAAAAGCCCACTGACATGGCTTTTAATTGTTTATTACAATGGTTTTAAATATAACATCTTTTAATGTTTGTCTTTTTTTTGTTACAAATGGGAGTAGAAAGCCTAAACATATAAAGTCAAAAAGTATAAAATATTGTCTTATAAATGACTTAATAAAGCTTATTTTTTCCCCATCTAGATTAACTATTTTTATATGAAATAGGTTTTTACCAATTGTTTCAGATTTTGTTTCACAAAGTGGAAAATATATATTACTAATAATAACTGGAAATATATATTTTAATTTATTTAATATATTAATGGTGTTTACTGGTATTTTGTTAGTGGTTGTAATTTTTGTTATTATATTAACTATGATGAAGCAAAATCCATAAATTATTATTATATCAATTAAATAGGCTATAAATCTTTTGATTGGAAAAGAATATGACAAATTTTCTTCTTTTTGCATAACTAATTTGTTTATAACGTTTGTTTTTGCTAATTTATCATTTAAGGCTTGTTTGTTTTTGAATGAACACATTATAAAGCCTATACCCAAAGTTAAGACGTTTACTATTTTATAAATATTTCGTTTTAATGCTCTTGGGAAGGTTACTGGGTTTTCATACTCATCAACAACTTCTATTTGGAGAATTTTTTTTCCTAGTGAGCCATGCCATGATGTTCTTTCACATATGGAATTATATAAAATATAAACAACTATGTAAGTTAAGCTTGTTATTATTAATCCTTGTGTGCTTGCTAATGATGGGGCGATTGGTAAGAACATTAATGATAATAAAAAAGAAAGAATTAAATTATCAAAAAGGCCAGCTATTAAACGTTTGATAAAGCCAGCATATTTTTTTTCTTGAAAATGGTTTTCTTTTTTTTTGTAAAAAAAGTTGTTAATTTCCGCAAAATTGTAATTACAATAAGGACATTTTGGAAAATCGCCATCAATCATGCGACCACATTTAGGACAACCTTTTTGCATATTTTTTCACATCCTTTAGGCGTTTTTTACTTTTTCTTTATAATTGTTAACTTTGGTAGCCCACGTTTTACTAGCTGCATATTTGCTGTTCATTTTTTCAGCTGTATCTAGTCCAACTAAAACGTATTTTTTGCTAAGGTTATTCATAAATGCATGAATTCCTTCTTCAACTGAATTAAATTTTTGATAATTTCCACTACTTGCTTTCATACCGCCAAAGTTATAATTTTCTCTAGCTAATTTACTACATGAATAATTGCATCCTGTTTCATGAAGGACGATGCCTACGGCTAGGTAAGGATCTATACCAAGTGTGACTGCATCGTTTGCAAATATTAATCCTGTTCCAGCTAAAGTTGATTTTAAGGAACGATTTAATTTTTCTGCAAGTTCTTTTAATGTCATTCCTTCATAAACAATTGGTTCTGCTTGTTCAACTTGTTTTGGTGCTTGCACTTCTTGTTTTGGTGTTTGCACTTCTTGTTTTGGTTCTTCAACTACTTTTTCTTGGACTACTGGGGTTGCTTGGTCAACTTCCTCTGTTTTGACTGCCACTGAGGTTGTAGTTGCTCTATTTATATTTTCGCTGCTTGATTCGAAATTTTTGCTTGTATTAATGTTAATTATTTGTGGTAAAGCGATTGACATCACGATTCCCGTTACAACAATTCCAATTACTTTTGAAGTTGAGTTCATTTACATTCCCTACCTTTTATTTAAATTCTAGCACAATATTTTTGATGCGTCAAATTTGTGTAAAAAGGTTTATTTTATAACTTATAAAGGTAATAAAATTAAAAAAGAAATTAGTCTTTTAATTTCTTTTGTTTATATTTATATATTGTAAATAATACTATTGATAGTGCTATAATTGAAAGTCCACTATATAAAATTGGTTTGGCTAAAAATCCTGTTAGAGATGAGGCAAATAATGATAAATCTGCTTGGCTCATTATGGTTACGGTTGCTGATGGAAGAAGTAGAGACATCGCTACTAAGATAAATCCGGCTAATAGAAAGGCAAATGATAGGTTTAATGCCCATTTAAAATCTTTGCGTCTTAGTATTATTACTAAAATTATGTTTATAAGTAAAAGTGCTGAGACTATTATTTTTGTTTGATTACTAAATAATTTTTGAATTATCTTAATTTTACTACCATAATTTGTTCCTAAAAGTTCTTTTGAAGTTGGAACCATTTCAATGATGTCTGGAAGTTGTTTTTTTAATTCTCTTAGAAATTTTTCTTTTTGACTTTCATTTAAAGTTATATTCCCTGCTTTGAGTAGGTCTGGTAAATTATTATTAATAATGTTATAAGTGTCTTTTTCAGACAATGTGGCGATATTCTGACCATTTATAGCGTAATCAGTTAAATTGCCTATAGTGGTGCCAATTATTTCTTTGGTTACGTTTGAGTTAATGATGGTATCAACTACAGCTTCATCGACATTAAACTGAGAGGCTAGTGAGTAGGTATCATTGATTACATTAGTAATTTTACTATTACTGTTTTGAGCGCCACTATTTTTAACTTTTTTTACTTCGGTTAATAAGTTTACCGTTTTCATTTGTTTAATTATATTTTCTTTGCTGGCAAATGAGCTTATGCAAAAAAGGCCTGCGGTTAAAACTGAAAAGAGACATATAAATAAGGTTAATATATATATTAAAACTTGTTTGGCTATTTTCATTTTATCATCTTCTTTCACAAACATTATACCATGGTTGAAGGAAAAATGATATAATATTTATGAGGCGATGTTAATGAAAGATGTTGTTATTATTGGCGGTGGTGCTTCTGGTTTGGCGGCGGCTATCAGTGCGGCTAGATTAGGTGCGACTGTTACTATATTAGAAAAAAATAATAAATGTGGGAAGAAATTACTTATTACAGGAAATGGAAGGTGCAATTTTTGGAATGAGGATCAAGATATTGTTCATTACCATTCTTGTAATAAAGATTTGCTTGCTGAGTTTTTAGATAATGATGATTATGTTTTGAAATTTTTTGATTCTTTGGGTATTGTTTATAATAATAAAGGTGGCTGTTACTATCCTTTTTCTAATCAGGCTTTGACAGTTCAAAACATTTTAGTTACCGAATGTCAACGTTTGGGTGTTGAAATTATTTATAATTTTGATGTTTTTAAGGTTGAGAAAAAAGATTGTTTTTTTATAAATGACAAAATTAAGGCTAAAAAGGTTATTGTTGCCTCTGGTTCTAAAGCCGCTAGTAAAACCGGTTCTGATGGGTTTGGCTATGATATTGCTTTAGGATTTGGACATAAAATTACTAAGGTGCTTCCAAGTTTAGTTCAACTAAAAGGAGATGAAGATTTTTTTAAAAAATGGAGCGGCATTAGAGTCTTATCTGAAGTTAAATTATACGAAAATGGTAAGTTTATTAAAAAAGAATTTGGCGAATTACAGCTTACTGATTATGGTTTGAGTGGAATTTGCATATTTAATTTAAGTGGAATTGTTTCTAGTGGGCTTGATAAAAATTTTAAAGAAGTTGTTGGGATTAATTTTATGCCTTGGACTAATGATGCTTTAGGAGAATTAAAAAAATTAGATAAAGAAAGTTTTCATAAAAATATAAGTGAAATTTTGGAAGGCTTTTTAAATTATAAACTTGTTGATATTGTTTTAAAGAAAGCTGGTATTAGAAGAGATATATACTTATCTAATCTTTCTAAAGATGAGATGGAAAGACTTTTGAAGTCTTTAACTGATTTTAAAATTGATGTTTTTTCTACTAATTCGTTTGAGAAGGCTCAAGTATGTCAAGGCGGCGTTAGTTTAAAAGAAATTAATTCTAAAACAATGGAATCTTTAAAAGTTAAAAATTTGTTTTTTATAGGTGAAGTTGTTGATATAGATGGTGATTGTGGCGGATATAATTTAGGCTGGGCTTGGATTAGTGGAATCAAGGCTGGAAGGAGTGTTATATAATGCTTCGAATTAAAAATGTTAAAATAAGTATTACTAATGATGATTTATTAGGAAAGATTGCTCATTTATTAAAAATTAAAGTGAATGAAATTAAAAATATTAAAATAAGTAAATTGTCTATTGATGCAAGAGAAAAAAATAATATTATGTATGTTTATGAGGTTGATGTAGATGTTTTAAATGAGAATAAAATACTTAAAAGAAAACTTAAAAACGTTGTTAAAACTCCAAAGGAGGTTTATAAGTTTCCAATTTCAGGCATAAATGAAGGGGTAAAAATTGTTGTCGTTGGTATGGGCCCTGCTGGTTTATTTGCTTCTTATGAACTCGTAAAGCATGGTTATAAACCATTAATTATTGAAAGAGGCGTTGATGTTGACAGTAGAGTGAAAGACGTTGAATCTTTTTGGAAAACTGGAAATTTGAATCTTAATTCTAATGTGCAGTATGGGGCTGGAGGTGCTGGTACATTTTCTGACGGGAAATTAAATACGCAAACCAAAGATAAATTTTTTAGAAATAAAGAAGTTTTAGAGACTTTTGTTAAATTTGGAGCTCCTGAGGAAATTTTATATTTAAACAAACCTCATATTGGAACGGATTTATTACGTGGTGTCATTAAAAATATGATTTCAGAAATTATTCGTTTAGGTGGTGAAATAAGATATAACTGTTGCTTAACTAATCTTCTGATAAAAAATGATAAAATTATTGGAATAGAGGTTAACAATAATGAAGTTATAGACTGTGATAATGTTGTTTTGGCCTTAGGGCATAGTAGTCGTGATACTTTTGAGATGCTTTTAAGAAATAAGGTTAATATTAAACCTAAACCTTTCGCTGTTGGTATTCGTATTCAACATCCACAAAAGCTTATTAATAATTCACAATATGGTAATGCTTCTTTACCTAGTGCAAGTTACAAGCTTACTTATCAAACGTCTAAAAAAAGAGGTGTTTATTCTTTTTGTATGTGTCCTGGTGGTTATGTTGTTAACAGTTCTTCGGAGAGTCATGAGTTATCTATTAATGGAATGAGTAATTACAAAAGAGATAGTGAAAACGCTAATAGTGCAATTATTGTTACTGTTTTTCCTGACGATTATGGTTATAAACCTTTAGATGGTATAAATTTTCAAAGGATGTTGGAGAAGAAAGCATTTGATGCTGGTAATGGAATGATACCAGCACAATTGTTTAAAGATTTTAAAGAAAACCGAAAATCTGTTAATTTGGGTTCTGTTAATCCTGTTTTTAAAGGAAATTATTTGCTTACAAATTTAAGGGATATTTTTCCACAATATATTAATGAAGCTTTAATTGAAGGTATTGAGAATTTTGGGAAAAAAATAGATGGTTTTGATATGGATGATGCTATTATTTCAGCAGTTGAAAGTAGAACTTCTTCACCTATTAGGATTGAAAGGGATAGTAACTTTTTGTCTAATATTTTAGGTATATATCCTTGTGGTGAGGGTGCTGGCTATGCTGGGGGTATAATGACATCAGCAATAGATGGAATAAAAGTTGCTGAAAAGATTGCTGAAGTTTACAAACCTTTTTAAATTTTTTGTATAAAATAAATAAGAGACTATTTATTTTTTTTAAAGCATGATATACTTTTTTAAGAGGTGATGATATGCAAGAGGCAATTATATCGATAATGAATCAATTTGGCTATGTTGGGGTATTTTTATTAATTGCTATTGAAAATATATTCCCCCCTATTCCATCAGAAGTTATTTTACTTTTTGGCGGATTTATGACAACTTATAGTTCGATGAATTTATTTGGCGTTACTTTAGTTTCTACTTTAGGTTCTTTGCTTGGGGCTATTGTTCTTTATTATATCGGAAAAATTTTAAATAAAGAACGGCTTAAAAAAATTGTTCGAGGTAAGGCTGGGAAAATTTTAAGATTGAAAGAAAAAGATATTGATATGGCTGATCAATGGTTTGATACGAAGGGAAATAAAACTGTTTTCTTTTGTAGATTTATCCCACTTGTTAGAAGTTTAATTTCTATTCCGGCTGGTATGAGTGAAATGGATATGAAAAAGTTTATTTTATATACTGTTTTAGGTTCGACTGTTTGGAATTTTGTTTTGACTTTTGTTGGTAGTAAAGTTGGACAAAACTGGAAAGCGATTGCGAGAGGGCTTGATCAGTATTCTCATGTTATTGTTGCTATTTTATTGTTTGTTTTCTTTATAGCTATTATATTATTTTATAAAAAAAGAAAAAAATATGATTAATTCATATTTTTTTTTGCCATAATGTATATCTATAAGTATTTTCTTCATATGTTTGGCATATTGAAGAAACAATATAATAGTTTTGTTTTAAGTCTTTTGTCATCCACTTTTCTGTGTCTTTGAGGACGTTTGTTTTGGTAACTACAAAATCTACTTTTTTATTTTTGATGGCTTTATTTTGCAGTCTTATAATATAAGGAAAGGTTTTAGTACTAACATTTTGTTTTTGGAAATATCTGACATTTGGAATAATGCCGGTTACGGTATAAAATCCGCCATCTAGAAATCCATAATTTAATAGTGTTGAATCTTTTTTTCGATTTATTATTTTACCAAATTTATATTGAACTAAATTTTGTTTTTCATATTCTGGTTTTAACATAATGGTATTTTTGGAAAATATTAAAGCACACATTAAAAGGATAAATACTAATAAAATATATATTATTTCTCTTATTTTTTTTAGATGATAAGTGTTTATAAAATATAGGCATATTCTTATTATTCCAAAAACAATATATGGTGTTAATATTAAATAATAATATCTAAATGATATACCTCCAAAAAATACACCTAAGCATAAAAGGACAAATGTTGATATTAAGATTATTTTATTTAATTTACCTTTTATTATTTTATCTTCAAATATTATACTTCCTGTTCCAATAATAAATGGTACTCCAAAGGTTGGGTTTGTTATTATATATTTTAATGGTTTGAAAAATATATTGAATAATTTAACGATTGGGCTGACTTTTTGGGGATAGTATAAAAGATTAAATAAGACATATGAATTAAAAAATGTTTTTAGTGCTTTATATTTAGCAAAATATATAAGCCATGGTATTAGAGGAAGAAACATTCCAAGTAAAAAGGTTAAGCCTGATAGTATTCCTATTTTCCATTTTTTGTTTACTATAAAGTATATAAGAAGGCCTAGCATAAATCCTAGCCAAAAACCTAAAATTGTGAATTTTATGGTTAAAACTAGTCCTGCCATTAACCCATTTGTGAAAAAGAATTTAAAATCATAATTTAAATTAGGCTTTTTTAAGAATTTCATTAATGAATATAAACTATACATCATCATAGGTAGGATAAACTCTTCAGCACTTCCTCCATGGGTAAAAGCTTTTAGTATAAGAATACAGAATGAAATGATTGGTAACATTAATTTGCTTATATCTTCTTTTAGGTACATTCTTATTAATTTATATGCATAGTATAAAAATATGGTAAATGAAATTACTTCTAGTATAAATACGCCTAAAAATGTCTTATATGAAATTAAACTAGCTAGTCCATATATAAAAAATAAAAGTGGTCCCTTTTGATCAAACAGATCTAGATAAAGAACTTTGCCATTAAACATTGCTTTGCCCATGGTGAAAAAACAATTGGCATCAACCCATACATTAAGTGGGTATAAAAATGATGATTTAGAACATATCATTAAAAATAGAAATGATATAACTAGACAATATAATATTGTTTTTACTTTTTTCATACGCTTATATCCTCATACTTATTATAGCATATTTTTTTTGGTTTTTTCTTACATTTTTTTAAGGTTAATAAAAAGCTCAAATTAATGAGCTTTGTCTGTTGAACCAAATCCGCCTTTGCGAATTCCAGTTGCTTCGTCATCGTCGGCCACTAAATATTTTTGAAAAATAACTTGGCCTATGACATCACCTTTTTTTATGATTAAATCTTCTTTTCCAAAGTTCCAATATTGGAAATAGAAATGTCCATCATTGCTTTCATTTCCGTAGTAATCAGCATCAACAACGCCAATTGAGTTGGCCATAACGAAACCTTTTTTAGGACCACTACTACGATTTACGAGCATAAACCATTCATCATCTTGGCAGTATGCTTTTAGTCCTGTTGGAATTAGTGTTGGCTTTTGGCCATTGGTATATGGTGGAACTACTATATCTTCAGCGGCTTGCACATCGTAGCCGGCTGATTTGCTGGTTTTTCTTTCGGGTATATGAATACCTTTATTTTCATATCCTTTTGCTATTTCAAATCCTCTTAATTTCATTTTACGACTCCTTCAAACATATTTTATTTTGCTTTAAGCTTTTCTTTACGTCGATTACTCTTTGATTAGAAGAACCTTTCCATTTTAATGTTGGGTTAGCTTTTGCTAGTACAAATCTTCCATCAACTAAAACATCTATATTGGATAAATCATGTTCTTTTAAATCTTCGAGGAGGTATCCTGTCCATACCCAAACATTTTTCTTTGGATATGCTTTTTTAAATTCTTTTATTAAGTTTAATGTTCCGTCAATGTTTTTAGGATGCATTGGTTCGCCTCCTAATATAGAAAGACCAACTATATAATCTGGTTTAGCAAGGTCTATTAACTTATTTATAGCTTTTTCATTAAGCTCTTGTCCGCCAGCAAAATCCCATGTTTCTTGGTTAAAACAATCTTTACAATGAAAACTACATCCTTGCATGAATATAGAGACTCTAACGCCTGGTCCATTTGATATATCCATTTTTCTTATTTTATTATATCTCATAATTATGCATCCTTATTATCTATATGGATAACTCTTTCTTTTATTTCTTGAGTTCTTCCTTTATTCCAAAAATTAGTACCAATATAACCACATGTACGTCTAGCTACGTTTAATTTATCATGATCTCGATTACCACAATTTGGACAGTACCATTCTAGATTTTCGTCTATTAAAATTTCTCCAGTATATCCGCATTCATGACAATAGTCACTTTTTGTATTTAACTCAGCGTACATTATGTTATCGTAGATAAATTTTATTACTTCTAAAACAGCTTCTATGTTGTTTGTTAGGTTTGGTGTTTCAACATAACTAATTGCTCCGCCTGGGCTTAATTTTTGAAATTCACTTTCTAATTTTAGTTTGCTGAAGGCATCGATTTCTTCAAATACTGGAACATGATATGAATTTGTGATGTAATTTCTATCGGTTATTCCTTTAATAACGCCAAATCTTTCTTTTAAACATTTAGCAAATTTATAAGTTGTTGATTCTATTGGAGTTCCATAAACTGAGTAATCAATATCTTCGGCTTCTTTCCATTGATTACATTTATCATTTAAATGTTGCATTACTTTTAAGGCGAATTCTTTACCTTCGGCATTATCGGTGTGAGATTTTCCAGTCATGTATTTTACACATTCATAAAGACCGGCATAACCTAGTGAAATGGTTGAGTATCCATGATGTAATAATTCATGAATTGATTCTCCTTTTTTTAATCTGGCTAATGCTCCATGTTGCCACAATATTGGAGCAACATCACTAGTTACTTTTGAAAGTCTTTTATGTCTTATTTGTAAAGCACGGTGACATAATTCAAGTCTTTCATCAAATATTTTCCAAAAGTCTTCCATATCCTTATCAGATGATAAGGCAACATCAACAAGATTGATGGTTACAACACCTTGATTAAATCTTCCGTAATATTTTGGATTGCCTTTTTCATCAAGATATGGTGTTAAGAATGAACGACAACCCATGCATGGATAACAGTTGCCATTACCGTTTTTGTCGATTTTTGTTTGTTTCATAACTTTTTCAGAAATATAATCTGGGACCATTCTTTTTGCTGTGCATTGAGCCGCTAGCTGTGTTAAATAATAATATTTTCCCTTTGGATTAATATTGTCTTCTTCTAGCACATATAAAAGTTTAGGAAATGCTGGAGTTATATAAACTCCTTTTTCATTTTTCATACCAACAATTCTTTGTTTTAGTACTTCTTCTATAAGCATGGCTAGTTCTTCTTTATATTCTTTTGTTTCGCCTAAATACATGCATACACTTAAAAATGGTGCTTGGCCATTAGTTGTGGTCATTGAATTTATTTGATATTGAAATGTTTGAACACCATCCGTTATTTCTTTGGCTAAATCCTCATTGGCAAATTTTTCTATTTGTTCTTTGGTTAATTTTCTTTTTTTGTACTTTTTGATATAGTGCTCTTTACTTTGTTTGATAAATGGTGCTAGATGGGTTAAGGTGATTGTACATCCACCATACTGGCTTGAGCTTACAGCGGTTATTAATTGTGTAGCAATTGTCATTGCTGTTAAAAATCTATGGGGTTTTTCAATCATAACACCATTTATATTTGTTCCATTTTGAAGCATATCTTCTAGATTGATTAAGTCACAATTGTGTAAAGCATTTTGTGCAAAATAATCTGCATCGTGAAAATGAATGATACCATCATCATGGGCTTGAACGATGTCTTCTGGAAGTAAAAATCTTCTGGTGATATCGGTTGATGTTATACCAGCAAGATAATCTCTTTGGGTTGTTACTACTTTAGCGTTTTTATTAGAATTTTCAGTATTCCAATATTCTGATTCACCATCTATAAGTTCTTTTATGGCTAAATCTGTTGTATTACTTCTTCTAACAAGTTCTCTGGTGTAGCGGTAAGTTATATATTTTTTGGCTAATTCATATTTTCCAATACTCATTAGTTTCATTTCAATGATATCTTGAATATCTTCAACTAGTATTCTTTTTTTACCAAGTTTTTCAATATATTTTATAATGTTTTTTATTTGAACTGGTGATGCTTGAAATTCTTCTTCAACATCATTATTAGCTTTTTTTATAGCTATTTCTATTTTTTCAGGGCAATAGTCTACCATATGTCCATCTCTTTTTATTACTTTCATAATGTTGTCCTCCTACTTTTTACTCTTTTATTTTAACACATTATTTTATAAACTATTTGTTGCAATTGCAACAAATGTAAAAAAGTGATATACTTTTGCTTGGTGATGTAAAATGGGCAATTTGTTTGATGGTATTAGTAAGCAAGGTGCAGAAAAATTGCTCGAATCTTTAAAGGCTGATAGTTTTACTTGTCAAAAGGGAATTTCTATTTCCTATTTGCTTGATCGTAAAGTGGTTGGGGTTGTTACTGATGGTTATTTAGAGGTTATTAAGATTGATTATAATGGTGACAAAAGCATTATTGAAACCATTGGGAAGAATCAAGCTTTTGGTAATGCGGTTAGTCTTATTAATAATTATAATTATGATATTATTGCTATTGAGGAAAGCAAGATTATTTTAATTGAATATGATAAAATTATTAATTATAGTGAAAAAGTTAATAAAGTTTATCAAAGATTTTTGACTAATTTTTTAGTTATTTTAACTTCTAAGTTACGTGGGCAAAACGAAAGAATTGAGATTCTTTCACAAAAGTCTATTCGAAATAAATTGCTTACTTATTTTGAAATAATGTCAAAAAAAAATAATTCTAAAAATATATATTTACCATATACTTTTTCTGATTTGGCTGCTTATTTGGCGGTTGATAGAAGTGCGATGTCTAGGGAACTTAATAATTTAAAGAAGGAGGGATTTATTAGTGTTAAACATAGGCTTATTACCCTTTTATATTAAAAAGTACTATTTCTAGTACTTTGATAAATTATTTATAAATTCTTCTTCATCCCATATGGTTATACTTAAGTTTTTTGCTTTTTCTAATTTGCTTCCGGCTTCATTTCCAGCGATAACAACGTTGGTTTTTTTACTTACGCTTGATGAACATATTCCACCTAATGATTCTATTTTTTCTTTTGCTTCATCACGGGTAAATCTTTCAAGGGAGCCAGTTAAAACAAATGTTTTGTTACTAAATATAGTTTCATTATTGCTTATTTCTTTTAAGTAAATCATGTTGACTCCATCCATTTTTAAATTATTGATTAATTTAACATTGTTTTCATCTTTGAAAAATTCATATACGCTTTTAGCTATTGTTAATCCAATATCTTTTATTTGAGCTATGTCTTCAAGTGAAGCATTCATTAGGTTATCCATATTTTTAAAGTTTTTTGCTAAAATATCAGCTGTTTTATTTCCAACGTGTCTTATGGAAAGACCGAAAAGTAGTTTTTCTAAAGAATTGTTTTTACTTTTTTCTATTTGTTCTAATAGTTTTTCAATGCTTCTTTCACCAAAACCTTCTAACTCTTTTAAATTTTCTTTATATTTATCTAAATGGTAAAAATCGTCATCGTTTTTTAAATATCCTAGATTGTAAAAATCTTCGATTATTCTATCACCAAATCCGGTAATATTCATGGCATGGCGTGAGGTAAAATGAATTAGCTTTTCTTGTTTTCTTGCGGGACAATGTTCATTTAGACAATAGTAAGCTGCCTCATCATCTTTTCTTATTAAATTACTTCCACATATTGGACAGTTGTGAACCATTTTGAATTTTTCTTCTGTTCCTGTTCTTCTTTCGGTAATTGGTTTAACAACCTCAGGAATAACGTCTCCTGCTTTTTTTATGGAAACAATATCGCCTACTCTAATATCTTTGTTTAAAATATAATCTTCATTGTGTAATGTGGCTTTAGAAATTAATGATCCCATAACACGAACTGGTTCTAATATGGCACTTGGAGTTACTTGGCCAGTTCGACCAACTGTACAGATTATTTCTTTAACTTTTGTTAAAACTTCTTCGGCAGGAAATTTGTAAGCTATAGCCCATTTGGGGCATCTGGCGGTAAAACCTAATTTTTTTTGATCGTTTAAATCATTTACTTTAATAACTATTCCATCTATTTCATAAGGTAGATTTGGCCTTTCTTTTGTCCAATAATTAACATAATCCATTAACTGTGAAATGTTGTCTATTTTTTTGTTGTTTGGATTTGTTATAAAACCTAATTCTTTCATAAAATTTAAAGCGTCATTATGGGTGTATATATTATAATCTTCTGGATCTGGCAGATGGTAGGTAAAACAAGATAAATTTCTACTGGCAGCTACTTTGGAATCTAACTGTCTAACGCTTCCGGCGGCAGCATTACGGGGATTGGCAAAGTTCGCACCGTTTTCATTTAACTTATTAAATGAGGCTTTACTCATATATATTTCGCCTCTTACTTCAATGTCAATTGGTTTATTTATTTTTAAAGGAATATCTTTTATTGTTTTGGCATTATGAGTGATGTCTTCACCGGTCACACCATCACCTCTAGTTGCTGCTCTTACTAGTTTCCCTTTTTTATAAAGCAAAGATACTGAAAGTCCATCTATTTTTAATTCACAAACATATTTGGGATTATGAATAGTTTTTTTTACTTTTTCATCAAAATCAATGATTTCTTCTTCATTAAATATATCTCCTAGGGAAAGCATTGGAATTTCATGGGTAATTTTTTTAAAACTACTAATGACTTCACTACCTACTCTTTGGGTTGGAGAATCTATTTTTTTTAATTCTGGATGAGCTTTTTCTAGTCTAATTAGTTCTTCCATATATCTATCATATTCTTGGTCAGTTATAGTTGGTTTATCATTTATGTAATAATCTTTATTAGCTTTATTAATAATTTCAGTTAGTTGTTTAATTCTTTTTTCAATCATGTTATCACCATGTTTATTATAACTAATTATTTTATAAACTTCAATTGTGTTTTAATAAGTTGAATTGTTTAATATAAATAAATTTACATTAATTTTTGAAGTTATTTTATAATTTGACTTTTCTTAGCTTATTTTTTTATAATAAAAGCAGTTCTTTTCGAACTGTCTTTAAGATGTTTTTTGATCTTTTTAATTAATTGTATATGGATTTGATGAAGTCCCGTCTCCCTCAAGAGAGATATCAGAGGATAGATAAAGAACTGGCGCCGCGCCGTCACCGCCGTACGCGCTGCCGTAGTCCAGGCCCTCACTGCTCACACCGAACACGTAGTCAGCGTTGGAGTCAGAGTAAGGCGCGATTGTCCATGAATAACTTTTTGCCACAGGTCCTGCGTAAATCCAGTTATAACATGATGAATTATATGCATATACACTATCACAGGCTGAATTTGTACTTGCTTTTACATAATCACTAAGATTCATTAACCCTACTTTACCTTTCCATTTATAAGCTTTTTCTTGAGAAATTGTATTTGATAAATTTGTTTCATCAAATTTAGTTACGCCAACATTAAACATATGTGAAACTATTATATTTTGAACATTACTGCTTAAACTATTATACCAATCATTATTTAAATACGTATTTAATGAAGCCTCTTTATCTGGTAAATTATAAAATGTTCCACCAACTTCTCTAGGCATTTGAGTTACATTATTTCCATTTGTATCAAGCATAGTTGTTTTACTTCCCCATACATTACAGCCTAGCAGTGTATTATTGCAATAATCCGTACTTGTAGTAGAATATCTAGCTTTTTCTTCATCAAAAGCTTTAGTTCCAATACTACCATTTTTTATTACTTTGAGTGTGTTATCACTTTCAACTGATATTATTCTATACATATCACTACCTAATTTAATATAGTTATTAGGGTTTGCTCCTCTATAAATATATCTGCCTGCTTCAGTAGTATCAGCATATAACCCATCTCCAGTTGTTACAACATTTTCATTAAGCTTATTAGTTATGTTCTCTCCTATAACATCTTTTTTTTCTTTCGAACATACCATTTTATTTGGATTAATAGTTTTATCTTCTTTACTATTAATTGTAGAACAATAATAATTACCAAACTGTAAAGCACTTGCAATTATTTTTCCATCTTTATCAATTACTACAGTTCCTGATTTTGCTCTTTCACCACTTACAGTTATTTTCGCACTTCCAACTTTTTCATCGCCAGAGCCAAATGTTATTGGTGTTCCTAAAGTATAAAGTTCATTTTCACCAGAGCTAGTTTGATCTTTTGAATAGGCTAATCTCGCAGCAGCTATTGTTCCCCATGCTTTATCTTTTGCCGAATTTAATCTTGCTCCTTCAATTACATTTAATATTACTGGTGTAGTAATAACAGCTATTATTGCTAGTATTACTATAACCGCTAAAAGTTCAATTAAGGTAAAACCTTTTTTATTCATATACATCTCTCCTACTATTCTCTATTATTGCGTCAATTATTTAAATTTAAAAACCTTTATTTAATTTGATATGGTTCTGCTTACGTTCCTTCTTCTGATAGAGAGAAAGATTTGAAGACGTGCCATTACTGTTGTTAGAGCAAGGCGCGATAAAACGCATCACTTTTCAAAAGTATCCCTCATGGCCCGCTCTTTTGATTGAGCCATGTGCAAAATTTAAATTTAAACCGGCAGGCAGCTGCTGACGCAGTCGCCTGATTATCCTGCGAGACTTTCGCTATCGCTCGTCCCGCTCCTGCGTTCCTTTCAGAAACTTACCAATTGCTTCGTCTATATTTTATTTTATTCTACAGTATATGGACTATTTGAAGTTCCGTCTCCCTCAAGAGAGATATCAGAGGATAGATAAAAAACTGGGGCCACGCCGCCCGCATCGGCCGGAAGGTTGTAGCCAAGGGCGCCTTCGCCTCTGGGCACATCGAACACAATGCCTGGGCTGCCAACACCCGGCGTGAGCGTCCATAGGCAATTATCATCTACAGCAATATTTTTATATATCCAGTTATGTGCCTCAATATTATTATAACATGATGATGTATTATATGCATTTACACTATCACAGGCTGAATTGGTGCTGGCTTTTACATAATCAGTTACATTCATAAGACCAATTTTACCACTCCATGTATACTTTTTTTCTTCATTAACACTAGTTTGTAAATTAATTTCTTCATAATTTGCTGGTCCAACATTCCATGTATGGGAAGTTATTAAATTACCATAATTCAAGGTATTGTACCAATCATTATTTAAATATGTATTAAGCTCAGCATCTTTAAGGACTGTACCACTAAAGTCTCCATTTACAAAATTATCACTTTTTGCCCAAGCATTACATCCACTACCTTCAGCCTGTGCACAATAAGTTCCTCCGGCGTCATTATCACGGTAATCCGGGCTATCAAACGCTTTGCTTTCAATAATTCCATTATATATAACTTTAATAGTATTGTCACTTTCTACCGAAATGATTCTATACATATCACTACCTAAAGTAATATAGTTATTAGGGTTTGCCCCTCTATAAATATATCTTCCCTCTTCAGTAGTATCAGCATATAACCCATCTCCAGTTGTTACAACATTTTCTTTAAGCTTATCAGCCGCTAATGATGTTGAAGGTGTTACAGTAGAAGATGATTTTTGAACATAATCTAATGTTACTTTTAATGTACTTGTTAAATTTTTCGGTTGTGAAGCTATGGCTTGATTATATGTTACTTTTACAAGCATATGTGCTTTTGCTCCCACAAGCAGACTATCACCCTCTTTTATACCTGATGTTTCAAATAAAATAGCTGAATTATTTGTATCTGTTTTTGTTATTGTCTTTAAAGTAGCATCAATACTACCTTTATTTTCTACAGTTACATCATAAGTTATAGAATCTCCTGGTGATACCAAATTAGTATTAAATGTAGCGGTTGTTTTTGTATATGTTGGAGCGCTTCCATTAGTAGCACTACCAATTACATTTGTACTTTCTATATTAGTAATTTCTACATCCCAACTACTAGTTACACTTGATGTTCCACTTATTTTAAGTTGACTTGAAAAAGCCGCATATCCTACTGCCATTATTAAAACTATAACGCTAAGTCCTAATATAATATAATTTTTTTGTGTCCTATTCATCCGCATATTTACCCTCCATATTGTATTACCATTATATCAATTATTTAAATAAAAATATAGATTTCCTAAAACTTTTATAAAAAAACTAAGTATCTTTTACTTAGTTAAAAATATCACAATATGATTATTTATTGATTATTTTTATTAAGAGCACTATAGGTAATTGCAAATACAGCTATTCCTATTAGGACGAAGGCTAACCACATAAATGGATTATTATGGTTAGCTACTATCCAATCTTTAAATGGTTCTATAAAATCATTTAATTTATCTATTATGGACAATATCATAACATCACACCTTTCTTATACTTTTATGTCCTTTGATTATTTTTTTAATACCATACGGATGGGCAAAGGCTATTGATAAAATTGACCCGATGGCAACTATTACGCCTTCGCCATAAATACTATGTACAATATGGTCACCTACATTATAGGTAGCATTTTCATCTATCACTTTATCTTTTTCAAAATGTTTCTCAGTATTATCTTTTTCTAAATATTTATCTTCAATTTCATTTATAAATCTACTTGGCGGATTACAATTTGTATTACCATAAAGCATTCTTCTTTGAGCATTTACTAACTGTAGTGTTTTTTTTGCTCTGGTTACTGCTACATAACATAATCTTCTTTCTTCTTCAATTTCATCACTATCTGATAATGTATTTATGTGTGGAAACAGTCCTTCTTCTAGACCTATGATAAATACGTGATCAAATTCTAAGCCTTTGGCTGAATGTATGGTCATTAATGTAATAACGTTGTTGTCATTTTTATGCTCTTCGATGTCGGCTACTAAGCTTATTTCATTTAGAAAATCACCTAATGAAATAACTCCATTATTTTCTTCAAAGTTTTTGGTTATTGATTTAAATTCCTCTAAGTTTTCTAATCTTACTTCAGCTTCTAGGGTTTTACTATTTTCTAGTTCTTGTCTTATATTAGTTTCTTCTAAAATTAAATCAACTAGTCCTGTTAATGAAATATTTTCACTGGCTTTTTTTAAATTTTCAATTAGCTTTTTAAATTCTAATTCTTTACCGCTTTCGATAGCTTGATAAAGTGAGGTGCCTTTTTCCATAGCTTTTATAGACAAATTTTCAATAGTTTTTGGTCCTATTTGCCTTTTTGGAACATTTATTATTCGCATTAGACTTACGTCATCGTTTGAATTATAAATTAATTTTAAATAAGATATTAAGTCTTTTATTTCTTTACGATTGTAGAAATAAAAGCTACCTACTACTTTATAAGGAATATTAGTTTTTAAAAGAGCTTCTTCAATGTTTCTTGATTGAGCATTTGTTCTATATAATACTGCGATATTAGATTTTTCTTCACCTTTTGCTACTAACTTTTGAATTTCGTTTACTACGTAGTTTGCTTCATCTTTTTCATCATAGGCGCGGTGGTATTTTATTTTGTCTCCGGCTTCATTTTTGGTCCACAAGTTTTTTTCTTTTCTTTGTTTGTTGTTTTTTATGATGTCGTTAGCGACGTTTAATATATTACTTGTTGAACGGTAGTTTTCTTCTAATAAAATGATTTTTGCTTTGGGGTAATCTTTTTCGAAGTTTAAAATGTTTCTAAAGTTGGCTCCTCTAAATCCATATATTGACTGGTCTATATCACCAACGACACATATGTTTTGATATTTTTTACTAAGCATTTTTATTAATGTATATTGTGCTTCATTAGTGTCTTGATATTCATCAACCAAAATGTATTTAAATTTGTCTTGGTAATTTTCTAATATTGATGGATTTTTTTTAAATAATTTAATTGGAAGTAAAAGTAGATCGTCAAAATCCATTGAGTTATTTTTTAATACTTTTTGTTCATACTTTTCAAATACTGATAAGACTACTTCTTCATATTGTGAATTGGCAAATTTGCTATATTCTTTGGAATCTATCAGTTCATTTTTAGCACTGCTGATTTTGTTTCTAATGGCTCTTGGATTATACATTTTAGGATCTAAATTCATATCTTTTAGTATTTTTTTTATTATGGTTAATGTATCGTCACTATCTAAGATTGTGAAGTTTTTTTCAAAACCTAGTTTTTCATAGTTTTCTCTGATTAATAGCAATCCTAAAGAATGGAAGGTTGATATTTGCATTTTATATGCATTTTCTTTAAGCATTTTATATGCTCTTTCTTTCATCTCTTTAGCGGCTTTATTTGTAAAGGTGATTGCTAAGATGTTATATGGATTGATGTTTTTTTCATTAACTAAATATGCTAGTTTTGTTGTTAAAACTTTTGTTTTACCACTGCCGGCACCCGCTAGGATTAATAATGGTCCATCTGGGCTTTTTACAGCTTGGAGTTGTTTTTCATTTAATGAAGTTAGTGTCATATGGTAATCACCTTTTACTTTCTTTATTTATTATATCAAAAAAAGATTGTTTTTTTTCAAAAAAAGAAAGGATTTATGTTTCTTTACGTTCTATGTTAATAATTGAGAGGGGGTGATAATATGATGGGACACGTTATTCAAGGTATGAATGAGGTTATTACTAATAATTATAATGCTTCGCATAAAGCTATTGATATTGTGGCTAGTGACGGAAGTGAAAGTGAGATTATTTCTTTGAATGACGGAGTTGTTACTATGGCTGTTAACAATGTTAAGGGTACTAATCATGCTTCTAAGGGGCTTTCAACTTATGGTAATTATGTTAAAGTTAAACAGGATGATGGTAAAACGGCATTATATGCCCATATGAAATATGATAGTGTTAAGGTATCTAATGGACAACATATACAAAAAGGTGATGTTATTGGTACGATGGGCGCAACTGGAAATGCTTATGGTAAACATTTACACTTAGAGATTAAAGATGAAAATAATGTGAATGAAAATCCTCTAGATATATTAGCTAAAAAAGATAATGATTTTGAAGTTAATGATTCTGATGAAGTTAAAAATATTGAATCAACTGACGACAATAAAACTATTGAAAAAGCACCTTTTCAAACTAATAGCGAACAGGAAAATTTTAATGAGAAGGTTGAATTAAAAAACAAAGCTATTGAACATACTGTTATTTCGAATGATGAATATTTAAATGCTTCTGATTATAGATATGGTTCTATTGTTGATGGACTTAAATCTATTGGTTTTGATAGTAGCTTTTCTTACAGAAAAAAATTAGCTAAGACAAACGGCATAGATAATTACCTTGGTACATATAATCAAAATATTAAAATGCTTAATCTATTAAAGGAAGGAAAACTAAAAAAAGCTATTTAAGCTTTTTTTTAGTTGAATTAATATATATTTGTAATTTGTCTTTTAGTTTTATTTCATCTTCTATTTCTTTAAATATTGGCTCTCCATCTATAATGCTTCCATCATAACTTAAATATCCTCGTTGATCTCCTATTAAGCTTTCTAGTTCTTGTAATTTTTGTTGTTGTTTTTCACTTAATTCATTTGGTAAAAACAGATATCCTTCTTTTCCCTCATTTAGATAAACTATGTCACCAAAATAATTTAAAAGCCAAGCGTGAACTTCTTTTAAATATTCACCTTTTTTTATTTTCATTCTTTCTAATTCTTCTTTATAATGACCGTGGATGTATTCTTTAAGATAATCAGCGTGATAATATATATTTAAATCTTCAAGGTTTCCTATTTTGTGTTCTTGACCTTCTTTATCTATAATAATAACTGCACTATCGTTGTTTGAATTATTGATTGTCATCTTTTATCATCCTTTTCTTTAATATTTTTGGCTGGTTACTTTTTTTTGATTTTGTTTCATCTAAATAAGAATCTATTGCTTTAGTGTTTTCTTCACCATTTACCATACTACCGGTTATTTGTCCTTGTTTATTCATTTTTATATCATAATTAGTGTAAATTGTTGTTGTTTCTAGTTGACTAAATATTTTATATAATGTATCTATTTGTTTGCCTGTTGGTATGGATGGCATATATAGTAGCCCATATCCTTGACTATGAAGATAAACTGCGTCTCCTTTTATTATTAAATAATAAATGATCTTATGAAACAGTTTTGAATCATCACTTTCTGTTGTTTTGAAGTTTGTATTATAGAAAGCATATTCAATTAAACAATCAATATGATGTGTTTTATAATCTTCGGTATTACCTATGGCTGTATATTTACCATTGTCGTTAATAATTATTAGTTCTTTTTTGTTTATATTTTCCATATTTTTTCCTCTTCCTTTTTATATTATAACATATTTATGCACAAACATTTTTTTTGTTTTTGAATATAATACTATGAATTTGAAAGGAGAGGGATTTTTGAAAAAGTTTGTTGTTATTTTGCTTTTAATTGGTTTGTTTATCACAGGGGTTTATGTTTTTAGACCGAAGAATGATAAGAACATGACTAAAGTTAAAGTTGGTGAGGTTACACATAGTATATTTTACGCTCCACAGTATGTGGCCGCAGGACTTGGATATTTTGAAGATGAAGGATTAGATGTTGATATTATTTTAACTTCTGGAGCTGATAAAGTTACATCGGCTGTTTTGTCTGGTGATGTTCAAATTGGTTTTTGTGGTAGTGAAGCAACTATTTATGTTTATAATCAAGGTCAAAAGGATTATTTAGTAAATTTTGCTGGTTTAACTAAAAAAGATGGTAGCTTTTTGGTGGCTAGAGGTGGCAAAAATTTTAAGCTCAATGATTTAAAGGGAAAACACATAATTGCTGGGCGTGCTGGTGGTATGCCTGCTATGACTTTAGAATATGCACTTAATAAAAATGGAATTAAAACTACTGATGTTAATTTTGACACTAGTATTGACTTTGCTTCAATGAGTGGTGCATTTATTGGTGGTACTGGTGATTATGTTTCTTTGTTTGAACCAACTGCTTCTAAATTAGAAAAAGAAGGCTATGGTAAAATTGTAGCGTCTATTGGTGAACTTGGTGGTAATGTTCCATATACTGCTTATAATGCTAAAAAAAGTTATATTGATGAAAATAAAGAGGTTATTAAGGGCTTTACTAAAGCTATTCAAAAAGGCTTAGATTATGTTCACAGTCACAGTAGTGAAGATATTGCTTTAGTTATAGATGATTATTTTCCTGATACTAAATTAAATGATTTAAAAAATATTATTCAAAGATACAAAGATATTGATGCTTGGTATAAAACTACTTCTATAGAAAAAAAAGATTTTGATCATATTCAAAGTATTATGAGAAATGCTTCTAAGCTTGATGGTAAGGTTTCTTATAACAAATTGGTTAATAATGACTAGTATTTTAAAGGTTAAAAATTTAAGAAAAATTTATCATACTAAAAAAAGGGAAATTTTGGCTGTTGATGATTTTTCTTTTGAATTGAAGAAGGGTGAATTTGTTGCTATTGTAGGGCCTTCTGGTTGTGGTAAAAGTACTATTCTTTCTATACTGTGTGGATTGGATATAGCTTCTGGTGGTTCTATTAATTATGATGATAATTTGAAATTTGGTTATATGCTTCAACGTGATAATTTGCTTGAATGGCGAACTATATATAAAAATTGTTTGCTAGGATTGGAACTTTCAAATAATATTACAAACGATTCTAAAGAGTATGTTGTAAATCTTTTAAAAACGTATGGTTTAAATGATTTTATGAATGTTTATCCTAATAATTTGTCTGGTGGAATGCGACAAAGAGTTGCTCTTATTCGAACTTTAGCTACTAAACCTGATATTTTATTTTTAGATGAACCATTTTCTGCATTGGATTATCAAACGAGATTAGCGGTTTCTGATGATGTTTATAAAATTATTAAAAATGAAGGGAAAAGTGCGGTTATGGTTACTCACGATTTAGCTGAGGCTATTAGTATGGCTGATAGGGTTATTGTTTTAACTGAAAGACCTTGTAAAATTAAAAATATATATGAAATAAAACTTTCTAATAAAAGTACCCCTATTTTTAATAGAAAAGCTAAAGAATTTGCAAACTACTATGATAAAATATGGAAGGATATTGATTATCATGTATAGTTTAGAACACAAAAAATATTTAAAGAGTATTTGGATTAATAATTTTTTAATTAAGTTTATTCAAATTTTAATTGTAGTAATGTTGGTATTTTTTTGGCAGTATTCAGCTGATCATGAGTTGATTAATACTTTTGTATTGTCGAGTCCTAAGGCTATACTAAAGGCGATTATTTCACTTTATCAGTCCGGTTTGTTGTTTCATCATTTGTTTATAACGTTTTATGAGGTTATTATTAGCTTTACTATTGGTACTATTTTGGGGATTTTAATTGCTACTGTTTTGTGGAAGTTTAAATTTATTGCTAAGGTTGTTGATCCTTATTTAACTATTCTAAATAGTTTACCAAAGGTTTCTTTAGGTCCAATTATTATTATAATTGCTGGTGCTGGAATTAAATCGATAATTATTATGGCTCTATTTATTTCTGTAATTATAACCATTATAAATACATATCAAGCATTTTCGTCAACTGATAGAAATAAGGTGTTACTCTTTAAAGCTTTTAATGCTAGTGATTCACAAATATTTTTTAAGCTTGTTTTTCCTAGTAATTATCATAATTTAATAAGTATATGTAAAATTAATATTGGGCTTATATTTATTGGCGTTATTATGGGAGAATTCTTGGTTTCAAAAGCTGGAGTTGGCTATTTAATAATGTATGGTTCACAAGTTTTTAATTTAAATTTGGTTATGACTGGTATTATTTTGCTTGGTGTTATGGCTAGTTTGTTATACTATCTTGTCATTTTATTTGAAAAAGCTTTAAAAAAAATCAAAGGTTTTGAATGAACTTTTGATTTTTATATTAGAGTCTTTAACGAAATGTTTTTTCTTTCATAAGCTATTATTAAGGGGGGAAACTTTTTGAAAAATAGAAATGAAAAAATTGAAGAAATTCTCCGTAAAGGGGCTGTTTGTAAGCAGAAAATTGGTAATATTGGACCTACTGGGCCAGCTGGTCCTACTACGATAGAAATCATGGATACCATTACCGTTTCTTCAAAAGAGAAAGCTTCTGTAAATAATGTTGGAGATAATCAAAATTTAAAATTGACTTTTAAAATTCCTAAAGGTGATATAGGACCGATAGGTCCGCAAGGATTAGCTGGACCTACTGGGCCGGCTGGTCCTACTTTGATTAAAATGGCTTATTTAGTTACATATAATGATGGAACTTTAGATGATGGTATAGAAATATCTCCATTAGAGCAAATTCCAATTGAAAGAATCGAACTTGACCCAGCACATCTGATATCTTTAAATAATAATTCAATAAAATTTAATTCTATTGGTTACTATAAAATTACAATTATAACTTACGCTCTTCCAAAATTAAATGATACTCCTAATCCGGAAACAGATTTTATTAGTGTGGGTTTTAAATTAAATGGTACTGATAATGTTTATATTGGGGGTAGTCATTGGATATATGATGATTCTTCTATGCAGATAGTTATTCATGGAATTATTTCGGTAGAGAATACTAATAATGAATATTCTTTTGTTAATTTAGGAAAAAATAATATTTTTATTAATTCGCCAAAATTAAAAAATATAAATTCTAATTCATATTTTTCTAATTCTTTTGTAACTATAATAGCTGAATATTTGGGTTCTTCAACCGAATAATTCAGCTTTTTTATTTTAATATATCTGTGGCTTTGGCATTTAAATTTAAATCGGCTATTCTTCCTTTTTGATAGGCATAATAACCGGCTGCACCTATCATGGCAGCATTGTCTGTGCAATATTTAATTTCTGGTATTGTTAAATTTATATTATTTTCTTGGCAGGCTTTTGTTAATGCTTTACGTAATCCTTTATTGGCCGCAACTCCTCCAGCAACAATGAGTTCATGAACATTATGATCTTTCAAGGATTTTATTGTTTTTTTAGTTAATATTTCTACTACTCTATTTTGAAATGAGGTAGCCATATTTTCTGGTATTATTTCATTTCCTCTTTGAGCTTCATTATGGGCTAAATTTATAACAGCGCTTTTTAGGCCACTAAAACTAAAATTATAACTATCATCGTTTAATGGTAGTGGTAAAGCATATGTATCTTCACCTTTTAATGCTAATTTATCAACAAGTGGTCCACCTGGATATGGGACATTTATAACTCTAGCCACTTTGTCATAAGCCTCGCCTACCGCATCATCTAAAGTTCCACCTAATTTTTTAAAGCTATAATCTTCTTTCATATATACAAGTTCAGTATGTCCACCACTAACAACTAAGGCTATCAATGGAAAAGTTAATCTTTTGACTAAATTATTCGCATATATGTGTCCTGCAATATGGTGGACTGGAATTAATGGTTTATTATAAATAAAAGATAGCGTTTTGGCAGCCATTAATCCTACTAATAGTGATCCTATTAATCCAGGTCCATAAGTCACAGCAATGGCGTCAATTTCTTCCATTTTCATATTAGCTGTTTTTAAAGCTTCATCTATAACTATTGTTATATTTTCTACATGCATTCTACTGGCAATTTCGGGAACAACCCCACCGTAGTTAGCGTGTGTATCCATTTGAGATAAAACTACTGTGCTGATTTCTTTTTGACCATCTTTTATTATGCTTACACTGGTCTCGTCACAACTTGATTCGATTGCTAAAATATACATTAAATCACTTCCTTAATCATCAAATAGGCATCATCAGTTTTATAATAGTTTTTTCTAATAGCTTTAATTATAAAGCCGTTTTTCAAATAAAACTGTACAGCTTTATTATTTTTGTTAACTTCTAGCGTTATGTTTTCCACAGCTTTGTTTTTTAAATCTTTTAAACATTTTTCTAAAAGTTCTTCTCCTATTTTTTGATGACGGTATTTTTCTAAAACTACAATATAATTTAATTCAGCGCGATCATATATAATGCTGTATAAAATTATACCTATTACTTTGTTATTAATTTTATAAACATATCCGTGTTCATATGGGTCATTTGTTAAAATATAATTTGGAAAATATTCTAATAAAATATTGGTTAAACTTGCTTTATTTTCAACTGTTTCAATCATTTTTTTGTTTTTCTTCAGCTTCGGTTAGTTTTAAATAATTTGGATTTAGGCTATGTGGATTGATTGGTGCATCACTTTCATGCTTTTTTATGAGTTTTAAAACGTTTATATCTGGTTTTTCCACAGTAAATTCGAATTCATCATAACTAACATAAGGTTGTTTTAATTTTTTGTTCATTAAAACATAATTGTCTGGATATAAAACATTTAAATTTTCATCATAAGTTCCCGCAAAGACATATCCTCTTCTAGCATTTATTAAAGCTGTTCCACCTTTGGCTGAAACCATTGTTTCTAATGAAGATATAGGCACAACAGGAATATTTAGACAGTATGCCATTGTTTTGGCTACTGTAAGGCCAACTCTAATACCAGTAAAAGAACCTGGTCCATTTACGGCAAATATTTTATCTATATCTTTTGGTAGTATTTTAGAGACTTTAAAAGCCTCTGCTAAAACGGGCATCATATTACTTGAAGTATCGTGGCCAATATTTTTGTTATAAATATAGGCAATTTTATTGTCAATAATGATAGCGACTACTAAATTAGTAGTCGCTGAATCTATAAATAAGTATTTCAAAGTACGGCCTCGCATAATTCTTCATATTCTTTTCCATGAGGAGTAATTATTAAAATACGTGAATTTTCTCCAGCAATTTTAAATTTAATATCTAAACGATGTTCAGGTAATATATTTTTAATAGTATTAGCCCATTCAATAATGACAACTCCACCTTTAGTAAAGTATTCTTCAATGCCTGTTCCTTCTGTATTTCCATCTAAACGATATACATCCATATGATATAGTGGCAATTCACCATCATACTCTTTAATAATATTAAATGTTGGTGAGGTAATTGTTTCACCAATCCCAAGTGCGTTCGCAAAACCTTTAGTAAAAAGTGTTTTTCCACTGCCTAGTTCTCCATTTAAACAAATGACCATATTTGGAAATTTTTCTGATTCAAGATTTTGTGCTAAAGCAATTGTATCCATCTCACTACGTGCTGTTATTTTATATTCCATATCTAATCACCATCACCAGTATACAAAAAAAATTAAAACAAAACAATACTTTTTATTTATTTTGAATAAATATTAGTGATTATGGTGTCATTAATTATGACACCTTTTGCGTTCAAAAATATGGGAAAATATATATTGATGGTGATAATATGAATTTCGATAGAAATGATGAAAACTATGTATATGGTTTTATTGGTAAAAATGTTAGACGTTATCGAAAAGAACGTGGATTAACACAGGCAAAGTTAGCTGAAAAGGCAAATTATTCTAAACAGTTTATTTCAAATATTGAAAATAACGTTCATCAAACGTTCTCAATTGGAACTTTATGGAGAATATCATTAGTTCTTAATGTTGATATGTATAAATTATGTATGGAAGAAGAACATGAGAATACTAAAGTCCTTTATTAACTTTTAGTTATATTTTTAAAATTTCTGATAAATATTTTATTATATTTATCAGTTTTTATATTAAAAAATGCCTAAAATCAAATGTTTTAGGCACAAAAAAAGATTTGCAACTTCCTATTTTCGCTTACACTATTTTCGGCGTTAAAGTGCTTAACTTCTGTGTTCGGTATGGGAACAGGTGTATCCACTTTGCTATCGTTACAAATCAAATAAGAGAAATAATTCTCTGAAAACATGATAATGTGTTAAATATCTCATAGGAAAATAATCTATAGGATTAAATCCTCGTTCTATTAGTACTGGTCAGCTCAACATGTTGCCATGCTTCCACCTCCAGCCTATCAACCAGATAGTCTCTCTGGGAACTTACTTTATTAAAATGGGAAAACTCATCTTGAAGCTGGCTTCCCGCTTAGATGCTTTCAGCGGTTATCCATTCCATACATAGCTACTCTGCAGTGCCACTGGCGTGACAACAGATACACCAGAGGTATGTCCATTCCGGTCCTCTCGTACTAGGAACAGCTCTCCTCAAT